>DATKCO010000121.1:0-23198 GCA_035513155.1 Gemmatimonadota bacterium | reverse complement strand
ACCCCAGCAGGGCTTCGATCCGCCGGGTCGACGGCGCGCCCTCGCCGTCCTCCTCGGGCATCGCGACGGGCAGCAGCCGCTGGGGGTTGGCGCGCGCGTAGATCTCGTCGGGGATGTCGCGGGGCCGGATCCGGCTTCCGGGGGTCAGCACGAGCATGCTCTCGACCAGGTTCCTCAGCTCGCGGACGTTCCCGGGCCAGTCGTAGTTCTGCAGGATCTCCATCGCTTCGTCGGTGATGCCCTTGAACTCCCGCTCGTTCTCGCGGCAGAACTCCTGGACGAAGTGATGGATGAGGAGCGGGATGTCCTCGCGGCGCTCGCGCAGCGGCGGCATGCGGATCGAGAGCACCGCCAGCCGGTAGTAGAGGTCGCGGCGGAAGCGGCCCTCGCGCACTTCCTCCTCCAGATCCTTGTTCGTGGCGGCGATGACTCGGACGTCGGCGCGGATCGGCGCCGAGCCGCCGACCCGCATGAACTCCCGCTCCTCCAGCACCCGGAGCAGCTTCACCTGGGTCGTGGCGGGCATCTCGCCGACTTCGTCGAGGAACAGGGTGCCACGGTCGGCGATCTCGAACCGGCCCTTACGCAGGCTGGTCGCGCCGGTGAAGGCCCCCTTCTCGTGGCCGAACAGCTCGGACTCCAGCAGGCTCTCGGCGAGAGCCGCGCAGTTGACGGCGATGAACGGCCGCGCCGCGCGTGGCGAGAGATCGTGGATCGCGCGCGCGACCAGCTCCTTGCCCGTGCCGCTCTCCCCCTCGATGAGGACGGTCGAGTGGACGGGGGCGAACTGGGCGACCCGCTCGAGCACCATCTTGACCGCCTCGGACCGGCCCACGATCCGGGTCCGCCCCACCAGCTCCTCGCGGATGATGAGCCGGCGGGCGACCAGTCTCAGCTCGTCGGGGTCGAAGGGCTTCCCCAGGACCTCGTCGATCCCGCGCCCGCGCCAGCGCTCGATCCGGTCGGCCTCCAGCCGCTCGGCGAGCGCCACGACCGCGGTCGGCGCCGAGGCCTCCGCCAGCTCCCGCAGGAGGTCCCGCATCGCCGGCTCCTCGAGGCCGCCGGTCAGGACCACCAGCGTGGCTCCCCCCTCCCCCCGCAGCCGCTCGCGGATCTCGCGCAGCGAGTCGACGACATGCACGTCGTGGCCGGCGCTGGCCAGCGCCTGCTCGGCGCGCACCGCGTGTTCCGGGTCGTAGCGGCTGACGAGGACGCTCATCGCGCGTCGGCGGCGCGATGGTCGGCGTCCGCCAGCGGGACTCCCGCAACCAGGCGCGCGGCGTGCTCGAGGACCGGGGCCAGCGTCCGGAAGCCGCTCTCGGCGCCGCGCGGGCTGCCGGGGAGGTTGACGATCAGGGTGCGGCCGAGGACGGCCGCGGTGGCGCGGGAGAGCATCGCGTGGGGGGTCTCGCCGAGCCCGGCGGCCCGGACCGCCTCCGCGATCCCCGCGATCTCCCGATCCGCCACCGCGCGGGTCGCGTCGGGGGTCACGTCCCGGGGCGAGAGCCCGGTGCCGCCCGTGGTCAGGACGAGCGGGATCCCCTCGTCCGCGAGCGCGACGAGGGCGGTCCGGATCGCGGCCGCCTCGTCGGGGACGAGCCGCTGGCCGGCGAGCTGCCAGCCGGCCTCGGCGAGGAGCGCCGCCAGGCGGGGCCCGCTGGCGTCCTCCCGCTCACCGGCGGCGGCACGGTCGCTGACCGTGAGGACCGCGGCGCGGCGGGTCCATGCCATTTCGGCAGTCATGGGGGCAAGATACGAGCGGGCCGGGCGGCCGCCCATGCGCGGGGTCGAGCAGGCGGCCCGGAGCCGCCGGATCGACTACCAGTCCGCTTGGGACCAGAGGCCCATCTGCTCACCGCGCGCGCCCTGCTCCGCCTGACGCAGCTCCTGGAGCCGCGCCCGGTTCTTGGCGGAGAACTCCACGTAGGCGAACCCCTTCTCGACCAGGCGCTTGTTGAGGAACGTGCCGTCCGGCAGGAAGGTGTAGGCGAGCCAGCGCCCACTCTTGTCGCGCGGACTCTCGTCGTACTCCAGCCGGAGCTGGCTGCCCGTGGGCGCGAGGCTGATCACGTAGGCACGCGCCTGCTCCCCTAAGTTGCCCTGGTCCGGGGCGTCGACGAGCAGGAGGCGGACCGTGGCCCCGCCCTCGCAGTTGATCGTGTCGCCGTCCACCACGTAGACGACCGTGCAGGTCGCGGGCTGGGCGAGGGACGTCCGCGGCAGGAAGGCGAGCGCGGCGAGCGCGATCGTGGCGATCGTCAGGTGTCGCATCGTGGTCTCCCGTGAAGAGGTCCCGTTCCGTACCCGCCGAGCGCGCCTCCGTTCCCCCCGGCGTCAGCCCGATCGAGCGTGTCGGGCCGCTCCCCAGAGAAAGGCGATCCCGCAATACGTAAGGTAGAGCCAATGCAGCGCCAGGGCACCGAGCGAGAACGCCACGCCGCCGCGGCGGACGAAGAACCGGTACAGGTCGCGGTGCGCGAACAGGAGCCACGCCCCGCACGCGGCGACCGCCACCAGCAGCCCCGGCCGCCACAGCGAGCCCACCAGGCACAGGATCAGGACCCAGGCCGCGGCCACGCTGAGCCGCTCGCGCCAGCGGACGTTCAGCTCGTCGGGGATCCGGCCGCGGCTCAGCATGAGCTCGGTCCACGGGATCCCGCGGTCGCGGACGTCGGTCCGGATCAGACCGGGCAGCGTCCACGCCTTGAGGTGCTTGACCATCATGCCCGGCGTGAAGCGGATCCGGTGCCCCGCGTCCACCAGGCGGTACCCCAGCTCGATGTCCTCGATGCTCGGGCGCGGGTAGCGCGCCTCGTCGAACCCGCCCACGGCGAGGAACGTCTCGCGCCGGACCGCCCCGCAGCCCGCCCAGAAGCTCGTGGCGGTCGCGCCGCTCCGCTGGTGGACGTAGTGGTGGATCAGGTTCTTGTAGCGGGCGACCACCCCTGACGCGGCGGGCGCGTCGTCGTAGCTTCCGAAGATCGCGTCGATCCGCTCGCGGCCACCGGCACGGGCGGCGTCGGCCGCGACCGCGATCGTGTCGGGCAGCACCTCGCAGTCGGCGTCCAGGAACAGGAGCCACTCGCCCCGCGCGCTCCGGGCGCCGAGATTGCGCGCCGCGCCAGGTCCGCGGGAGCGAGGCGAGCGGATCACGGTGGCCCCCGAAGACCGCGCCCGTTCCGCGGAGTCGTCGGCCGATCCGTCGTCCACGACGATCAGCTCGCAGTCGTCGCCGAGGGTGGGGGTGAGGGCAGCGAGGCAGCGGTCGAACGCCGCGCCTCCGTCACGTACGGGAACGATGACCGAGATCAGGGGGGCTTCCTCCATGCACGGACCAAGATACCACCTCCCCCCGGCGCGCGCGTCGTGACGGGAGAGGGCGTGCGGTACTCGATCGTCATCCCCACGCTGGACCGGCCGCAGCAGCTCCGGGCCTGCCTGGAGGGGGTGGCCGCGCAGGAGCTGCCCGCCGCGGAGTTCGAGACGATCGTCGTCGACGACGGGAGCAGGGTTCCGGTGACCGACGCCCTCCCCGACGCGGTCGAGCGCGCCCGCGCGCGGGTGATCCGGCAGCCGAACGCGGGACCGGGCGCGGCCCGGAACCGGGCCGCCGCGGAAGCCCGCGGGGAGCTGCTGGCCTTCCTCGACGACGACTGCGTCCCCGCCCCGGAGTGGCTGGCCACGCTGGGGCGGGAGGCCGCCGCCCATCCCGGGGCGGGGCTGGGTGGCCGCACGGTCAACACGCTGACCCGGAACGCCTACTCGAGGACGAGCCAGACGCTGATCGATTACCTGTACGAGTACTACAACACCGGCGAGGCCGACCCGATGTTCACGACCAACAACCTGGCGCTGCCGCGCCGGGAGTTCCAGCGGATCGGAGGCTTCGACACCCGTTTCACCCGGGCGGGAGGCGAGGATCGCGAGCTGTGCCTGCGCTGGGTCCGGTCCGGCGGCCGGCTCCGCTACGTCCCGCAGGCCGTGGTCTTCCACTTCCACCGGCTGGGCCTGGGGTCGTTCCTCAAGCTGCATTTCACCTATGGCCGTGGAGCGGCCCAGTTCCACCAAATCCGGGGCAGCCCGCCGGTTCCCGAGCCCTTGTCGTTCTACCGCGACCTCCTGCTCTACCCCTGGCGGGAGCGGCTGCGCGGCAGGGCCGGCATGTCGCTGCTGCTCGCGATGTGCCAGGTCGCCAACGCGGCGGGATACGTGTGGGAGCGGCGAGCGACGTGAGCGGCGGAAACGCTCAGGGGTGCCGGGCCAGCCGGTTGTAGATCCGCGCCAGTGACCAGCCGGCCAAGGCGCCGATCGCGGCGCCGTACAGGAGCCCGACCACCGCGCCGGGCCAGGTGACCGCGTAGCCGGGCAGGTAGTTCCCCAGCAGCCCGAGGGTCGCGCCGACGTTCGGCCCGCCCTTGATCAGGAGCCAGGCCGTCGCCACGAACAGGCCCGTGCCGGTCATCATGGCGAACACGAGCGCCAGGATCCCGGCGCGGAGCCGCGCCACCGAGGCCCGGATGAGCTGGCGCTCCTCGGGCGTCACCGGAGCGCTCACTCGGGCGCCTCCAGCGGATCGAGGACGAGCTCCTCGATCTGGCGGCGGAGCAGGCCCTCGTGCCACCCGATCAGCCGGTTGATCGCGCCGGCGAGCGCCGCGCCGAACGCGAAGCCCCCGGTCCCGGCGCCCAGGAGGCCCACGCCGGCGCCGATCCAGCTCACCTCGTAGCCGATCAGGTACTGGCCGATGAGCGAGAGCACGCGCCCCGGATCCCCCGGCTCCTGGAGCAGCGCGAGCGCGGTGGCCAGGAACAGGCCCACTCCCGCGACGATCCCGACCCCCCCACCGAGCGCGAGCGGGTCGTAGCGGGCGAAGGCGTCGGCCAGGACCTGCTCGAGCGAGGGGTCGCGCGCGGCGCCGGGCGTCGCCCGGTCGCCCCCCTGGCCCGCCTCGTGATACTCGTCGTCCACGTTGACCGCCCATACGTCGTGGCGCTCGCCGGCGACGTTGCGGGCCGCCAGGATGCCGGTCAGCATGGAGTGGTCCTGGTTGTTGTAGCGGTGCTGCCCGTTCCGGCCCACGAGCTGGAGGTTCCCGATCCCCTCGAGCCAGCTCCGGATCGTGGCCAGCGACTCCTGGTACCCGGCGTCGTAGACGGGATACGCCTTACGGACCCGGACCACCGTGCCGTCGCGCACGCTACCGGCCTCGATCAGGCCCAGCCGCTGGGTCTCCCGGCTCCCGAGCTCGATCAGTTCGGGATCCGTCATGCTCCACAGGTCGTCCCCCTCGTGCACGAAGTACTCGAGCCCCAGCGAGGTCCGGGTCGGGTCGGGGACCATCTCCGGGCTCCAGTTCTTGAAGTTCTGGATCCGCCCCACGCGCACGTCCGGGGAGTGGATGTAGATCCAGTTGTCGGGGAACAGCTCGGGCTCGTCCACGATCAGCACGACGGTCAGGAAGTCGCGGTATCGCAGGCGATCCGCCGCCGCCACGACCGCCGGCGGTGGGGGCGGCTCGAGCGCCGCGACCAGCTCGCGGACCGGCATCGTCGAGATGAAGTGATCTCCCTCGATCCGCTCCACCGCGCCGGCCGGGTCCCGCGTCTCGGCCGCGACGACCCGGCCGTCGCGGTGGACGAGCCGGGTCACCTCCGACTCCATCCGGATCGTGACGCCGCGCTCGGCCAGCCGGTCGGCCCACTTCTCCCACAGCATGCCAGGCCCCAGCCGGGGATAGTGGAAGCGATCGATCAGCGTCGTGACCACCTCGCCGTCCCCGCGCCCACCGAGAAGCGCGTTCCGCACCGCGGTCACGAGATCGAGGTTCTTGATCCGCTGGGCGGCCCAGTCGGCTCCGATCTCGCTGCACGGGCGGCCCCACACCTTCTCGGTGTACGTCTCGAAGAAGATCTCGAACAACCGGCGCCCGAAGCGGTTCACCACCCATTCCTCGAACGTGCGCTCCTCCTGGATCGGGAACGCGCGCGACCGCAGGTAGCTGAAGAGGATGCGCAGCGCTTCCACGGGACCCAACCCGATCAGCGCCTCGACCGGCTTGAGGGGGTAGTGGAAGAAATGGTCGCGGTAGTGGATCCGGGAGAGTCGCGGGCGCACCAGGAAGTCGTCGCCCATGACGTCTTCCCAGAGGCGCTGGATTGAGTCCGCCTTGGTGAAGAAGCGGTGCCCACCGATGTCGAACCGGTAGCCCCGGTACACCACCGTGCGGGCGATGCCCCCGACCAGGTCGTCCTTCTCGAGGACCAGGACGTCCCGCCCGAGCTCGGTGAGCTCGTGGGCGGCCGTGAGCCCCGCGGGCCCGGCGCCGATGACTACGGTCCGATCCATCGTCGGGTGCTCGAGACCCTCCGCGGTTGGGCTCCGGCTGCGTCCGGGAGCCGCCGCACTGTGCGGCGACGGCGTTAATCTATACGATCTCCGCGTGGAGCACCGAGAACGAAGCGAGGCGGGGCGCGAGACGCTGACGGGGACCGTGCGTCTGTTCGCGGCCGAATCGCTGGCGTTCCCCACCGGCCTGATCACGGTCGCGTTCCTGACCCGCTGGCTGGCCGCCGACGGATACGGCGTGTTCAGCCTGGCGGCGATGACGGTCGCCTGGCTGGAGTGGCTCGTCGTGTCGCTGCTGTCGCGCTCGACCATCCTCGCGGTGCGGGCTACCGCGGACTGGAAGCCGCTCGCGACCCGCATCCTCCAGATCCACCTGGCGTCCAGCATGGCGGGCGCGGTCGCGGTGTGGCTCGCCGCGCCGCTGGTGGCCCACGCGCTGGCGATCCCGTCGCTCACGGGGCACCTCCGCCTCTTCGCCCTCGATGTCCCCCTGTTCGTCTATGGCCATTGTCACCGGAACATCGCCACCGGGCTGGGGCTCTACGGCCGGCGCGCCCGCGCGGTCGCCACGCGCTGGATCGCGCGGATGGTGCTCATCCTCGTCCTGGTCGGGCTCGGCCTCTCGGTGACGGGCGCGATCCTCGCTTCGATCGGGGCCTCGGCCCTCGAGCTGCTGGTGGCCCGGCGCTACGACCGCGCTCCCCTGTTCGCGTGGCCAGCGAGTTCGATCCGGCCATTCCTGACCGCCACGCTCCCACTGGTCGCGGCCTCGATCGCGGTCAAGATCATCCATGACGTGGACCTGTTCGCGCTCAAGGCGTTGGGGGGCTCGACGGCTGAGGCCGGCTTCTACGCCGCGGCCCGGAACCTCACCGGCGCGAGCAGCGTGTTCAGCGCCGCCCTCGCCCCGCTCCTCCTCTCCACGCTCGTCCGCCTGGTGCGAGAGGGGGCGATCGACCACGCGCGCGACATCAGCCGCGACTCGCTCCGGCTCGTCCTGCTGCTCGTGCCCTTCGCCGCCCTCGGGGCGGGCGGCGCCGACGGCATCGTGCGGCTGATCTTCGGCGTGGAGTTCGCGGCCGCGGGCCCGATCCTCGCGCGGCTGGTCTTCTCCGGCGCCGCGCTGGTCATGATCGCAGTGGCCAGCTCTGCGCTCGTGGCCGGCGGGCGGCTCGACATCCCGGCCTGGATCTTCTGCGCGCTCGTCCCGCTCACGATCGCCGCCCACCTGTGGGCGATCCCCCGCTACGGGGCGATCGGCGCGGCGTGGGTCACGACCGGGGCGATGGTGACGGGGGCGCTCCTCACCCTGCTCGGGCTGGCCCGCATGTGGGGGGTCGCGCCGCCGCTGGGGAGCGTGGCCCGGTCGGCGCTCATCGCGCTCGGGGCGGGGCTGGCGGCCCGGGCCTGGGCGGCTCCGGGGACGGGGCTCGTCCTCGAGCTCGGGCTCCTCGCGCTCGCCGTGCCGGTCGCGTTCCTCGCGCTGGGCGAGTTCAGCCGGCGCGAGATCGCGCTTGCCCGCCAGGCGATCCTGCCGGCGCGCCGCTGAGGCCCTCAGCGCCTGAGCGACCCGCCGGTGTAGAACGGCGTCTTGACGACCTCGCCGGCGAGCGCGCGATCGCGGATCTCGACCGCCAGCGGCGTGCCGGCCTTCGTCCTCCCCTTCGGCAGGTAGCAGGTCCCGATCCCGTAGCCGAGCGTGGGGCTCATCGCGCCGCTCCGGACCTCGGAGACCTCCTCGCCGTCGAGCCGCACCGGGTAACCGGCGCGCGGGATCCCGCGCTCGTGGAGGCGGAATCCGACCAGCCGCCGCCGCGGCCCCTCGTCAACGATCCGCGCCAGGGCGTCCCGCCCCACGAAGTCCCCCTTGTCGAGCTTCACGATCCACCCCAGGCCGGCCTCGTAGGGGTTGGTGCCCTCGTCGATGTCATTGCCGTAGAGCGCGTACTTCATCTCGAGCCGCAGCGTGTCGCGCGCCCCCAGACCGCAGGGCTCGATCCCGTGCTCCGCGCCGGCGTCCATCAGGGCCGACCACACGGCCTCCGAGCCTCCGCGGTCGAAGTACAGCTCGAACCCGTCCTCCCCGGTGTACCCGGTGCGGCTGAGAATCACCGGGACGCCCGCCACGTCGCCGTCCCGCTTCCAGTAGAACGCGAGGTCGTCGACCGCGACGTCGGACACCGCGCTGACGACCGCCGCCGCCGCCGGGCCCTGGACCGCGAGCAGCGTGACCTCGTCCGACCGGTCGCGCAGCTCGACGCCGTCGCCGGACAGGTGGGCCCGGACGTGCTCCCAGTCCTTGGCGACGTTGCTCGCATTGACGACCAGCATCCAGCGCTCCTCCGCGAGCCGGTAGACCACGAGGTCGTCGACGATCCCCCCCGCCTCGTTCACCAGCGCGGAGTACTGGGCCTGGTCGATCACCAGCGCCGACGCGTCGTTGACGGTCACCCGCTGAACCGCCTCCAGCGCGCGCGACCCGGTGAGCTCGAACTCGCCCATGTGGCTGATGTCGAAGAGCCCGACCCGCTCCCGCACCGCCCGGTGCTCCCGGGTGATCGATTCGTACTGGACGGGCATCAGGAAGCCGGCGAACGGCACCATCTTCGCCCCCAGCCCGCGGTGCACCTCCACCAGCGCCGTCCGCTTCAGCGCCCCCTCGCCACGCCCGTCCCCCGAATCCTCCATCAACGGATCCGACGGCGCCGAAGGGCGTTCAAGATGGTCCAGATGCAAGGCGCCCGACGAGAGGATTCCGAGGCGCACTGCAAAGTGCGCCGCAGGAAGACACGAGGAGGGCAACGCCGCAGATGGGCCATCTTCAACGCCCTAGAGAATGTATTTCCGGAGGTCGGTGTCTTGGACAATATCCTGCAGCCTGTCCCGCACGTCCTGCGCATCCAGGGTCACCTCCCCGGTCTCCACCTCGGGCACGTCGAACAGGATGTCGTCGAGGAGGCGCGTCATGATCGTGTGCAGGCGACGGGCGCCGATGTTCTCCATCGCGTCGTTGACCTCCGCCGCGGTGCGCGCGATCTCGTGGACCGCGTCGGCGGTGAACCGCAGGGTCACGCCCTCGGTCTCCAGCAGCGCCTGATACTGGAGGGTGAGCGCGTTCCGCGGCTCGGTCAGGATGCGCTCGAAGTCGGCGGCGGTCAGGCTCCGCAGCTCGACGCGGATCGGGAAGCGGCCCTGGATCTCCGGGATCAGGTCCGACGGCTTGGAGACGTGGAACGCGCCCGCCGCGATGAACAGGACGTGGTCGGTGCGGACGAGCCCGTACTTGGTCTGGACGTTCGATCCCTCGACGATCGGCAGCAGGTCGCGCTGGACGCCCTCGCGCGAGACGTCGGGCCCGCCGATCACCTTCTCACCGGCGATCTTGTCGATCTCGTCGAGGAACACGATGCCGGAGTTCTCGGTGCGGTAGACCGCCTCGTTCACGACCTCGTCCATGTCGATGAGCTTGGAGAGCTCCTCCTGCAGCAGGATCCGGCGCGCCTCCGACACGGTGACCTGGCGCCGCTTCTTCCGCTTGGGGAGCATCTCCTCCAGCATCTCGGACATGTTGATGTCCATGTCCTCGAACCCCATCGGGGACAGCACCTCGATGAACGGCATGCGGGTCTGGCTGGTCTCGACCTCCACCTTCCGGTCCTCCAGCTTCCCGTCCGCCAGGAGCTTTCGCAGCTTGTCGCGCGAGCGCTCGCGCTGGGCCTCGGCCTCGACCGTCGGGGCCTCCTCGTCCGCCTCGGCCACGCCGAGCTTGTCAACCAGGTAGCGGCGCATCGCGGTCCCGCCCGTCTCCGCGCCTTTCAGCGGCGGCAGGAGCAGGTCGAGGAGACGCTCTTCGACCTGCTCCTCAGCCTTGTCGTAGACCTCGTCCTCCCACTCCTGCCGCACCATGTTGACCGAGATCTCCATCAGGTCCCGGATCATCGACTCCACGTCGCGCCCGACGTACCCCACCTCGGTGAACTTCGAGGCCTCGACCTTGATGAACGGCGCGTCGGCGAGGCGCGCGAGCCGGCGCGAGATCTCGGTCTTTCCGACCCCGGTGGGCCCGATCATGATGATGTTGTTGGGCAGGATCTCGTCGCGCAGCTCCTCGTCGACCCGGAGACGCCGCCAGCGGTTCCGGAGCGCGATCGCGACCGCGCGCTTGGCGTCGCCCTGTCCGACTATGTACTTGTCGAGCTCGGCCACGACCTGCCGCGGCGTGAGGGCCTCGTAGGGGTCCTCGTCCGCCGCCGGGTCGGTGGGCCGGGGCGGGGCCTTCCCGGTCAGCGTCTCGGTGGTCTCGGTGGGCTCGTTCATGCGGGGGCGAATATAGGCGGGCCCGCGGAACGGCGCCGGAAAGCGCGTCCGGTCACCCGCCTCAATCCGTCTTCAGCTCCAGGATGCTCAGGTAGGTGTTCGTGTGGACGCAGATCGCGCCCGCGATCGTCAGCGAGCGGTCCACGATGTCGCGCGCGCTCAGGTCGCTGCACTCGACCAGCGCGCGGGCGGCGGCCAGCGCGTAGGGGCCTCCCGACCCGATCGCCAGGATCCCGTCGTCGGGCTCGATGACGTCGCCGGTCCCGGAGACGAGCAGGCTGGTCGACTTGTCGGCCACCGCGAGCATCGCCTCGAGCTGCCGCAGGATCTTGTCGGAGCGCCACTCCTTTGCCAGCTCGACGGACGCGCGCGCGAGGTTGGTCGGCCAGCGCTGGATCTTCTCCTCGAACTTCTCGAACAGGGTCAGTGCGTCGGCGGCCGCACCGGCGAACCCGGCGATGACCCGCCCCTCGTGCATCTCGCGGACCTTGACCGCGCGGCTCTTCATCACCGTGTCACCGAGCGTGACCTGGCCGTCGCCGCCGAGGGCGACCGCGCCGTCGCGGCGGACCGAGCAGATCGTGGTGGCATGGATGGGAAACGGGCTCATGGGCTCAGGCGTGAGGGTGGGCGAGCTCGTAGGCGGCCTTGAGGCGCGCGCGGGAAAGATGCGTGTAGAGCTGCGTGGTGGAAAGCGACTCGTGGCCCAGGAGCTCCTTGACGGCCATGATGTCCGCGCCCCCGTCGAGCAGATGGGTGGCGAAGGAGTGGCGCAGCGTGTGCGGGCTCACCCCTTCGCGCTCGGCGGCCCGCGCGAGCGCGCTCCCCACGATCCGCTGGATCTGCCGCACGGTCAGCCGCCGGCCGCCGCGGCTCGTGAACACCGCCGCGCCGCGGGCGCCCGCTGCGGCGAGCTCCGCGCGCCAGGCCCCCAGCGCGTCCGCCGCGGAGCCGCCGAGGGGCACCCGGCGCTCCTTGTCCCCCTTGCCGATCACCCGCGCGGTTCCCGCCTCCATGTCGAGGTCGTCCCACGAGAGCCCCGCGATCTCGCCCACCCGGAGCCCGCCGCCGTAGGCGACCTCGAGCAGGGCGGCCTCGCGCCGGGCGTAGAACCCCTCCCGCTTCCGGGCGCCGTCGATCAGGCCCTGGAGCGCCTCGACGCGGATCACGGGGGGCAGCCTGCGGCCGCGGCGCGGCACCGTGACGGACTGGGCCGGGTTCCTCCGCGCCCATCCCTCGCGACTGGCGTGGCGGAAGAACCCGCGGAGCGACGCCAACCGGCGGGCGATCGTCCGCCGGTCGAGGCCCTGCCGCAGGCCCCACGCGAGGTACGCCCGGACGTCGTCGGCCGACACGGCGTCGAGGTCGGGGGCGGCCGTTCCGAGGTGATCGGCGCAGAACTCCGCCCACCGCTCGAGGTCGCGGCCGTAGCCGTCGATCGTGTTGGGGCGATAGTTCCGGACCGTGCGCAGATACTCGAGAAAGTCCTGGACCCGGCCGTCGAGGGTGGCGGCGCTCACGGCGCCCCCACGCGCGCGTGGGCCGGCTCCCGGGCACCGGCCCACGCCTCGAGCGCGGCCAGGGCCCGGGCGCTCTGCGCCATGCGCCGCTCGCGCTTGCCCCGGATGCCGCGGTCGGCGGGCGGGACGAGGCCGAAGTTCGCGTTCATCGGCTGGAACCGCTCCGGATCCGCCTCCCGCAGGTACGCGTAGAGACCGCCGATCATCGACTCCCGCGGCGGCAGCTCGGGCTCCTCACCCTCGAGGACCCGGACCGCGTTCCAGGCGGCGAGCAGGCCGCTCATGATCGACTCCACGTACCCCTCGACCCCGGTCAGCTGACCGGCGAAGAACAGGCCCGGCCAGCCGCCGCTCCGCGGCCGGCCGTAGGGATCGAGCGCGACCGAGTGCTGCAGGAACGTGTTGCGGTGGACCTGGCCGTGACGCAGGTACTCGGCCTCGGCCATCGCCGGGACCATGCCGAAGACGCGCTTCTGCTCCCCGTACCGCATGCGCGTCTGACACCCGACGAGGTTGTACATCGTGCCGGCGGCGTTCTCCTTGCGGAGCTGGAGCACGGCGTGGGCCTCCCGACCCGTCCGCGGGTCGGTCAGGCCGACCGGCTTGAACGGTCCGAAGCGCAGGGTCTCGCGGCCGCGACGCGCCATCTCCTCGATCGGCAGGCACCCCTCGAAGAACATCGCGTCGCGCTCGAACTCCTTGAGCGGAAAGAGCTCCGCGCCGAGGAGCCCGTCGACGAACCGCTCGTACTCCGGCTCGTCGAGCGGGCAGTTCAAGTAGTCGTCGCCCCCCTTGCCGTAGCGCGACGCGGCCCAGAACGTGCCCTCGACGAGCGACTCGCGCGCGACGATCGGGCTGATCGCGTCGTAGAACGCCAGATTGCCGGCCCCCAGGATGTCCTCGATCCGGCGCGCGAGCGCGTCGGACGTGAGCGGGCCGGTGGCCACGATCGTGACCTCCCGCGGGTCGAGATCCACCCGCTCCTCCCGAACGACCGTGATCAGCGGCTCCGCCTCGACGGCGTCGGTCACCAGGCCCGCGAACCGCTCGCGGTCGACGCCGAGCGCCGAGCCGGCCGGGATCCGGGCCTCGTGGGCGAGCTCGAGCAGCCGGCAGCCCAGCCGCTCCAGCTCGGCCTTGAGCAGGCCGTGGGCGTTCTCGACCTGAGTGGTCTTGAACGAGTTCGAGCACACGAGCTCGGCCAGCCGGTCGGTCTGGTGGGCCGGCGTCCCCGTCCGCGGTCGCATCTCGTAGAGGACGGCGGGCACGCCGAGGCGTGCGCACTGGAGAGCCGCCTCGCACCCGGCGAGCCCGCCCCCGACGATCCAGACCCGCTTCACGTCGCCTTCTTCTTTCGCTTGGCGGACGACTTCTTCCGCTTGGCCGACGCTTTCTTTCCAGCCTTCTTCCCAGCCCTCTTGCTGCCCTTCTTTCCGGCCTTCTTGCGGGACGACTTCCGCGGACCGCGGGCCGCGCGCGCGGCGAGGAGCTCGACCGCCAGGTCGTGGGTCACGTCCTCGACGTCCACGTCCTTGGGGAGCGAGGCGTTCGTGTAGCCGTCGGTAACGTAGGGGCCGTAGCGGCCGTCCCGCAGCTCGATCGGTTTCCCGGTGGCCGGCGAGGGGTCGAAGGTCTGGAGCGGCTCGGAGCGGGCGCGGCCGCGGCGCTTGGGCTGCGCCAGCACCGCCCGCGCCTCCTCCAGCGTGACCTCGAGCGACGACAGGTGCGAGGGGAGCGAGCGGGTCTCCTTCCCGCGCCGCACGTATTCGCCGTAGCGGCCGACGTGGGCCTCGACGGTCTCGCCGGTCCCGGGGTCGCGCCCGAGATCGCGCGGCAGCGACAGCAACCGGAGGGCGGTCTCGAGGTCGACGGACTCGGCGTCCATCCCCTTGAGCAGCGACACCCGCTTCGGCTTCTCGTCCCCTTCCCCCTGGCCCAGCTGGACGTAGGGGCCGAAGCGCCCGGTCTTCAGGTACACGGGCTCGCCCGAGGCCGGATCGCGTCCGAGTGGCTCGTCCGCCAGCGCACCCTGGCGCAGCAGCTCGACGGCGCGGTCGAGAGACAGCTCGTCGGGCGGCAGGTCCTCGGGGATCGAGGCGCGCCGATCCTCCCCCTGCTGCAGGTAGGGCCCGTACCGTCCCACGCGGACGGCCACCGGCTCCTCGCCTTCGGGCGTGCCGATCTCGATCGTGCAGACCGCCCGGGCGTCGACCTCGTCGACCTTGCTGTCGAGGAGCTCCTTGAGCCCCGGGTCGCCGTTGCCGAAGTAGAACCGGCGGAGGTACTCGATGTGGCCGAGCTCCCCGCGGCTGATCGCGTCGAGGTCGTCCTCCATCTCGGCGGTGAACTCGTAGTCGACGAGGGCGGGCAGGTGCCGCTCGAGCAGCCGGATGACCGAGATCGCCACCCACGTCGGCACGAGCGCGTTCCCCTTCTTGTAGACGTAGTCCCGCTCCTGGATCGTCTCCAGGATCGAGGCGTAGGTGCTGGGACGCCCGATGCCGTGCTGCTCGAGGGCCTGGACGAGCGAGGCTTCCGTGTAGCGGGCCGGTGGCTGGGTCGTGTGTCCCTTGACCTCCAGCTCGAGGCACTCCAGCCGCTCGCCCTCCTCGACCGGCGGCAGGAGGCGCTCCTGGTCGGCCAGCTCGGCGTTCGGGTCGTCGCTCCCCTCGACGTAGGCCCGCAGGTAGCCCGGGAAGTCGATCGTCTTGCCGCGGACCTCGAACACCGCGCCGCCGCCTTCGATCCGGATCGTCATCCGCCGGCCGCGGGCGTCGGACATCTGGCTCGCCACCGTCCGCTTCCAGATCAGCTCGAAGAGCCGGTACTCCTCGTCGGAGAGCTGGCTCCGCAGGGCCTCGGGGAGCTCGAACGGGTGGCCGGCGGGGCGGATCGCCTCGTGGGCCTCCTGCGCGTTCTTCACCTTCGACTGATAGGTCCTGGGCTCGCCCGGCAGGTAATCGTCTCCGTACTCCGTGCGCACCAGGTCGCGCGCGGCCTCGACCGCGACCCGGGCCAGGTGCGTCGAATCGGTCCGCATGTAGGTGATGTGGCCGTTCTCGTAGAGGCTCTGGGCGACCCGCATGGCGCGGCGCGCGGTGAACCCGAGCTTGCGGTTCGCCTCCTGCTGGAGCGTGCTGGTCGTGAACGGCGGGGCCGGCCGGGACGCGTAGGGCTTCTCCTGGACGGCGGTGACGCGGAACTCGGCCCCGTCCAATCGCGCCGCCAGCGCGGCCGCCGCGGGCTCGTCCAGCAGGAGGAGGCCCTCCCCGACCGGTTTGCCGGTCGCGGAGTCGAAGTCGCGCCCGCTCGGCACCCGCTGGCCGTCCGCCGACACGAGCCCCGCCTCGAAGGCGTCGCCTCCCTCGGGGCGGAACCGGCCCAGCAGGTCGTGCCAGACGGACGCCACGAACCGGCGCCGCTCGCGCTCCCGTTCGACCACCAGCCGCACGGCGACGCTCTGGACGCGTCCGGCGGAGAGCTTGGGCCGGATCTTGCGCCACAGCAGCGGCGAAACCTCGTAGCCGTAGAGGCGGTCGAGGATGCGGCGGGCCTCCTGGGCCCGCACGAGCCCGTCGTCGATGCCCCGCGGGCTCTCCAGCGCCTGCTCGATCGCCTCGCGCGTGATCTCGTGGAAGACGAGCCGCCGGACCGGCACGTCGGGGTCGAGCAGCTCGCAGAGATGCCAGCTGATCGCTTCCCCCTCGCGGTCCTCGTCGGTGGCCAGCCACAGCGTCTCCGCGCCCGCCAGCAGGCGGCGCAGCTTGGAGATCTGCTCGGACTTGCCCGGGACGGTCACGTAGATGGGCTCGAACCCGGCCTCGACGTTCACGCCGAGGCGGGCCCACGGCTCGCCCTTGAACCGGCTCGGGATCTCCTTCGCGCCTCGGGGGAGGTCGCGGACGTGACCGATCGAGGCCTCGACGACGAAGTCCGACCCCAGGAAGCGCTCGATCGTGCGCGCCTTGGCCGGCGACTCGACGATGACCAGGTTCGGGGCCTTCGCTCGTCCGGATGCGGGTTTCGCGGTCATGAGAGTCTAAGCTACCCCGAGGGTCGGCCTGCCGCCCACCGATCCGCTCGGGCGGCCCCAATGCGAACGGGGCGCCCGTTGAGGCGCCCCGTCGCATCGTCCGGCCCGGCCGCGGATCAGCCGCCCCCACCTCCGCCCCCGCCTCCCTCGTCGGCGGGCTCCGGTTCGGCGATGACCTCGCCGGTGATGTCGAACGTCACCGGATCGGTGCCCGGGGCGATCGCGACGATCGCGTTGGGGCCCTCGGTGACCCCGAAGTAGAAGTTGGTCGCGAAGCCCAGCGCGTCGGTGAACGTGGTGAAGGCGAACATCGAGCCGCCACCATCGGAGACCCGCCACTGGACCGCCACTCCCGGCACCGGGGTGCCGAAGGCGTCCAGCGCCTGCACGACGAGCGGGTTCGGGTCGCGGCTGCGGTCGAGCGGCCCGCCGGCGAACAGGGTGTCGATCGGGACCGTCTGGTCGTCGCCCGAGATGATGCGCAGCAGGGCCGCGCGCGGGCTCGGCAGCGCGTTGGCCGTGAACGTCAGCGTCTGGGCCGTCTGGGCCCCGGCAGGCCCGACCAGGGCGATCGCGTTCACCACATGGGGGCCGGCCTGGGTCCCCAGGCGCAGCCAGGCGCGGGCGAAGCCGCCGGCGTCGGTCAGGACTATGACCTGACGCCCGCCCGTGCCGAAGTCGCCCGGGTCGGCGGCGAGCTTGGCCGAGTCGCCCTGAGCGATCTGCACCGTGAATGTGACCGGGATCGAATCGACCGGCAGCCCGTCCGGGTTGCGCACCTGGACGACGAACGGCTGAGGCAGGATCGAACCCACGACGGCGGTCTGGCCGCTCCCGCTCACCATCTGGAACGAGGCGGGCAGGTTCGGGTCGCTGGCGACCTGGAAGGCGAACGTCACCATGTCCCCGCCGCTCCGCGCCTGGACCAGGATCGTGCCGGTGGACAGTGGTGCGAACAGGACCTGGGTGTACCCCTGGTCGTTGGTCAGCGTGCTGTCGGAGCTGAACACCCCGGCTCCGGAGACCACGGTGTACTTGACGACTGCCGAGCGCACGGGTGATCCGTCGGGCCCGAGCACCCGCACGCCGATGATCGGGAACAGGCTGTCCCCGAGCGTGATCGACAACTGCTGGCTCGTGACCGGGATGATGCTCGTGCCGATGTCGGACCCGGGTCCTTCGAGGGCCGACGGCGGGGCCTCCACGCAGGCCCCGAAGGCCATGACGCAGACGACCGCGAGCGCGGCCGCCGCGCGTTTGCGGTGGAACGATAGGTGATTCACGGTTCCGCGCTCCTCTCGTCTATCCGGTCGTGCCGCGAATGGCTTCCACGCGGCGATAGGCCTGATACATGCCCTGCGCGCACAGCGGCAGGTAGATCTCTCCGGCGGCCGTCTCGACGGTCGTGTAGATCGGCACGCCGCGGTAGTTCCCGACGGCGATCAGGTCACGCGGATCGACCCGGCGCGGAGCGCCGAACTCGATCCACCGCTCGCCGTTGTGGAGGATCGAATCGTCGCCCCGGTACCAGGACTGATCCTCGAGACAGACCAGCGTGATGATGTCGGTCGCCGGCCGATCGATGGGCACGATGTACGGGGTCACGAAGATCAGCAGGTCACGCTTCTCGGTGCGCTTCCGCTCGCTGCGGAAAAGGCCGCCCAGGAGGGGGATGTCCTTGAGGATCGGGATCCCGCTCCGGACCGTGGAGACGTCCTGAACGGTCAGCCCGCCGATCACCGCCGTATCCCCGTCATCGACGAGGATCTGCGTGTTCGCCCGCTGGGTGTTGAACGTGACGCCCACGGCAGGATCGGCCACCGCCACGCCCGAGCGCTCCGCGCGAAGCTGCATGAGGACCTTGCCGTTCGAGGTGATGTGCGGGGTCACGTTGAGGATGATCCCCGTCTCGATGAGCTGGACGGTGGCCTGGGCCTGGGGGCTGTCGGCGCCGATGTCGAGGACGCGGATGGGCGTGCGCTCCCCCACGAAGATCTCGGCCGGCAGGTTGTTGAGGACGGTGGTCTGCGGCTCGGCCTGAATGTCGGCCAGCTCGCGCTGCTCGAGCGCCTGGAGCAGTCCGCCGACGTTGAGGCCCGAGGCCAGCGTCCCGATCGAGAGGTCGAGGAACGGATCGGCGATCGTCCCCTCGGTGTTGGCCAGTACGTGGGTGTCGACGGTGAGGTCGCGCAGGTTCTCCATCCGCCACTTCACGCCCAGCTCCCGCAGGTCGATCTTGTTCACGAACACGATCTTGGCCTTGATCGTGACCTGCGGCGTCTGGACGTCCAGCTCGCGCACGATGCCGGCCAGCTGATTGAGACGGTTCGGCACGTCGGTGATGACGAGCGCATTCGTCTTGGGATCGGCCTGCACCGCGCCGCGCTCGCTCTTGAGCGGCTCGAGGACGGCCACCACGTCCTCGGCGGCGATGAAGTTGAGCGAGATCACCCGCGTCTGGAGATCGACGAGCTTCTCGGTCTCGGCCAGGTTCTGCACCGAGTCCACGCGGATGATGCCGTTCTCGAGCCGCACCTCGAGGCCGTTGGCTCGCATCAGCGTCACCAGCGCCTCGTCCCAGGGCTGGTTGCGGATGTCGGCGGTCACGGTCACGTCGCCGACGCCGGCGCCGGCGACGATCGAGTGCCTGGCGACCTCCCCGAATGCGCGCACGACGGTCTCGATGTCCGCATTCTGGAACGACAGCGAGACCCGCTCGCCATCGATGCCCGGAAGCCCGGGCTCGTCCCGCGGGTCCTGAACGACCAGGTGGGCGGGCTCGAACGTCGCCCGACGGGTCACGACACCGGCGGCGGGAGCCGCCGCCGCGGCCGGAACGCCGGCGTCGGGTGCGGCCACGAACGTCCCGAACGGACCGGTCGGGTTGTCGAACGTGACGTAGAGGTTCGTCCCCTCCTGGTAGACCGCGTACGAGCTCACGCCGGTGAGGGCGAAGTCGAAGCGCAGCCGGTCCGGAGAAGGCTGGCTGACGACGGCGTACCGCACCCCTCCGCGATAGATCTCGTCGTACTGCCGCAGGGGAAGCACCGGCTGCGCCGCGAGCAGCTCGATCGTCAGGTGCGGCGGCAGCGGCTGGAACTCGTCCCGGTAGCGGATCGCGCCGTTCGTCTCGATCACGATCTGCGTCGCGTCGCCCGCGCTGAGGACCCGGAAGTTCGTCACCGCCGTGCCTGCCGGCTGCGCGAGGATCGCTCCGAGGCCTGGCCCCGCGAGCCCGCCGATGACGGCGACCGTGACGAAGATCTTTCGTAGGTCGATCATGGTCTCTCCTCGTTGCGTTCGAGTCGCAGAACCTCACGCCGGACCGCTCCGTATTCCTCGACCTCGAAGACGGCCGATTCCGGCAGGATCTGGATGAGCCTCGCTCCGGCGATCTCCTCGCCCAGGCGCAGGAAATGCCCGCGCCTGGTCGGGTCCTCGAGCACCACCAGGCTGTTCCCCGGAGCGCCCAGGAACACGCCGGTCATCCGCAGAGTCTCGAACCGCGGGCCGGACAGCCCGCTCTCCAGGGTCAACGGGTCGAAGGGGTCGCGCCGCGCCCCGCCGTCGTACATCGCCGGCTCCAGCGCGATCGCCGGCGCCACCCCGATCACGACCGTGTCGCGGGCCGCGGCCTCCTGGCCCGCGACGGCGATCGGCAGGGCGAGCATCGCGAAGGCGGCGCCCCAGGCCGGGATGCGGCGCGGATCAGCTCTCATCGACGTCCTTTCCCGCGGCGATCGAGCTCGCCACCGGCACGCCCTCCGGCGCCCCGCTGATCGACGCGTCCCTCCGAATCGCGGACGGCACGTACGTCGACAGGCGCATCGTCACCAGCACCTCGTACTCGGGCGCGGCCGCCTCCTGCCCCGCCCCGGACTGCGTCTGGGGAGCGGTGGTGAGCCCCTGGACGGCGCCGACCTCGGACTGCAGCATCTCGCTCACGGTGGGCCGGACCACGCGCGGGAAGCTGACGACCGAGGCCAGGAATCGGCCCACGTCGTGGTAGTCTCCCTGGACCTGCACGTCGTAGGGGATCTCGACCAGCACGTCACCGTAGATCTCCGGGATCGGCGCGAAATTGACGATCTTGACGTTGTTCTCGATCGCCGCGAACGCGACCTCCTCGAGGAGGGTCGGGACCTCGGCCTCCGACGGCAGCAGGGTCTCGTATTCGGCCAGTCTGACCTGGTACTCGGCCTCCCTGCGCTCGAGGTCCCGGAGCCGCGCCGGCTGGGTCAGCGCCCGGGCCTGGTCGTTGTAGCTCTGGAGGGTGTCGAGCCGCGCCTCGACCTGCTGCCGCTCCTCCCGGATCGGGGAGTACAGGTACGACCAGAAGACGTACCCCAGGCCGGCCAGGAGCAGCGCGAACAGGACCGCTCGCTGCTGCTCGGGGGTGTCGAGACCGAAGGCCACCCTAGTCGACCACGATGCCGAATTCGTCCAGGTAGACCGCGCCCAGGTCGAAGAGCCGGCCCGAGTTGATCGTGAGCCCGTCGATGAACGGGACGACGTTGCCCTGGTAGAGGAACACGATTCGCACGTCGGCGAAGATCAGGGGCGGCGGGAAGGTGGGGTCGAGCGGGCTGGTGGGCGGGATGCCTTCGCCGGCACCTCCCTGCTGGGTCTGGTAGCCGGGGAACACGAACGCCTCCGCCATGCCATCCTCGCCGGAGATCGCGATGACGTCCGGTCCCTCGTAGCGGCGCTGCTGCCCTCCACCGCCCCCTTCCTGCTGCTGCGGCGCCTCCACGATCATCCGCACGCCGGGGACCGGCGTCCGGGAAACGCTGGAGGCGAAGAACTGGACCCGCACCAGCGCCATGTTGGCCTGGTTCTGGATCTCGTCCGGGTCGTTCAGATCGCAGGCGCCCGTCCCCAGGATCAGGAGGGCGCAGGAAAGCGCGGCGAGAGCGCGCGTGTCGAGGGTCATGGCTCTTCCTCCGTTGCACTCGGTGTGTCGGGTGGTGCGACCTCGACCGTCGTGTCGGGCGGGGTGATCACCACCGGATCGAATTCCTCGAACGTGGCCAGGAGCGTGAACGTCTGGACGGGGACGTCCTGCCGGAGAGCGCGGGTCACGCCGACCAAACGGACGTCGCGCAGCTCGGGAGACGCCTCGAGCCCGCGCATGTAGGCGGTGATCGCCGGGTTCGAGAACGTGGCCCCCGCGATGCGGATCTCCTCGGGGGGCAGATCCTCCTGATTGACGGCCTCGAGCCAGGTGTAGTCGGGGAGCTGGAGCGAGAGGCTCTCGAGGAGCCGGATCCAGAAGAGCCGGCCGTCGACGACCTCCTCCAGCACTTCGACCCGCGCGACCAGCTGGGCCTGGACGTTCTCCATCGCGCGCACCCGTACGATCTGGGTGTGGAACCGGGCCGAGTCCGCCTGCGCCTCTTCGATGGCCGCCTGCGCCTCGCTGATCCCGCGGCGCTCGCCGAAGTACAGGAACACGGCGAGGAGCAGCGCCACCAGCCCCACGAGCCCGACGATCATGGGAGCCGAGGTGGAGAGCCAGTCGGGCCGGGAGATCGAGACGCTCGGGATCCGGCGCTCCCGCTGCTCGCGTGAGCCCTTCCCCGGCGCCAGGTTGATCCGCACCATGCGCTAGCGTTCCTTCCCTCTGAGCCCGAGCCCGACCGCCACCGCCAGGACCTGCGGGCCGCCGTGCTCGGCCACCATCCGCTCGATCTCGCTCGTCGCGGCCACCGCGCGGAAGGGATCGAGGATCGTGACCTTCGTGCCCAGCCGGCGCTCGATCGACTCCGCCAGACCGGGCAGCCGCGCGCCGCCCCCCGAGAGGACGACCTCGTCGAGGCGGCCCTGGGAGTCGCCCCCCATGAGGATCGAGCGCGCGCGCTCGACCGGCGCCACCAGGCTCTCGACGGGCTCCTTCAGCGCCTCGCGGGAAGTGGCGTCCAGCGGGCCCTCGCTGCGGAGGCGCGCTTCCGCCTCCTCCAGGGAGATCCCGAGCTCCTTGACGAGCACTTCGGCGAAGCGGCGCGTCCCGATCGAGAGGTCGCGGGTCAGGACCGGCGTCGTCTGCTCGATCAGGCTCAGGTTCGTCACCTCCCGCCCGATGTTGACGAGACAGAAGCTGCCGTAGCCGGAGTGGTCGTAGGCGCTCTCGAAGGCGGTCTGGACGGCGAACGAGTCGACGTCGATGATCGAGGTCTCGAAGCCGGCCTCTTCGAGGAGCCGCATCCGGGTCTGCACCAGATCCAGCTTCGCGGCCACGAGCAGGACGTCCATCTGGAGGCCGTCCCCCTCGGGGTCGAGGATCTCGAAATCGAGGCTCACGCTGTCCATATCGAAGGGCACGTGCTGCTCGGCTTCCCAGCGGATGACTTTCCGGGCCTCGGTCTCCCGCATGCGATCCATCTTGATGCGCTTGACGATGACGTCGCGCCCGGAGACCGCCGTGGCCACGGAACGGGCCTTGACGTCGAGTCGCTTGCGGAGATCGCGCACCGCGTCGACGACCACGTGGTAGTCCATCACGTCGCCGCCGACGATCGCGTCGGGCTGGAGCCGCTCGATGCCGAGCGCGCCGATCCGGGGCGCCACGGAGCCGCTCTCGAGAACCAGCATCTTGACCTGGCCGGAGCCGAGATCGACCGCGACCGTCCCGCGCGATTTGCCGAACACCATGCGCACCTCGCTGCACTACGGCCCCTCGGATTTCTGAGAGATCTCAGAATTCCGACGAAACCGGGGACACCGGACAGCCTCCGGCGTCTGTGGCTACACAACTGGTTTTCGCGCGGCTTCGTCCGGTCTCCTCGGCCGCGTGGCGTGGATGGGTGCTTACAAATGCAGCAAGAGTGAGGCCAGGTCAAGCCTCTTCATCGGATCTCCCGCCACGCCGCGACCCGCCAGCCGCCCCCGGCCCATTCCGCCCACGCCTCGATCCGCCGCGTCGCGCTGCCCGCGCTCCCGCTCGCGTCGAGCCGGAGCCGGGCCCCCGCCGGCGACCAGCGGGA
>DATKCO010000120.1:0-9779 GCA_035513155.1 Gemmatimonadota bacterium | reverse complement strand
CGTCCGAGGGCGTCCAGGAGGCGGGGCAGCCGCGGGGCCTCGTTCCACGCGGGCACGACCACGCTGACGCGGACCGACACGTCAGCGCTTGACGGTGTCGGCCCCGTCCGCGCCGCACGGCAGCCGGAACAGGATCGTCGCGCCCCCCGTGCCCGGGGTCTCGGCCCAGATCCGGCCGCCGTGGAGCTCGACGAGATGGCGGGAGATCGCGAGCCCCAGCCCGACGCCGCCGTAGCTGCGGGTGGCGGAAGCGTCGACCTGGCGGAAGGGCTGGAAGACCTCCTCCAGCTTGTCCGCCGGGATACCGATCCCCTGGTCGGCCACGCTGCCCTCGATCTCCCCCCCCACGCGCCGCGCGCCGACCCGGATCACCCCTTCTTCGGAGAACTTGATCGCGTTCTCGACCAGGTTCAGATAGACGCGATAGATCTTCTCGGAGTCGAGGTTGCACTGCAGGCCCTCCTCGACGTCGAGAGTCATCTCCAGTCGTTTCTCTACGAGCAGCGGGCGGACCGTCTCCACCACGCTCTCCAGCAGCGCTCGGAGCGGGACCGCCTGGCGCCGCAGCGTCTCGTGCCCCTCCCGCTGGCGGGCGAAGGCGAGCAGCCGGGAGATCATCTCCAGCAGGTTCTGGCTGTTGCGCGAGATGTTGGAGAGCACGCGGCGCTGCTCGTCGTTCACCGGGCCGACCATCTCGTACTCCAGCACCTCGGCGTTGGCGATGATCGAGGTCAGGGGGGTCTTGAGCTCGTGGCTCGTATTGGAGAGGAACTCGGCCTGCATCCGGTTGGCGTCCTCCAGCTCGGCGTTCACGCGCTGGAGCTCTTTCATCATCTCGCGCACCTCCCGCTCCGCCTGGCGGCGTCCGGAGATGTCGACCAGCTCGTAGCGCCAGGCCGGCGCCCCGCGCCACTCGATCGGATGGGTGTTCACGATGACCGGGACTTCCCTCCCGCGGCCGTCCAGGAAGTCGGTCTCGTAGCGCGGGATCCCGCCGCGCCGGAGCCGGGCCGACCGCTCGAGCGCCTTCAGCCGGTCGGACTCGGTCAGGAACGCAAGCCGGTCCTCCTGCTGCAGCTCGGCGAGCGACTTGTCGAAGCGCTCGCGCAGCTCGCGGTTGGCGTAGACCACCTCTCCCTGCCGCACCACGCAGATCATGTTGGGATCCTCCTCGAGCAGGAATTCGAGGTCGCCGCCCATCCGAAGGCCGACGCGCGAGAGCTCCGCGGCCATGACCACCAGGCCGACCGCCACCACGAGCCCGGCGGAGGCCTCCTGGGACAGCCACCACGGGTCGGCGAGCCAGCGCACGGTGACCCATTCGAGAGGCAGGACCAGGCCCCAGACGAGAAGACCGAGGCCGGTCATCGTCGCCCCCAGCGGCGCCTCCCAGCGGCCGCGGCGAAAGAGGAGCCAGCCGGCCACGATCCAGCCCGCGGCCAGCAGCCCGGAGCGGGTCGCCGATGCCGCCGCGGCACCGGGATCGGAGAGGCTGAGGATCGTGACGAGGACGAGCGCCAGGGCTCCCATCCCGGACAGGGCCAGCGCCGGGCTCGCGGACTCCTCCCGCTCCCACACCGCGCTCCCCAGTGCGACCGTCACCGCGGCGGCCGCGGCGACCACGGTCGCGGGCCAGCCCGATCGCGCCGTCTGGGACAGGAGCGGGGCCACCGCGAGCCCGGCCCACGCCAGGGCCCAGAGCAGGAACGAGACGCGGCGATGAAGCAGGTAGATCGAGGCGGAGACGATCGCCAGGAGGAGGAGCAAGGCGATCGGGGAAGGGATATCGGCGTTCGGCATGCGGTGCCCGGGGCGCGGCCCGCCACCCGAGATTGCCGGATGCAGGCCGCGCCCTATCGGCTCAGTCCCACTCCTCCTCGTCGCTGCCGTCCCAGTCGCTTTCGACGCGCTCGAACTCCAACGGGGACGTGCTGCTGACCTCGAGCTCGCTTCCGCATTCGGGACACTCGATCACTTCGCCGTCCTCGAATTCGAAGGCCTCGCCCTCGATCTCGGCGTCGCACTCCGGGCAGTATGCCAAGGATCCACCTCCTGGGTTCCGGTTCGAAGGCCGTTATTATACCATCACCGCCGCTCCTGTCTAGACGCGGAAAATCGGGTGCGGTGACGAGTGTCTCAGGTGCCCACGACCCGCGCCAGGATCGAGCGCGCTTCCGCCTCGTCGGTTGTGCCGTCCACGATCGCCCGGCCGTCCCGGAACAGGTTGACCGTGACGCCGTTCCGGCGCGCGCGCAGCATGTGCTCGCCGAGCTGCACCTCCCACTCCCCCGCGATGCGCGCGGCGATCGCCGACAGCGAGGGCGTCGACGCCTCGCGCGGCAGGATCTGGATGGCGTCCCGGCCGCAGAGCTGCGCGGCCCGGGACCCGCGCCGGCCCTCCAGCCACGCGAAGTCCCCCACGCCGCACGCGGGACAGCCGGGGCGCGGGCCGCCCGTCCCGACCGTGGTGAACGACCCCTCCCAGCCGTCGTACCGGAGGAGCCCCGGCAGCAGGCGGTCGCGGGCGCCGACCAGGAGCTTGACCGTCTCGACCGTCTGGACGCCCGCGACCACGACGGCCACCGGGCCCAGCACGCCGGCGGTCTCGCAGGTCGGCAGGCTGCCGGCCGGTGGCGGTGTCTCGAACACGCACGCCAGGCAGGCGGTCTCTCGCGGGACGATCGGCATCACCAGACCGCCCGTTCCGATCACGCCCGCGTACACCCACGGCACCGCCTCGCGGACGGCCCAGTCGTTGATCAGGTAGCGGGTCTCGAAGTTGTCGGTCCCGTCGCACACGACGTCCGCGCCGCCCAGCAGGTCCTCCGCCGTGCCCGCGTGGAGATCGTCCACCACGCCGCGGATCCTGATTTCGCCGTTGATTGCCGAGAGCGCCCGCTCCGCCGCCACGGCCTTGGGAGTCGCCGCCTCCGCGTCTTCGTCGGTGAACAGGACCTGCCGCTGGAGGTTCGCGCGCTCGACGAAGTCCCGGTCGATCACGGTCAGGCGCCCGACCCCGGCGCGGGTCAGGAGCTCGGCCTGCACGGATCCGAGCGCCCCGCACCCCACGACCACGGCGTGCGCCCGGGCGAGACGCTCCTGGCCGCCGTCGCCGATCTCCGGGAGGATGCGCTGGCGGGCGTAGCGGTCGGTGTCCACGTCGCCAAGGTAGAAGGCCGCCTATATTCGCGGCCATGACGGACGCCCAGCGAGTCGTGGTGACGGGAATGGGGGCGGTGAGCCCCAACGGCGTGGGGCGCGGCGCGTTCTGGCGAGCCTGCGCGGCCGGCGAGAGCGGGACCGGCCCCATCACGCTGTTCGACGCCTCCGACCACGACTGCCGGGTGGCCGGCGAGGTGAAGTCGTTCGATGTCGACTCCTACCTTCCCGCTAAGACCCGCCGGTACGGGATGCGGGTCGTCGCCATGACCCTCGCGGCCACGGGCGAGGCGCTCGCCGACGCCGGTATCGAGTCGGCGCGGCTGACCGAGGAGGAGCGGCGCCGGACCGGGGTCATCCTCGGGACCGGCGCCGCGGGCATCGCCTTCGGCGAGGAGCAGTACGAGGTCTACTACCGTGAGGGGGCGCGGCGCGTCAGCCCCTACAGCATCGTGGCCACGTTCGTCGGCATGCTCTCGAGCGAGGTGTCGATGGAGCACGACCTCCGCGGCATGAGCCACGTCGTCTCGACCGGGTGCACGTCGGCCTCGGACGCGATGGGGTACGCGCTCCAGACCCTGCGGGGCGGCACGGTCGACCGGGTGGTCACGGGCGGCGCCGAGGCGTGCATCGCCCCCGGCATCATGGCGGGCTTCTCGCGCATGGGGACGATGACACGGCGGAACGGCGATCCCGGCCGCGCATCGCGGCCGTTCAACGCCGACCGCGACGGTTTCGTGATGGCCGAGGGCGCGTGGATGCTCGTGTTCGAGACGTTGGAGAGCGCGCGCCGGCGCGGCGCTGTGCCGCTCGCGGAGGTGCTGGGGTACGGGTCGACGTGCGATGCGTTCCACCGCGTGCGCCCGGAGCCGACCGGCGAGGAGGCCGCGCGCGCGATCCAGCTCGCGCTGGACGACGCCGGCGTCCCGGTCGACCGCGTCGACTACGTCAACCTCCACGGCACCGCCACCGAGCTCAACGACCGGATCGAGACCCGCGCGGTCCGGCTCGCCTTCGACGGGCACGCCGAGCGGCTGCCGACCTCCGCGCTGAAGTCCATGACCGGGCATCCGCAGGGGGCGTGCGGCGCGGCGGGGCTGGTCGAAACGATCGAGGCGATGCGCGCGGGCTGGCTCCCGCCGACCATCAACTACGACACGCCCGACCCCGCCTGCGACCTCGACTACGTCGCCAACACCGGCCGCGAAGCGGATATCGAGCACGCGGTCGTCAATTGCATCGCGTTCGGATCGAAGAACTCCGCCCTCGTCGTTCGCCGCTGGAACGCGAGCTGACCGTGCCCGACCGGCGGGATCCACCTTCGGCGGTCGCGGCGGGAGTGGGGTCGGGGATCGGCTCCCTTCCGAGTTGCATTCAGGGCCCGGCCTCGGGGGTGATCGCCACCCCCTCTGGAAAGTCTCCGGCGGCGATGGTGGTGGTGACGGTGTTGGTGGCGATGTCGATCACCGACACGCTGTCCGAATCGGCATTGGTGACGTAGGCCAAACCCCCGTCGGGGGTGATCGCCACGCCGACCGGAAAGTCTTCGACGGCGATGGTGGAGGTGACGGTGTTGGTGGCGGTGTCGATCACCGACACGTTGTCCGAACCGGCATTGGTCACGTAGGCGAGCCCCCCGTCGGGGGTAATCGCCACGCCGCTCGGGCTGTCTCCGACGGTGATGGTGGCGATGACGGTGTTGGCGGCGATGTCGATCACCGACACGTTGGCCGAGTCAAAGTTGGTCACGTAGGCGAAGCCCCCGTCGGGGGTGATCGCCACGCCGAGCGGGCTGTCTCCGACGGCGACGGTGGCGGTGACGGCGTTGGTGGCGATGTCGATCACCGACACGTTGTCCGAACCGGCATTGGTCACGTAGGCGAAGCCCCCGTCGGGGGTGATCGCCACGCCGAACGGGCTGTCTCCGACGGCGAGGGTGGCGGTGACGGCGTTGGTGGCGATGTCGATCACTGACACGTGGTCCGAGCCAAAGTTGGTCACGTAGGCGACGCCCCCGTCGGGGGTGATCGCCACGCTTCGCGGGAAGACTCCGACCGGGACGGTAGCGGTGACGGTGTTGGTGGCGATGTCGACCACTGACACGTTAGCCGAGCCAAAGTTGGTCACGTACGCGAAGGGTCCAACAGGATCCGGCCCGTCCAGCACGTCGTCCGCGCAATCAAGGAGGTCCGCCGCTTCTTCTTCGGTGAGCACGCCGTCGGCCACCCACTCTTCGACCTGCGCGATCAGCCTCGCGAGGGCTTCCGCGGCCCGTTCGGATCGTCCGGCCGCCTCGTGACGCTCGACCTGGGCGAGCTTGGCCCGGAGCGCGGTCGCCTGGCCGTGGTTCAGCGTCCCGTCGCTCTCCAGATCGTCGATCCGGTACCGGATATCCTCTGCCGACTCGCAATCCACAACCGCGGACCGGATGGTGCGCGGTTCGCCCGCTGGCGAGTCCTCCGGGCCCGCGGGCGATGGGCTGCACCCCGCTGCGGCGACGACGGCCGCCATCGCGAGCAACCCGACTCGTCGTGCGTTCATGACACCTCCTCGGACGAACGATGATTCCACGTTCGGCGGTCGGGAAGGACTTTCGTCACCGCCGGCAGGCTCCACCAGCACCTTATCACGCGGAGGAGAAGCCTCGCCATCGCATGATCACGCGGTAACGAGGACATAGAGCCGGGGGCTGCGCCGTTGCGCGCCGACTAAGGTCGAACGGAACCGGCGTGAAGCAGAGCACGAACATCCCGACCGCGAGCCAGCCGGCTGTCTTCCGCGCCGGGTCGAGCTGGTCGATGTCGTCGGGGAGCTGCCGGAGACTTCAAGGCTCGACCTCGGGGGTGATCGCCACGCCGATCGGGCCATCACCAACGGGGACGGTGGCGATGACGGAGTTGGTGGCGAGGTCGATCACCGACACGTTGTCCGAGATGAAGTGGGTCACGTAGGCGAAGTCCGCATCTGGGGTGATAGCCACATCGATAGGGCCATCTATGACGGGGACGGTGGCGCTGACGGTGTTGGTTGCGATGTCGATCACCGACAGGTCGTCCGAGAAGTCGTTGGCTACGTAGGCGAAGCCCCCGTCGGGGGTGATCGCCACGCCGCGAGGGCCACCTCCGACGGCGATGGTGGTGGTGACGGTGTTGGTGGGGACGTCGATCACCGACACGTTGTCCGAGAAGGTGTTCGTCACGTAGGCGAAGCCCCCGTCGGGGGTGACCGCCACGCCGAACGGGAAGTCTCCGACGGCGATGGTGACGGTGACCGTATTGGTGGCGACATCGATCACCGACACGTTGTCCGAGCTAAAGTTGGCCACGTAGGTGAAGACCCCGTCGGGTGTGATCGCCACACCATCCGGGCTGTCTCCGACGGCTATGGTGGCGGTGACGGTGTTAGTGGCGAGGTCGATCACCGACACGTTATCCGAGTTGGCGTTGGTCACGTAGGCGAAGCCCCCGTCGGGTGTGATCGCCACCCCAGCCGGGCCGTCTCCAACGGCAACGGTGGCAGTGACGGTATTGGTAGCGAGGTCGATCACCGACACGTTATCCGAGCCAACGTTGGTCACGTAAGCGAAGCCCCCGTCGGGGGTGATCGCAACGCCGAACGGTAAGTCTCCGACAGCGACGATGGCGGTGACGGTGTTGGTGGCGAGGTCGATCACCGACACGTTATCCGAGTCAGAGTTGCTCACGTAAGCGAAGGAGCCCACAGAGTCTGGTCCGTCCAGAACGTCCTCCGCGCAATCTAGGAGGTCCGCCGCTTCTTCTTCGGTGAGCACTCCGTCGGCCACCCACTCCTCGACCTGCGCGATCAGCCGCGCGTAGGCGTCTGCGGCGCGTTCGGATCGTCCAGCGGCCTCGTGGCGCTCGGCCTGGGCGAGCTTGGCCCTGAGCGCCGTCGCCTGGCCGTGGTTCAGCGTTCCGTCGCTCTCCAGATCGTCGATCCGGTCCCGGATATCCTCTGCCGAATCACAATCCACGTGAGCCGCCGGATGGACAGACCGTGCCTCTTCATCGCGTGTCGGGGCCGGTCCGGTAGGGGAGACGGTGCACCCAGCCGCAGCGATTATAGCTGCGACCACGAGGAAACCGACGCTACGAGCACTCATCCGATCTCCTTTCGACCAGCAATCATGTTCCGCGGGCGGACCGCGGCATACCTACCGGGTCACTCTGGCAGCCCCTCTCAGCGACGGCGATCTGCTCGTACTGCATCCCATCCCTGGCACAAGTTCGGCGGTGAAGCATCATCGTTGTTCGTAGAAGCGTATGAGGTCGTGTTGATCCACGAAATCGCATGATCGTGCGAGGGAGGCGACGAGGCCGATCTCACGGCTGAGCTACGGCGACGGGGGTGTCGCTGTCAGCAGGGGCGTTTCCATCTCCCAGTTCTCCATTGGAGTTGCTCCCCCCAGCAATAGGCATCGCCGCCAGTCGTGGCCCCGCAGCTGTGATTGCCGCCCGCGCTGATCGACTCAAAGACGAGGGCGCCGGCAACGAGAAGAGGGGTGTCGCTGTCGGTGGGGGCGTTTCCGTTGCCCAGCTCGCCGGAGGAGTTACTGCCCCAGCAGTAGGCGGCGCCGATGGTCACCACCCCGCAGGAGTGAACCGCGCCGATCGACTCGAACATGAGCGCGCCCTGGACTCCTATGCGACGATCACCGATTCACACTGGCCTCGGGAGGGACTTCCCTCACCGGCGGCAGGATTCAACGCATCTTGTCACGCGGAGGAGAAGCCTCGCCATCGCATGACTATGCGACGGAGGATCGGGACTCTTGGTCGGCCGGGCCCTCCGATTCAGGTCCGGCAGAGGGAGGCTTTACAGCTCGAACGGGACGGGGGTGAAGCAGAGGACGAACGCGGCGACGGAGAGCCAGCCCGCGGCCTTCCGCCACGGGTCTAGCTCCAGATGGGGGTCGAGAACCGACGGATGCCGGACCCGGATCAGGAAGAGGAGCAGCGCGGCCCACACGTACCAGCCCGGCCACCACCACCCCATGACGAGGATCGCGACGAAGAACGCCCACCCGATCACGTGCTGCCCGCGCCCGACCAGCGAGTAGACGACGTGCCCGCCGTCGAGCTGCCCGATGGGAAGCATGTTGAGGGCGGTGACGAGCAGGCCGATCCAGCCGCTGAACGCCACGCTCCCGAGGTAGAGATCGTGGCCGGCCGGGACCGGCGGGCCGACCAGCGCCATGATCGCCTTGAAGAGCAGCGGCTCCCCGAGCATGATCCCCGCCCCGGGCGTCGACGGCAGCACCGGCGAGTGGGCCACCCCCCACATCGTGACCGGGATCGCCACCAGGAGCCCCGCCAGGGGGCCGGCCGCGCCGACGTCCAGCAGCATGCGGCGGGTGTAGATCGGCGTTTTCATCTTGATCACCGCACCGAGCGTCCCGATCGGCGAGAGGAGCGGCAGCGGGATGAAGAACGGGAGCGTCACGTCCAGCCCGTATCGCCGCGCCGCGAACCAGTGCCCGAACTCGTGCGCCGCGAGGAATCCCATCAGCGTCGCGGCGAACGGCACGCCGCGCGCGGCGAGCTCCGGTTGCCGGATCGGAAACGCCAGCGGCGCGCCCTCCAGGTACGCCCCCGCTAGCAGTGTCGAGAGCGCCGTGAGGACGAAGGCGGCCAGGTTCCACGGCCATTCGGGCGGGATGGCGGGCGGGGCGGGATCCGTCACGGTGATCCGCGTGCGGCCGTCGATCCGCTCGTAGAACCACGTCACGTCGAGCGGCGCGAGATCCTGCTCCAGCCGGGCGCGGGCCTCCGGCGAGTCATACCTTAGCCAGCCGCGCAGGATGCGCTCCCGGCCCACCCGGAAGGCGTGGGGGTCGTCCAGGTGGACGAAGGCGGCGGCCTGGGCCCGGTGCCCCTGGGACAGGTCCTCAAGGTCCGGCTCGGGCATGAAGCGCGGTCGGCTCCAGAATCTCCAGCGCATCGAGGTCCTTTGGACGTTTGGGTGGACGGCCGGTTTCAGCCGCTCGAGGCCCCCGCCGTCGGAGCCCTGGATCGCGGGTTCCGCTTCGGTGAGGCGGTCTACGAGAGTGTGAAGATCGTCGGGCGGCGGCCCCTCCTCCTCGCCCGGCATCTGGAGCGCCTGTCGGACTCCGCCCGCGCGCTCGACCTCGGCCCCGAGTGGCCCGAGGAGGATCTCCGCCCCGTCCTCGGCCGCCTGCTGGGGAGCGGGAGCGACGGGATCGCCCGGCTCTACCGGACCGGGGGGAGCGGGACGGGCGGGCCCACCTCCCTCGCCTGGATCGATCCGCTCCCGGCCGCGGCGGGTCCCCATACCCCGGCGTGGCGGCTCGCGTGCCACCCGGAGCGGATCGTGCCCTACCTGCCGCGCGTCAAGCACACCCACAAGCTGGCTCACGCGCGGGCCCGGCGAACCGCCCGCGACCGGGGCTTCGACGACGCGATCCTCGTCCACGCCGACGGCTGGGCCCTCGAGGGCTCGGCGTCGAACCTGTTCTTCTTCGAGTCCGACACCCTCCACACGCCGGCGCTCGAGTGCGGGGTGCTGCCCGGGATCACCCGCGACCTGGTGCTCGGGGTCGCGCCGGAGTGCGGCTTCCGCGCCGTGGAGGGCCGCTACCCCCC
>DATKCO010000119.1:0-2524 GCA_035513155.1 Gemmatimonadota bacterium | reverse complement strand
CTACGATCAGGCGGGATATACGATCTACGCGCCGCATCTCCCCGAGAACGACCCCGGGCTGACCGGACCGCTCGTCATCGCCCGAGACCTCCGGGAGCACAACGAGGCGCTCCAGACCGCCTACGACCTCCCGGTCTGGCTCTACCGGGGCGGGAGCTTCGTCCCCCTCGTCGAGGCCGCACCCGAGGGGCCCTGATTTGGGTCCGATACTTGCGTGGTACCCGGGTGTGAGACGCTTTCCCCGCAACCGCCGAGGGTTCACCCTCCTGGAGCTCCTGGTGATCGTCCTGATCATCGGCCTGCTGACGACGATCGCGATCTCGACCTACCCGTACATGCGGGTCAAGGCGGGGAACGCCGCCGCCAAGAGCGATCTGAAGAATACGGCCCATTTCCAGGAAGAGTACTACGGGACGAACGATACGTACGCGAGTCAGGCGGTCGTCGACGGCGCGGTGACGATGACCGAGAACGTGACCCTGATCGTCCTGGCCGCGGATGACGGCGGCTACGAGATGTCGGCCGCGCATTCCGCCAGCCCCGAGACGTTCTGCCTCTCCTCCTCGGTGGGCGCCGTCACGAACTGCTAGGCGTCCGTCGGCCGGCCGACGAAACCGGCCAACGATTCCCACCCCTTTCCGAGCGCCTCCGCGGACACGGAAGCCGGCCCGGGACTTGCCTCGTCGCACGGGGAGCCCGCCCGAACCCCCTCGAGACGCGCCGTGCCCCGCAGCCGACTCCGCCGGACCGCCGGTCATTCGCTGGCCGACACGCTGATCGTCCTCGCCGTTCTCGCCGTCCTCCTTTCGACGGCCCTGCCGGACCTCGCGCGCGCGAGAGACCGGTTCGCCGCTCTCGCCTCCGCCCGGCAGCTTCGCGCCGACCTCGCGCACGCCCGCATGCTCGCGATCCTTCGGGGACGGACGGTGACGGTCGCGATCGACACCGTCGCCGGCGCGTACACGGCGACCCTCGAGGGCGGGACGCCGGAGATCGTCCGCCGCGTGCCCGCCTCGGTCCGGATCCGCACGACGGCCCACCTCCAGTCGATTCCCTTCACGGCGCGCGGCACAACCGACCTCTACAGCACGACGTGGATCGGACCGGCGGAAGACCCCGGCGGCACCTGGCACGGGATCCGCGTCGCCCCCAGCGGCTCGCTGGCCCGGCCGTGAACCCGCGCGGGGAGACGCTCGTGGAGATCGTCGTCGCCCTGCTCCTGCTGACGGTCGGAGCGCTGGCGCTGGCGGCGGGCATCGGGGAGGCCAGCCGGGCCCGGACCGCGGCGGCCGCGTCGGCGCTGACGCTCGCCGCGGCCGAGGCCTGGCTCGAAGCCTGGCGCGCGGGCCCTCCCCGGGGGGAGGCCTCGGGCGCCGAACCCCTCGCCCTCGGGGTGTGGGAAGGCCGGCTGGAATGGACGACCGGGGTCCCGGTTCCGTGCCTGGAGGCGGCGCGGGTCGAAGTCGCGGCGATCCGCGGCGCGGTCGCCGGCGTGGCGCTCGCGAGCCGGCGGTTCCTTGCGACGGGGGAGGGCTGTGGCCCCTGACCCCCGACCGAACCTGGCCGCCCCGTCGAAGCGCGGCACCACGACGCTCGAGTTCCTCGTGTCGGCGACCATCGGCTTCGTCGTCACCGGTGCGGCGCTCGCTCTCTGCTCGGCCGGGAACCGCGCGGTAGCCTCCCTCGCCGCCTCCGAGGCGGCGTGGCAGGAGTCGCGCGCGGCGCTCACCCAGTGGGCCGCGGACTGGCGCGGCTCCGGCTACGACCCCGCTCCCGGGTCGGGCGCCGCGGTGACCCGCCTCGCTCCCGACACGATGGAGTTCTCCGCCGACTGGAACGGGGACGGGTTCCTCCTTCCGACGGGCTCGAACCCCAACGAGCGGCTGGCCTACGCCATCGCCCCCGGTGTCTTCCGCCGCGGCATCAACGGCGGACCCCGGCTCGCCGCGGCGTGGCCCGATTCGGCCCGGTTCTCCTACCGGGACGCTTCCGGCGCCGACCTGGGATCCCACCCCGATCCGGCGGCCGCGCGGATCGCGGTCGCCCGCCTCGCGCTCCCGAGCCCGCAGGAAGGGCCGCCTCCGGTGGTGGAGTGGGTGGTCGCGCGGAGGAATCCCTGATCCCGCGGCGCGGCCGGAGCGAGTGGGGAGCCACGCTGGTCGTCGTCCTGTGGGCGCTCGTCGCCCTCGGCGCGCTGGCGCTCGCCGCGTCGGTGGGCGCGGTCATGGACCTGCGCCTAGGGATCCGGCACCGGGAGCACGCCGCTGCCCTGGCGGCCGCCGAAGCCGGTCTGGCGACCGCGCTGGCCGCGGTCACGCTGGACCCGGCCCGCGCGACCCGGGCCGACAGCGCGGCCGGTGCGGAAGGGGACGGGGCGTGGGTGTCCCGCTGGTCGCCGGCGGGGGCCCGGCTCCGGCTCGACGCGAGCGGGAGCGCGGGCAGCGCGACGCGGCGGATCGAGGCGTGGGCGGAATGGGCCGGGGGCGGCTGGCGGGTCGCGGCGTGGCGGGAGATCCGATGAAGA
>DATKCO010000118.1:0-32552 GCA_035513155.1 Gemmatimonadota bacterium | reverse complement strand
CTTCTCCCTTCGATCGGGGAAATGGCGCTCGAGCCAGTCGGCGAACAGGTCCTTCACCGCGTGCGGCAGCCGCAGCATGATCCATCCCGCGCGCACCGCGCCCGCTTCCGCCGCGCGCTCGAGGATCTCCGGCATCTCGTGATCGGTGAGCCCCGGGATGACAGGCGCCACCATCACGCCGGTCGGGATCCCGGCGTCCGCCAGCCGCCGGATCGCCTCCAGCCGCATCTCGGGGAGCGCCGCGCGCGGCTCCATGGTTCGCTTCAGGTCCTTCCGCAGCGTCGTGATCGACAGGTTGACGATGGCCGCCCGGTGGGCCGCCAGCTCGCCCAGGAGGTCCGCGTCCCGAGTCACGAGGTCGCTCTTGGTGACGATCGCGACCGGGTTCCGGAACTCCGCCAGCACCTCGAGGCAGCGGCGCGTGACCCGCATTCGTCGCTCGACCGGCTGGTAGGGATCGGTGACCCCGCTCATCGCCAGCACCTTCGGCGTCCACTTGCGGGAGGCCAGCTCCTTCCGCAGGAGCTCCGGCGCGTCCTCCTTGACGAAGATCTTCGTCTCGAAGTCGAGGCCGGGGGAGAGGTCCAGGTACTCATGGAAGGGGCGGGCGTAGCAATTATGTGCAATCGTACCATTCGCCGTGAAGTCCCCTGTTGTGGTCGTAATATCGAACAGCTGCCGCGCCCCTATGGGCTCGATGAACACGATCTCTCGCCTCGTGGTGTGCCTCACCCAACGACCGAGGATGGACCGCTTCCGGCTTATCGCCGGGTCCACTGTCTGCAGAAAGCGGAGGTGTTCGCGTAAGCCGCCGAGTGTCTTGACGACACTCACCGGCCGGCTCCGCGGGAAACCGAAGCGTGTGACCGACGTCTCAAAACCAGTCCGCGCCAGCGCGATGACTGTCTCGCGGATAATGGCCGCATCCGTATTCGAGATGGCCAGCTTCCCCGTCGAAAAGGTTCCCTCTGCATCGTAGATGCCGGCGAGAAACCCCGACGTCCAGTCCGGCGACGGGTTGGGTCTCCAGGATATCAGATCCCTTATACGGTTGACGCTCCCGAGGGCATGCGTACGGATCCCTTTGAGCTGTACCCTTCCCACGGAGGCATTCTGAAACACGAACCTGTGTGTGTTCACTCCGAAAGAACGCAGAAATCGCTCAGACCGTTCGAGAGCCTGATCGTCCGCCATGACTAGCCGGAAGTGGTGCTGATTTCCGTGAGTCCGACCTTCTCTCGCGTATTCGTAGGACTTGACCATGCCGTCTCCCCGCACGATCCCACAGATGTAGCCGCGTCGATACTCGGCCGTGTACCGTGGTGGCGGAGCGAGTGAGCCGACTCCCTCCAGCAGACCCCCCACTCGCAGGTGCCATCTGTCGCACGACCCGCCCCGTTTCGGGGCGACGTACTTCCAGCCCCGGCTGGTGAGGAACCTATGGTCACCGCTCGCGACGAGATCGGTCCCATCGTCGAGGATGAGGCGGTACGCCGGTTTCCTCGTCGACCAATGGGCGAGAACGACCGAGGGGACGAGTCTGGGATAGCTTCCCGATCGATCGGTGCCATAGATCCTCTCGCCGGGCCGGAGATCCCCCAGCCGCTTCGCCGTCCCGTCGAGCATGAGGACGAGCGTATCTCCTTCCATGCAATAGCTGCAGCCCGTTTCGCATCCTCGATACGGGTTCACGCTGGCGTCGAACCCGACGTCGGGGCTGTCGTTGGTCGCGATGATCGTGCGGGTGGGATCGCGGTAGAAGCGCGTCCGCGGAGCCGGGTCCTCCGCCTCCACCCAGTCGTCGCGCTCGACTTCGATCTCGTGGAACCGGTTCTTCGGGTTCGAGGCGGCTCCGCGCCCCTGGATCGTGCGATGGCCCATGACCGCGTCCTTTCGACCGGATAGGGATGGGCCGTTTATTTTCGGTGAATTTTCGGGCTCTGTCAAGCCCGGCGGTCGGGTCAGCCCGTCAGCCCGGCCGCGATCGGATCGAAGTGGACGCGCTCCCCGCGGAAGAGCCGCGCCTCGGGGTCCCAAGGAAAGAAGATCACGACCTGGAAGTCGACCCGCCGTCCGGTCGCCGCGTACTCGAGCCAGTCGTTCGCGTGGGTGGCGGTCAGCCGCGCCTCCTCGCACACCCCCTGGGGCCCGATCACGATGTCCCGGAGCGCGAAGTCGACGTCGGGGAACGCGCCGAGCAGGGCCCGGTAGAACTCCCGCGCCCCCGCGTGCCCTTCCCAGCGGTGGCCGGTGGGCACGACCTCGTAGACGCAGTCCGGCGTGAGGGTCGCGATCAGCCCCTCCAGGTCGCGCCCGTCCTCGGCGATCGAGTGGGCCTTCCAAAGCGACCGGATCGCCTCGTGCTCCTCGGGGGACGGGTCGCGCGCGATCCGCTCCCGGACGTCGCCAGGGGTCATCGCTCGTGCGCCTTCGCGAAGTGGGTCCGCTGCTCCATCGTTCCGATCATCACGAGCTGGCTCTCACGCTCCAGCCGCGTCTCCGGGGGGGGGTTCGCGATCATTCCCGAGGGCGTGTCGACCGCCACCACGTTGAGCCCCGACCGGGTCCCGATCTCGCTCTCCGCCAGCGTCTTCCCCACCAGGGAGGGGGGGGTGTCGACGCGGAAGAGGTCGGTGCCCTCTCCGATCACGACGAGATCGCGCCCGTCCAGCAGCGCCAGGATCGCCTGCGCCCCGAGCGTCGCGTAGCTCAGGACGAAGTCGGCTCCGGCCCGGTAGAGCGCCTCGACGTTCTGCTCTTCGGTCACGCGGCTCACGATCCGGAGATCGGGGTTCAACCGGCGGCAGTAGACCGCCAGGTACGCGTTCATCGAGTCGTCGTTCGTCGTCAGCACGACCGAGGGGGCGTCGCCGAGCCCGGCCTTGTCGAGGATGGCGCGGTCGGCCGCGTCGCCGATCATGAGCCGGTCGGCCACCGCTTCGATGGCCGGCGCCAGCCCCCGCTCGCGCTCGACGACGTGGACGGGGATCCCCCGTTCCCTCAGCGCGCGGGCGGTGGAGCGCCCGACATTCCCACCGCCGATCACGACCACCGGGCTGAAGTTCGACTGGTGGATGACGAGCAGGCTCTCCAGGTCGGTCAGCTGGTCCCGCGTCCCGACCACGACCGGCACCGAGTAGTCCGTCAGGACGAGCTCCGGGTGCGCGGGCTCGAGCCGGCCGCGGCGCCACACGCCGACCACGTTGAGACCGGTGATCTCCCGCAGCTGGGTCTCCCGCAGGGTCCGGTCCGCCAGCGGCGTCCCGTGAACGGTGAACTCCGCGATCGCCAGGTCCAGGAACGTTCCTACCACGTGCGCCTGCGCGACTCCGGCGTTCACGCGCGCCGCCAGATGCTCCCCCAGACGGCCCTTCAGGTGCAGGACGTGGTCACATCCGCTCAGCTCCAGGATGTCGACCGCGTCCGGGTGCTCGGCGATCGCCACCAGCAGGCTGCTGGAGACCTCGCGCAGCGCCAGCGCGAGGCTGCTGTCCACGGGGTCGGCCCGGTTGGCGATGACGAGGCGCGCCTTGGCGGCCCGCAGGCCGCTCCACGTCTCGGGCCGCCCGGGATGACCCGTGACCGCCGGGACTCCGTCGTCGATGAGCTCGACCGCCACGCGCGGGTCCGGCTCGAGCACGTACCACGGGATCCCGCGCAGCTCGAGCTTTCGGCCCAACCCCTCCGCCAGCGAGTCGTAGGCGGCGATGAGGACATGCCCCTCCAGGTCCTCGGCGAGGGTGCGGGGGGCGCGGGTCCTCAGCCTGGCCTCCAACCAGGGAGCGTAGAAGAAGCTGATGAAGGCGAAGGGCAGCACGATCAGGAGCAGCAGGATCCCGCTGACCAGCACGACCACGCTGAACGCCCGGCCGATGTCGCTCGTGAACGTGATGTCCCCGAACCCGAGCGTGCTCATCACGGTCAGCGTCCAGTACAGGCCCGTGAGCCAGGAGTGGCGCTGTCCTTCGACCGACCACATGATCCAGTGGAAGACGAGCGTGTAGACGAGGATCACCACGCACAGGAACGCGAGGTACGTCGCCAGCGCCCGCAGATTGCGACGCGCATCCCCCTCCTGGAGGACGAAGGCGAACTGGGCGGGCAGGAATTTCACGCGAGGAGGATGATGAAGAAGCACTGGCTGATCAAGTCCGAGCCCGGGGTCTATTCTATCGAGGATCTCGCGCGGGACGGCTCGACCGAGTGGTGGGGGGTACGCAACTACAAGGCCCGGAACTACATGCGCGACGAGATGCGGCCCGGCGAGCCGATCCTGTTCTATCACTCGAACACCGATCCGCTCGGCGTCTACGGGATCGCGGAGGTCGCCTCGGAGGCGCATCCCGACTCCAGGCAGTTCGTCGCGGGGAACCCCTACCACGATCCCACCTCGGACCCCGACGACCCGCGCTGGTGGTGCGTCGAGGTCCGTCACGTCGAGACGTTCGGCCAGCCGGTCACCCGGGACGCCATGAAGCGGGCTCAGGGCCTCGCCGACATGAAGGTGCTGGCGCGCGGCATGCGGCTCTCGGTCCTGCCGGTGACGCCCGAGGAGTTCGAGATCGTGCGGCGGCTTGCCGCCTCTTCCGCGGCCCCCTAGACTGCCCTTCACGTTGACACGGGGCCTAACCGTTCTCAGTGGAGGTGAGCGATGAAGTTGATCTCAGGGACGACGACGGGATGGGCGCTCGCCGCGGCGCTGCTGCTTGTGCCGGCGGCCGCCCAGGCTCAGCAGGCGGCGCCGGAAGCCGCTCCGGAGCCCACGGCGATCGCCATGCAGACCGACGGCGAGGAGGCCGATCGCGAGGCCCTGCGCCGGTTCCTCGACCGGCCAGACGTCCAGCGCGTCGCGGGGATGGCGGACGTCGACCTGTCGGAGGCGACCGCCGGCGTACTGGCTCTCGAAGGCGAGCGCCTCTCCCGCGCCGCCGATCAGGCCCGCGCGCTCGAGAGCCGGATGGGGGCCCGGGACTCGGTCACGATCTCGGCGACCACCGTGATCATCGTCCTGCTCCTGGTGCTGCTGATCGTCATCGCCGCTTCCTGACCGCGAGGCTCCGCCGACCCGGAGGCCGCCCGTCCGTGGCGGCCTCCGGAACGACGCGCCCGTCGAACCGCTCCCGATCGTTTGCATCCCTCGCGGCACCTCGTAGAATGGGGAGTTCCATGCGCCGAGCGATCCTCCTCTCCGCCATCGCGACCGCCGCGTGGTCCGCCGCGCCGCTCCTCGCCCAGGCCCCGACGGACTCGACCGCCCTCGTGCACGCGCGCGAGATCATGCGCTCGATCCCCCTGATCGACGGCCACAACGACCTCCCCTACGAGCTGCGCCAGAAGGCCGGCGGCGACCTCGACTCGCTCGACATCGCCGTGCGCCAGGACTCGCTCATGACCGACATCCCGCGGCTCCGCGAAGGGCTCGTCGGAGCCCAGTTCTTCGTCGCCTACGTGCCGGTCGACAGGATCGGCAACGGCGCCGCGCGCTTCGCGCTCATGCAGATCGACCTCATCCACCGCATGGCCGAGCGCTATCCCGACACGTTCGAGTTCGCGCGCACGGCGGAGGACATACGGCGGATCTTCGACCAGGAGAAGATCGGGGTCCTGATCGGGCTCGAGGGCGGGCACGCGATCGAGGGATCGCTGGACCTGCTCCGCGCCTATTACGACCTGGGCGTCCGCTACATCACCCTGACCCACTGGGCGAGCCACGACTGGGCCGACTCGGCCACCGACGAGCCGAGGTGGCAGGGGCTCCGCCCGGGGTTCGGCGAGGACGTGATCCGCGAGATGAACCGGCTGGGCGTGCTGGTCGACCTGTCCCACGTGTCCGACTCGACGATGGTCGACGTGATGCGGATCTCGCGGGCGCCGGTGATCTACTCCCACTCCTCCGCCCGGGCGCTCGACCAGCACGTGCGGAACGTCCCCGACGAAATCCTGCGGCGGCTGGGAACGAACGGCGGGATCATCATGGTGAACTACGCGCCCGATTACGTGAGCGAGGAGCTGCGGCTGTGGTCGGAGAGCGCCGGCTCGGTGCGAGACTCCCTGCGCGCCCGCTTCGAGGGCGACACGGTGGCGATGCAGGCCGCGTTCCTCGAGTGGCGCGACGCCAATCCGCGACCCGACGCCACGCTGTCCCAGGTCGCCGATCACCTCGACCACCTGGTCGCCACGGCCGGCGTCGACCACGTCGGCATCGGCTCGGACTTCGACGGCATCGGCTTCACTCCGGTCGGGCTCGAGGACGTCTCCACCTTCCCCGACCTGGTGGCGGAGCTCGTCCGGCGCGGACACCCCGACGAGGACATCCGCAAGATCCTGGGGGGGAACCTCCTGCGCGTGCTGGACCGGGCCGAGCAGGTCGCCGCACAGATGCGGGAGGAGATCGAGCCGATCATCGGCACGCTGCCCTCCCCCTACGCGGAGGCCGGGGAAGAGTGACGGCGGGTCGATGAGCGAGCGCCGGACGTTCGACGACATCGACCGGTTCTGCGTCAACGCGATCCGCGCGCTCTCGATCGACCAGCCCGAGGCCGCGAACTCCGGCCACCCCGGCCTGCCGCTCGACGCCGCCCCGATGGCGTACGTCCTGTGGCACCGCTGGCTGAAGCACGATCCGCGCGATCCGAGCTGGCCGGACCGGGACCGCTTCGTTCTCTCGGGCGGCCATGGCTCCGCGCTCCTCTACTCGCTCCTCAACCTCACCGGCTACGACCTGCCGATCGCGGAGCTCCAGCGGTTCCGGCAGTGGGAGTCGAAGACTCCGGGGCATCCGGAGTCCGAGATCACGGCGGGCGTCGAGGCCACGACCGGCCCGCTCGGGCAGGGGATCTCGAACGCGGTGGGGATGGCGATCGCCGAGCGCTGGCTGGCGAACCGCTACAACCGCCCCTGCCACCCGATCGTCGACCACTGGACGTACGTGATCGCATCGGACGGCGACCTCATGGAGGGCGTCGCCCAGGAGGCGAGCGCGACCGCCGGCTTCCTCGGGCTCGGCCGCCTGATCGTCTGCTACGACGCGAACCGGATCACGCTCGACGGTCCGCTCGAGCAGTCGACGAGCGAGAACACCGCCCTGCGGTACGAGGCGTACGGGTGGCAGGTGCTGCACGTCGAGGACGGGAACACCGATCTCCAGGGGATCGACGACGCGGTCGCCGCCGCCCGCGCGGACACCGCCCGGCCGTCCCTCATCATCATCGAGACGACGATCGGCTATGGATCGCCGAACAAGGCGAACACGTCCCAGGCCCACGGCTCGCCGCTGGGACCGGAGGAGACCGTCCTGACGAAGCGCGCGCTCGGCTGGCCGCACGAGAACCGCTCCTTCTACGTACCGGCCGAGGTTCGCGATCACATGGACGCCGCCGCGCGCGGGCGCGAGGCGCACGCCGCGTGGGAGGATTCGTTCGAGGGCTGGGCCGCCGAGCATCCCGACCTCGCCGAGGAGTGGCGCCTGGCGTGGGCGAACGAGCTGCCCCCGGGCTGGGACGCCGGGCTTCCGACGTGGGAGGCCGGAGAGAAGCAGGCCACCCGCTCGGCGGCCGGGGCCGCGCTCCGGGCGATCGCGCGAAAGGTCCCCTGGCTGATCGGCGGCGACGCGGACCTCGCGGAGTCGACCAAGAACACGATCGACGGGGGAGTTTTCGACGGCCGGACCGGCCAGGGCCGGAACTTCCACTACGGCGTCCGCGAACACGGGATGGGCGCGATCTCCAACGGGATGGCCTACCACGGGGGCGTGCGCCCGTTCTGCGCGACGTTCTTCGTCTTCAGCGACTACATGCGACCGGCCGTGCGGCTCTCGGCCCTGGCGGAGCTGCCCGTCGTCTACCAGTGGACCCACGACTCGATCGGCCTGGGCGAGGACGGCCCGACGCACCAGCCGATCGAGCACCTCGCCTCGCTCCGCGCGATGCCGAACTTCACCCTGTTCCGCCCCGCGGACGCCGCCGAGGCGACCGAAGCGTGGCGGTTCGCGATGACGAACGTCCACGGGCCGACCGCGATCGTCTGCTCGCGCCAGGGCCTGCCGGTCCTCGACCGCGAGATCCTGGCCGGCGCCGAGGGGGTCCGCCGCGGCGCCTACGTGCTGGCGGACGCCGGGGAGGGCGGGCCCGACGCGATCCTGATCGCCACCGGCAGCGAGGTGTGGAAGGCGCTGGAGGCGCGCGAGGCGCTCGCCGCCGAGGGGATCGCCGCGCGCGTCGTCTCGATGCCGTCGTGGGAGGTGTTCGCCGCGCAGGACGAGGAGTACCGGGAGGCGGTCCTGCCGGCCGCGGTCACCGCTCGGGTCTCGCTCGAGGCCGCGGCGACGTTCGGCTGGGAGCGCTGGATCGGCGACCGGGGGATCGCGATCGGCGTCGATCGCTTCGGCGCCAGCGCGCCCGGGGACGTCCTCCTGAAGGAGTACGGGATCACCGCCGAGGCCATGGCGGACAACGCGCGCCGGCTCGTCGGGGACCGGGCGCGCGCCGGGTAAGGTGGAGGTCGCCGCCTGAGCGGCCTCTCACCCCTCGTCTACGCGCTCGCGTTCGCGGTCGGCGCGGGCGTCAACCTCTACGCCACCGTCCTGGTCCTCGGCCTGGCCGCTCGCTTCGACTGGGTCGAGCTGCCGGCGTCGCTCGACCCCCTGGGGAGCGACTGGGTGCTGGCGGCCGCCGGCGCGCTCTACCTGCTCGAGTTCCTCGCCGACAAGATCCCGTGGGTGGACACCGTCTGGGACGCGGTCCATACGATCGTGCGTCCGGTCGGCGCCGCGGTCGTCGCGGTCGCGGCGCTCGGCCCCGCCACGCCCGGGATGGAGATCGCCGCCGCCCTGCTCGGCGGAGCGATCGGCGCCTCCACCCACGCCGCGAAGGCCGGGACACGACTCGTCGTCAACACCTCGCCGGAGCCGGCGTCGAACGTCGCCGTGAGCCTGATCGAGGACGGGTTCGTGGTCGGGCTGGTCGCGCTCCTTCTCACCCACCCGCTGATCGGGATCGGGCTCGCGCTGGCCGCGCTCGTCGTGGCGCTCACGCTGCTCGCCATCGTCCTCCGCCTCGCCTTCCGCCGCCGACGCCGGCGGCGCACCGCGCGGACCGACCCGGCCCCTCCGCCGTAGCCACGACAGCAGCGCCCGGGTGTGGCCCAACCGTTGGTCCCCCGGCGGCGCTCGGGCTATCCTGCCCCCCATGATCGTCGCCATCGGATGCGACCACGCCGGGCTCCCGCTCAAGCCGCGGATCTTCCGCGCGATCGAGGAAGCCGGCCACGAGGTGCTCGACTGCGGCGCCCACGAGCTGCGGCCGGACGACGACTACCCCGACTACGCCCGCGTCGTCGGCGAGGCGCTGCTCGACGGCCGCGCCCAGCGCGGCGTCCTGGTCTGCGGGAGCGGTGTCGGCGTGGCGGTGGCGGCCTGTAAGATGCCTGATGTGCGGGCAGCCATGGCTCACGATACCTTCAGCGCGCGTCAGGGCGTGGAGGACGACGACCTGAACGTCATCGCCCTCGGCGCCCGGGTCGTCGGCCCGGAGCTCGCCGCGGAGGTGGTCGGCGCGTTCCTCGCGGCGCGCTTCTCCGGCGCCGAGCGTCACGTCCGCCGCCGGGCGAAGATCGAAGCCATCGAACGCGATGCGCGGGCCGGGGCGTTCGATCGCCGCGACCTCGGGCCGGACTGACCCGCACCCCAGGAAGGAGCTCCGACGGATGCCGAATCCGCTTAACCGACTCCACGACCTCGGCCAGAGCGTCTGGCTCGATTACATCCGGCGGGACATGCTGGAGGACGGCACCCAGGCGCGGTTGATCCGCGAGGACGACCTCGCCGGACAGACCTCGAATCCGACGATCTTCGAGAAGGCGATCGCCGACACCGACCTCTACGACGAGGACATCCGCGCCGCCGGCCCCGGCGTCCACCCGAACGCGGCGTTCGAGTCGATCGCGGCCACCGACATCCGCCTGGCGGCCGATCTGTTCCGCCCGCTGTACGACCGGACCGGAGGCCGTGAGGGGTTCGTGTCCGTGGAGGTGAGCCCCGACCTCGCCTGGGACACCGACGGCACGATCGAGGCCGCGCGTCGACTCTGGGCGACGATCGACCGGCCCAACGTCATGGTGAAGATCCCCGGCACGCGCGAGGGGCTGCCCGCCATCCGCCGGTGCCTGGCCGAGGGGATCAACATCAACATCACCCTGCTGTTCTCGGTGGGTCGCTACCACGAGGTGATGGACGCGTGGCTCGACGCCCTGGAGGAGCGGGTCGAGCGCGGGGAGCCGATCGATCGCGTCGCCTCGGTCGCGAGCTTCTTCGTCAGCCGGGTCGACACCATGGTCGACGCGCGCGTCGCCGAGCGGCTCGAGGAAGCCTCGGCGAAGGAGCGGGAGCGCCTGCGGGCGCTGGAGGGCAGGATCGGGATCGACAACGCGCGCCTCGCCTACGAGGCGCACGAGCGCCGCTTCGCCGAGGACCGGTTCGCGCGGCTCGCCGAAGAGGGCGCGCGCGCCCAGCAGCCCCTGTGGGCCTCCACCTCGACCAAGAACCCCGACTACCCGGATGTCTACTACGTCGAGGCCCTGATCGCTCCCGGCACCGTGAACACGCTGCCGCCGGAGACGCTCGAGGCGTACCGCGACCACGGCGACCCCGCCGTGCGGATCCACGAGGACCTGGAGGGCGCGCACCGGCGCATGGCGGAGCTCGACGACCTCGGGATCGACTTCGGGGCCGTCCTCGAGGCCCTCGAGGCCGAGGGGGTCCGCAAGTTCGCCGATTCCTACCACCAGCTCCTCGAAGCCATCGAGCAGAAGCAGGGCCAGGTCCAGCCCGCCTGAGCGGCCGGTGAGCGACCGCGCGGCCTTCGGCCTGATCGGCCTCGGCACGATGGGGTCGAACCTCGCCCTGAACCTGGACGACCACGGGATCCGGGTCGCGGGATGGGACCTCGATCCATCCCGCGCCCGCGCATTCGTCGAGGGCCATCCGGACCGCCGCTTCGTCGCGGCCGAGTCGTTCGAGAAGCTGGTTCGCGCGCTGGAGCGCCCGCGTCGGATCCTGATCATGATCCCCGCGGGTGATCCGGTGGACGAGACGCTCACGAAGCTCGTCCCCCTCCTCGATCCCGGCGACGTCGTGATGGACGGCGGCAACTCGCGGTTCGACGACACGCGGCGCCGGGCGGCCGAACTGGCGGCGCGCGGACTTCACTTCTTCGGCGTCGGCGTTTCGGGCGGCGCGGAGGGCGCCCGTCACGGGCCGTCGCTCATGCCCGGGGGGCCCCGGGACGCCTATCCGCTGATCGCGCCCGCGCTGGAGGCGATCGCCGCCCGCACCGAGACCGGACCCTGCGTGGGGTGGCTGGGACCGGACGGGACCGGGCATTTCGTCAAGATGGTCCACAACGGGATCGAGTACGCCGACATGCAGGCCATCGCCGAGGCGCACGACCTGCTCCGGCGTGGCCTGGGGCTCGAGAGCGCGAGGATCGCCGAGGTGATGGCCGACTGGAACCGCGGCCCGCTCGACTCCTACCTGCTGGAGATCACAATCGACATCCTGGAAGTCGAGGACCCGGCCACCGGCCGCCCGCTGGTCGAGTCGATCCTCGACGTAGCCGAGCAGAAGGGCACCGGCCGCTGGACGGCCATCGCCGCGCTCGACCTCGGCGTGCCGGCCCCCTCGATCGGCGCGGCCGTCGACGCGCGGGTCGTGTCGAGCCGGCGGCAGGAACGGCTGGCGGCGAGCGGCCTGCTCCAGGGACCACCCCCGTTCGACGACGCGGAGCGGGACGGCCTCGTCGACGCGGTCCGGGACGCCCTCTACGGGGCACGGATCTGCGCCTTCGCCCAGGGCATGGACCTGTTCGGCGCCGCCTCGCGGGAGTACGGCTGGTCGATCGACCGCGCCGAGGTCGCGCGGGTCTGGACCGGGGGCTGCATCATCCGCTCCCGGCTCCTCGACCCGGTCCGGCGCGCCTATCTCGACCGTCCCGACCTCCCCCACCTCCTGCTCGACCCCGATCTCGGCGCGCGGATCGAGGGCGCGCAGGCGGGGCTCCGGCGCGCCCTCGGCGAGGCCCAGCGCCGCGGCCTGCCGGCGCCCGCCTGGAGCGCCGCGCTCGCCTACTTCGACGCGCTTCGCTCCGCGCGCCTCCCGCAGAGCCTGATCCAGGCGCAGCGCGATTACTTCGGCGCCCATGGATACCGCCGTCTCGACGACCCCGACGGGAAGCCGCTGCACACCGACTGGGCCGGGGAGGCGTCCGCACGGCGGCCGCGGCCCCGATGAGCGAGCGGATCGTCCACGCGACGCCGGAGGCCAGGGCACGGCCGATCGCCCTGCCGACGGCCGAGGGGTGCGCGCTGGTCATCTTCGGGGCGACCGGCGACCTGACCCACCGGAAGCTCATGCCCGCCCTCTGGCATCTCCGCCGCCAGCGCTGTCTCGATCCCTGCTTCTCGATCATCGGGATGGGACGCACGGAATACGGAGACGAGGGGTTCCGCGCGGCGATGCGCGGCGCGGTCGAGGAGGCGGAAGGCGAGCCGCCCGGCGACGATTGGGGGGCCTTCGCCGAGCGCCTCCACTATCTCGCCGCCGACCTCGCCGACCCCGCCGCGTACCGCGGGCTCGCCGACCGGCTCGCCGACCTGGGCGCCGGCGATCCCCACCTGGGCAACCACCTCTTCTACTTCGCCGTACCGCCCTCTCTCGCGCCGCGCATCGTGCGCGGGCTCGAGGCCGCCGGGCTCACCGATGAGGGAGAGGGGTGGACCCGGATCGTCGTCGAGAAGCCATTCGGCCGGGACCTGGACTCCGCGCGCGAGCTGAACCAGGAGATCCGCCGGACGTTCGCGGAGTCCCAGGTCTACCGCATCGACCACTTCCTGGGGAAGGAGACGGTGCAGAACATCCTCGCCTTCCGCTTCGGGAACATGCTCTACGAGCCGATCTGGAACCGGAACTACATCGAGTTCGTCGAGATCACCGCCGCCGAGTCGCTGGGCGTCGAGGACCGTGGATCGTTCTACGACGGCACCGGCGCGCTCCGCGACATGGTCGCCAACCACCTGCTCCAGCTGCTGACCCTGACCGCGATGGAACCCCCGGTCGCGTACGACGCCGAGTCCGTGCGCGAGGAGAAGGTCCAGGTCCTGCGGTCGATCCCCGCGCTGACGCGCGAGGAGGTCGCGGAGCGGGTCGTGCGCGGCCAGTACGGCCCGGGGGAGATCGACGGGGAGCCGGTGCCGGGGTATCGGGAGATCGACGGCGTCGACCCCGACTCGACGAGCGAAACGTTCGTGGCCCTGGAGCTGCGGCTCGAGAACTGGCGCTGGGCGGGGGTGCCGTTCTTCGTCCGGACCGGGAAGCGCCTGAGCCGCACGGTCACCGAGATCGCCGTCCACTTCAAGCGGACCCCGCATTCGATCTTCCGCCAGACCGACGAGACGGTCGAGCCCAACGTCATCTTCCTGCGATTCAAGCCCGACGAGGGGATCAGCCTCACGTTCTCCGCCAAGGTTCCCGGTGAGGGCATGCGCACCTCGCGCGTGCGGATGGACTTCGACTACGAGGCGGCGTTCGGCGTCACCCTGCCCGACGCCTACGAGACCCTGCTGCTCGACGCGATACGGGGCGACCCGATGCTCTTCACCCGGGGGGACGAGGCCGAGGCCCAGTGGCGGGTCGTCGCGCCGATCCTCGAGGCGTGGGAGGCGGAGGACTCCTCCGACCTGGCCCGCTACGCGGCGGGGAGCGCAGGACCCCCGGAGGCCGACTGGCTGATGGAGCGGGCCGGCCACGTCTGGCGCCCGCTGGAGGAGCCCTCCGAGGGCGCGCCTCTCGACGCCACGGGCGGGTAACCCGATGGGCGCGCCGGACCTCGCCGTCCACGCGGGCCCGGACGCGCTCCGCGCGGACGCGGCCGACCGCTTCGTGGCCGCCGCCCGGGCCGCCGTGGCCGCCCGCGACCGCTTCGACGTCGTCCTGACCGGCGGCTCCACCCTCCCCCCCGTCTACGAGATCCTGGCCACCGAGCCGCGCCGGGCGGGGGTGGCGTGGGAACGGGTCCACGTGTGGTGGACGGACGAGCGGTGCGTGCCTCCCGACGATCCGCGCAGCAACTACGGGGTCGCGCGCGCGACGCTCCTCGACCGCGTGCCGATCCCGTGCGAGCAGATCCACCGGATGCCCGGCGAGGACCCGAGCCCGGAGCGGGCGGCCGTGCACCACGAGGCGGCCCTGCGGCGAGCGCAGGGGCTGGGGCGCGGCGAGCTGCCCCGGTTCGACTTCGCGCTTCTCGGGCTGGGAAGCGACGCCCACGTCGCCTCGCTCTTTCCGGGCGCACCGACGCTGGCGCTCGACGATCGGCTGGTCGCCGCGGTTTCGCGAGGCGAGGTCGCCATTCCCGACCCCCCGGTCGACCGGCTCACCCTGACGTTCCGGGCCCTGAACGCGGCCCGTGCGGCCGTCTTCGTCGTGGCCGGGACGGAGAAGGCCGAGGCCGTCCGCGCCGTCCTCGAGGAGCCGAACGACCCCGCGCGCCGCCCCGCGCAGGGGATCGCCCCCGCGGGGCCGCCCGCCTGGATTCTCGACCGGGCGGCGGCGTCCCTCCTGGCGGCGCGGTGATCCTGGCCGGCGACGTGGGCGGGACGAAGGTCGCGCTCGCACTCGTCGAGCGCGAGGACGGAGCGCGGCCCGAGCTGGCCGCGTTCGGCGTCGCGGCCCCCGTCGTCGCCGACCGGGTCGGGCCGTTCCTCGAGGCTTTCCGCGCCAAAGGCCGCCTGCGGAGGCTCCTGGAGGACGTGCCGGTCTCGGTCGTCGTCGACCCGTCCGCCCCCCTCCGCGCGGCCCGCTGGGCCACCCTCGCCGGCCAGGCCTCGTGGTGAGCGCCCGGACCTCGCTCCTGATCATCGGCGCCGGACCGTTCGGCCTCGCCATGGCGGCGGAAGCCGACGCGCTCGGCGTCGACCACGCCGTGCTCGGGGAACCGATGTCGTTCTGGGAGCGACACATGCCCGCGGGGATGATGCTCCGCTCGGCCTGCGACTGGCACCTCGACCCCGCGGAGCGCGACACGTTCGAGCGGTTCCTCGCCACGCGCGGCCAGGTGCCCTCCGACGTCGAGCCGCTTCCCCTGGAGCTCTACCTGCGGTACGCGGAGTGGTTCGCCGAGACGAAGGGAATCCGTCCGCATCCGGTACGCGTCGTCCGGCTCGACGAGCAGGACGGCCGCTTCGTCGTGGCCCTCGACGACGGAACGACGATGTCGGCGGAGCGGGTCCTCCTCGCCCTCGGCTTCGCCGCCTTCGCTCACATCCCCCGGGAGCTGGCGGCGGCGGTACCGGCCGAGATGAGCAGCCATACGCGCGATTGCAACCGGCCGGACCGGTTCGCCGGCCGGCGAGTCCTCATCGTGGGCGGACGGCAGAGCGCGTTCGAGTCGGCGGCCCTGCTGGCGGAGGCGGGCGCCACCGCGGTGCACGTCTGCCATCGACACGAGACGCCGGCCTTCTCCGCGTCCGACTGGTCCTGGGTGGGGCCGATCCTGGAGCGGGTCGCGGACGAGCCGGGATGGTTTCGCGGCCTGTCGGAGTCGGAGCGGGAGGCACTCCAGACCCGCCTCTGGGCGGAAGGGCGGCTCAAGCTGGAGCCGTGGCTCGGCCCGCGGGTGCAGCGGGACGAGATCCACATCCGCCCGCGGACCCGGATCGTGGGAAGCGAGCGGGGCGACCGTGGCCTCCTCATCCACCTCGACGACGGCGACCGGGTGGAGGTGGATCACGTCCTGTACGCCACGGGATACAAGGTCGACCTGCGACGGGTCCCCCTGCTGGCCGCCGGGAACCTCCTCCCTCGCATCGAGCTGCGGGAGGGCTCGCCTGTCCTCGACACGTCTCTCCAGTCGACCGTGCCCGGGCTCTTCATCACGAGCCTGCCCGCGGCTCGCGACTTCGGCCCCTTCTGGGGGTTCACGGTCGCGGTCCGCGCCTCCGCGCGCATCGTGGGCCGGGCCCTGGATCCCCGCGGGACGTCGCCGCGATCCCCGGGCGCGGGCTAGCGCGCAGCCGTGCGGTGGGCCCCGGTGTCGTGGGCCACGACCCGCTCGATCCATTCGACGACCCGGGGTCGCTCGTCCGCGATCGCCAGGTGCTCGTCGAAGAACCGCCAGATCGGGCTCTGCTCGACGAAGGGCCGCGGGGGCCGCGCAGGGATCAGGTCGCAGCCCAGGATCACGTCGTACAGCGACATCGCGTCCCCCACGAGCCAGGGCCGCGAGCCGAGCCGCTCCTCGAGACGGGCGAGGGACTCGATCAGCGCCCGCCGACCGGCCGCCACGCGATCGAGGCTCCGCTCCTCGGGCGGCTTGCGCATCTCCGGCTCCAGCGCCCACTGCGCGCGCCGGATCTCGGGCGTCAGGTTCGCCAGCAGGGTCTGCGCGGCCAGGATCTCATCGCGCGACGACGGGGTGAGCGACAAGGCGTCGCGATAGTTGGTCTCCAGATAGTGGAGGATCGCGGTCGAGTCCCGCATCGTCACCGGACCGTCGAGGAGGACCGGGACGAGCGGCCAGCCGCTCGCGCGGACGACCGGCTCCCGGTCCTCGGAGAACATCTCCTCAGTTTCGTACTCGAGGCCCTTGACCTCGAGCGCGACCCGGACCTTGACCGAGTTCGGCGAGCGGTGGAACTCGAGCAGCCTGCGCATGGGGAGTAAGCTAGCGGGCCCGCTGGCAGGAGGCTCCCGGGGGCCTTAACATCGTCCGAATGGACCATCGGCTGACGCTGACCCAGCACCTTCTGCGCGAGGTCGAGGAGCAGGCGCCCGGAGGCGGACCCGTCGCGTCGATCATCGCCCAGATCGCCACCGCCTGCAAGGAGATCCGGGCCGAGCTGGCCGAGGTCGGCCTCGGCACCCTGGCCGGCATGAAGGGCGGGGTCAACGTGCAGGGCGAGGCGGTCCACAAGCTCGATTGGTACGCGGACGAGGTGTTCAAGAAGCACTTCGCGGGGTCGGGCCTGCTGTGCACGCTGGTTAGCGAGGAGATGGAGGAGATCTTCCACCTCGACGAGGACTGCCCGCGCGCCGCCCACACGCTGTGCTACGACCCGATGGACGGCTCCTCGAACCTCGACGTCGACGGCGCGGTGGGGACGATCTTCAGCATCCGCCGGAAGGCGACGGACGACACCCACGGGACCCCCGCCGAGGTGTTCGAGCCGGGCACCGAGCAGGTGGCCGCCGGCTACGTCCTCTACGGCCCCCAGTGCATGCTCGTCTACGGGGTGAACGGGAACGTCCACGGCTTCACGCTCGACACTGCGGTCGGCGAGTTCTTCCTGAGCCACCCGGGCATCCGCATGCCCGAGCAGGGAAAGGAGTACTCGGCCAACCTGTCGCGCCTCGGCGCATGGGACCCCGCGATCCGCGAGTTCGTCCTGAGCCACTCCCACGGCGGCAACTCGGAGCGGACCTACTCGCTCCGCTACATCGGGGCGCTGGTCGCCGACTTCCACCGCGTGCTGCTGCGCGGCGGCGTGTTCCTCTACCCGGGCGATGCCGGGAACCCGCACGGCAAGCTCCGGCTCCTCTACGAGGCCGCGCCACTCGCGTTCCTCGCCGAGGCCGCCGGGGGCGCCGCGTCGGACGGCAACCGCCGGATCCTCGACATCGTCCCCGACGGCCTGCACGTCCGCACCCCGCTCGTCATCGGCAGTCGGTACGAGGTGACGGCGATCGAGCACCTGATCGAACGGACCGGCGCGACCCGGCCCGCATCCGAATCCGAGATCCCCGCATCGAAAGGAGCGATCCCATGAGCCATCACGATCGCGTGAGCGAGATCCTGTCCTACTATCCGAGCGAGACCGCGGCCGTGAAGGCGAGCCTGGCGCGACTCCTGGGGCAGGGCCGCCTGGCCGGCACCGGACGGCTCGTCATCCTCCCCGTCGACCAGGGGTTCGAGCACGGCCCGCACCGCTCGTTCGCCGTCAACCCGCCGGGGTACGACCCCGAGTACCATCCGAGCTTCGCGCTCGAAGCCGGGATGTCGGGCTATGCGGCCCCGCTCGGGTTCATCGAGGCGGTCGCGGGGAACTTCGCCGGCCACCTGCCGCTGGTCCTCAAGCTCAACAACCACGACCTCCTGTGGGCCGACGACGATCCGATCCCCGCGGTCACCGGCTCGGTCGAGGCCGCGTTGCGGCTCGGCTGCGTGGCGATCGGGTACACGATCTATCCCGGCTCGGCGAACCGGCAGGAGATGTACGAGAACCTCCAGTTCCTCGCCGAGCAGGCGAAGTCCGCCGGCCTGGCCGTCATCGTCTGGTCGTACCCCCGCGGGTCCGGCATCACCGACAATGAGGGCGAGACCGCGCTCGACGTGTGCGCCTACGCCGCCCACCTCGCCTGCCAGATGGGCGCCCACGTCGTCAAGGTGAAGCTCCCGACCGGCCACCTCTACCAGGACAAGGCGAAGAAGGTCTACGAGGAGCTCGACATTCCCCGCGACACGACCGCCGACCGCGTGCGCCACGTGGTCCAGGCCGCCTTCGCCGGCAAGCGGATCGTGATCTTCAGCGGCGGCTCGAAGACGAGCTCCGAGGCGTTCTTCGACGACATCCGCGGGATCCGCGACGGCGGCGGGTTCGGCTCGATCATCGGCCGGAACACGTTCCAGCGGGAGCGGGAGGAATCGCTCGCCTTCATCGGCAAGGTGATCGACATCTATGCGGGGAAAGCGTAGCGCGGGTCGGTAGAGGTCGCTCAAAACGGGTCAGCTGCAAGGCGCGCGACGAGGGACAAGCGACCGTCAGAGAAGATGGAGAGCGACCTGGGATAGGAGCCACGCGCACCCCAGCGCCGCGTAGATCCCGACCACGTATCCCGCCACCGCCATCAGGACGCCCAGCGGCGCCATGGCGGGATGGTAGACCGTGGCCACGACCGGCGCGCTGGCCGCCCCGCCCACGTTCGCCATCGAGCCGGTCGCCAGGAAGAACAGAGGTGCCCGGATCCAGCGCGCCACCGCGATCAGGATCGCCACGTGGATCGCGATCCACAGCGCGCCGGTGGCGATGAACATCGGCGCGTCGAGGATCGCGGCCAGATCGCCGCGAGCGCCGATCGCCGTGACGAGCAGGTAGAGGGCCAGCGACCCCAGCTGTGACGCGCCCGCCCCCTCGAGCCCGGAAACCCGCGTGAACGCGAGCGCGAGCCCGAGCGTGGTGATCGCGATGACCGCCCACGTCGTGTGGGAGATGATCTTGGGGTCCCCGAGCTCGGGGAGGGCATCCCCCAGCTCCACGGCCAGGTAGGCCCCCACGAACCCGATCCCCAGGATCAGGGCGGCGTCACGGATCGTGATCGGCCGCCGGATCGCCTCGTACTTCTCGGCCAGCGCCGCGTTCGTCTGCTCGATCAGCCGGGTGTCGGCGCGGTTCCAGCGGTCGAACCGCCACTGCCAGCCGGAGAGTAAGAGGAGGATGGCCATCCAGCCGTACCCCACGACCGTGTCGACCACGATGATGGGGCCGAGCATCGCGTCCGGCGTCTCCACCGACTCGGCGACCGCGACGAGCTGCGCGCTGCCCCCGATCCACGAGCCCGAGAGCGCCGCCAGCCCCTTCCAGGCGTCGACCGGGAGCCAGTGCCCGAAGACCGCGAGCGCCACCGGGCCCCCGATCACGATCCCCGCCGTCCCCGCCAGCATCATGATCGTCGCCGGTCTGCCGAGCTTCACGAGCGCCGGGACGTCGACGGTCATCATGAGGAGGAGCAGCGCTACCGGCAGCACGTAGCGGGTGATCCAATCGTACGCCGGCGAAGCGGGCGGCAGGATGCCCGCCGAGGTCGACACCATCGGCACGAGATAGGCCCAGAGGATCGGGGGGAGGATCTCGAAGAAGCGCCGCAGCCGCTCGATTCCCGCCAGCGCGTAGATCGCGGCCAGGACCCCGGCCAGGTAGACGAAGACCGCGGTCGGGTCGACGACGAGCGCGCCGGTCTCGGGCATCGGAGTCAGCCTTCCGTCAAGCCGGGAACCGCATCCAGCCGCTTCCCGGCTCGCCCGCCGGGCCATGGCAGAGGATCTGGAAGAGTGCGATTCCGAGGATCACGAAGACGAGGACGCCGAGCAGCGCCAGCAGGGTCCCGCAGTTCAGCCAGCGGGACACTTCAGCGCCCCGCTGGACCGCCGCCCCCGATCAACGCTTGGGAGCGTCGGACTTCTTGAGCTTGGTGGCACCGGGCTTCCGCCGGCGACGACCCGTGAGGATGTAGTTCACGTCCAGACCCGCGTTCTCGGACAGGCCGGCGAGAAACCAGAACGCCTTCGGTACGCGCCCGCTCTCGTAGCGGCTGATCATCTGTTGGGTGTACTTGGTTATCTCGGCGAGCTGTGCCTGCGTCAGCTCGTTGCGAGCGCCGCGCAACCGTTCGGCGACCCCCTTGCGAAACTCCTTGAAGGTCTCCTCCATCACACCTCCTCTGGATCCGCCCCGTTTCAATGAAAGGGATGACGCCGAAGCATAGTCCCCCGGTCGCTCGAAGTCCACGACTCCAGGGGAGGGTCAGCATCCCCAGTAGTATCCCTGATAAAGACGCACGTACCGGCCGCCTCGTTCGATCCAGATGTCGAGATGCGCGCCCTCGTACTCGAGCGCCTCGAGGAGGAGGACCGTCGGACGGATCGCTCCATCCGTCGCGTAGGCCGAGATCGGACGCCACGCCGGGGTCGGGATCTCTGCGCTCGACGGCGTGAGCGGGATCGTCCCCGCGGGGTTCCAGCCACCCGGCCTCCGCCCGAAGAGCGCGGCGGCCGCCAGCTGGGCCTGGCCGGTGTCGACGTCCTCGACCGGCCACGAGAACGCCGCCCATGCGGCCCCCTCGCCGAGCGCCGCCCACTCTACGGCGCCGGGCGGCCCCGCCCCCGCCGGCGCGAGCTCGGCGGCGACCGTCTCCGCGAGATCGACCAGGGCCGGTTCGGCATCGAGCCGGCCGACGGTCAGCGGACGCGCCCCCGGCCGGCTTCCGGACGGGGCGGCGATCACGCCGGCGTCCAGGAACGGCCAGCGGACCGCCGCCACGATCCGCTCGGTGGTCGCGAACCGGTGCCGGTCGTCCCCGCACACGTTCTCGATCGAATCGATCCGCGCAATCCGCGCCATGCTCGTCGAGTCTCCCAGGAGCCAGACCGACGATGCCGCGGTGAGCCCCGGTGAGTGGAACGGCGCCTCGACCCCCCAGCGACCCCCCTCGACCGGGTAGGCGGGGCGGAGGAGGATCGGCGAGACGCCGCCGAACGCGGCGCCGTAATGGGCCCAGAGCCCGGCGTCGACGACGTCCGACGCGGGAAGCCAGCCCCGGCGGTCGTCCCACGTCGCCACCCGCACCCATGCCGCGTCCGGGGCCGGCTCGTCGGATGGGACCGCGAGGAGGGCGCCCGCCGGCACGTCGACGATCGCCGGCGCGGCGTAGTCGGGCTCCAGGCGGAGGGCCGCGGCGCGGATCACGACGACCCGCGGGTCGGCGGGCGTCTCCGCGGCCGTGTCCCGGGCCGCCTCGCCGGCGGGCCGAGGAAACTCTCCACCGCAGCCGGGTAGGGCGAGGAAAACGGTCACCAGGGCGAGGGTCGCGCGGCGCACGGCGAGCATTCTCGGGGTTGAGGACGCGGCGGTCAAATGCCACCCCTGACCTCTCCCGCCCCGATCCTCTATCTTGGGGCCCCATGCCCCCCCTGAGCGAGTACCTGGCGGCGATCCAGCCGCTGACCACCGACGTCAACCGCGCCTGGTGGGATGCCGCCGTCAAAGGCGGCGAGAGCGACTACCGCCGGCTGGAGGAGCTGCGCAACCGTCTCGACCGCGTGTACCGGGACCCGCGGCTGTTCGAGCTCCTGCGCGAGGCCCGGGAGAACCCGTCCGGCGACCGGGCGGAGGAGCGGACGGTCGAGCTCCTCTATCTCGAGGCGCTGCCCCGCCAGGTGGACGCGGAGCTCAGCGAGCGTATCAATCGCCTCTCCACCGGGATCGAGCGCGACTTCTCGACCTTCCGGCCCGTCGTCGCGGGAAGGCGGCGCACGTTCAACGACCTCGAGATCGCGCTGTCCCACGAGCGGGATCCCGAGGTCCTGCGGGCGTCGTGGGAGGGTCTGAAGTCCGTCGGTCCCGTCGTGGCCGAGCGGCTCGACGAGCTGGTCCGGCTGCGGAACGAGGCCGCGACCGTCGTCGGGTTCCCCGACTTCTACCACATGAAGCTGGGAGTCGACGAGCAGGATCCCGCCGCGGTAGACCGGTTCTTCGATCGGCTGGCCTCCCTGACCGACGCGCCGTTCGCCGACCTCAAGACCGAGATCGACGCGCGACTCGGGGAGGTGCACGGGATCGAAGACGCGGACCTCCGACCGTGGCACTACCAGAACAGCTTCTTTCAGGAGATGCCCGCGATCTACGGCATCGACCTCGACGACGTCTACGCCGACGTCGACCTGATCGGCGTCGCCCGCCGCTTCTACGAGGGGATCGGGCTCGAGGTCGAGGGCATCCTGGCGCGCTCCAGCCTCTACGAGCAGGAGGGGAAGGACCAGCACGCCTTCGCCACCGACATCGATCGGGAGGGTGACGTCCGGATCCTCCTCAACCTGCGCCAGAACGAGCGCTGGATGGGAACCACGCTGCACGAGCTCGGCCACGCCGTGTACGACGAGGGAGTCTCCGGGGAGCTGCCGTGGACGCTGCGTCGACCCTCCCACACGCTGACCACCGAGGCGATCGCGATGCTCTTCGGTCGGCTCTCGCGGGACACCGGGTGGATGCGGGAGATGGGCGTCGTCGACGCCGCCCGCGCCGAGGAGCTGCGCGAGCCCGCCCTGCGTCAGATGCGCGGGCAGATGCTCGTCTTCTCGCGCTGGGCGCAGGTCATGCGGGGCTTCGAGAAGGAGCTCTACCGCGATCCCGAGCAGGACCTGAACGCGCTGTGGTGGTCGCTGGTCGAGCGCCATCAGGGTCTCGCGGCCCCGGATCGGCGCGCGGACGCGGCCGACTACGCCGCCAAGATCCACGTCGTCAGCGCGCCGGTCTACTATCACAACTACCTGCTCGGCGAGTGCTTCGCCTCCCAGCTCGACGAGCGGCTGCGGCTGGAGGCCCTGGACGGCTCGCCCACCTACTGCGATCAGCCGCGGGTCGGCGCCTGGCTGGCGGAGCGCGTGTTCGAACCGGGGGCGCTTCGCCACTTCGACGAGCTGGCGGAGTCGGCCACCGGCTCCCCCGTCGGGCCGGACGCCTTCGCCGCCCAGTTCCTCGGAGCGACGGCCGGCTCCTGACCCCCGGTCGTCCGGGCTACTAGCCCGGCTCTCCGGCCGCTTCGTCCCGCAACCTCCGGAACCGGTCGACCAGGTCCGCCCGCCCCGCCCGCTCGAGCGCCGCAAAGAGGGCCTGGACGGGGAGCGTGACCCGCTTCGCGTCCCCGCCCGGCGGCTCGGGGTTGAACAGCACGATCCCGACCAGCAGGCGCATCCCCTCTCCTTCGCCGTCCAGGTCACGCGCGCGCAGATCGGCGGTCGAGAGCGCGGCCAGCACGCGGGCTCCCGCCGCCGCCAGGTCCGCGCGTCCGTCGGGCCCGACCGTCAGATCGCGATCGGGCGGTACGACGACGCGGAGCGCCTCCTCCACGACGCGCCGGAACGGCGCGGCGATGGGGTCGTCCGGCGCCGGCTGCCCCCGCGCGCGATCGTACCACTGCTCCCGGGTGACCCGGTCCTCCTCCCGACCGGTCAGGACCCGCACCGCCTCGCGCCGGTTCGCGTCGTAGGCGCGGCTCGCGCTGTAGCGCGGCCCCTCGCCCTTCCGGAGGAGGACGAGGACGACGATCATCCCCGCAAGGAGGCCCGCGGAGACGACGAGCGCCACGATCGGGAGGAGGTCCGGCATGGCGGCGACGTTACGGAGCCGCGCGTCCCTTGCCAAGCGGCGGGGGCCCGCGTAGGCTAGCCCCCATGCGCGAGCGAGTCCTGGTCCGCCTGATCCCCGTACGCCCCTTCCTCGCCCTGGTCAGCTTCCTGGTCGGGGTGGCGATCACGGTACCGGCCTTCTATCTGCACCACCTGGAGGCGGCCATCCTGGGGCTCATCTTCCTGGGTGGCGCCCTGGTCGTGCTCCTGATCCCCCTGCCCTACGCGCGCTAACCCGCGGGGACCCCCCGTTCGTCAGAATTCGTACGGTCCACCCGTTCCGGGGGTGTCATGCTGACTCCGATGCGAGCCCACACGATCCTCCTGGCCGCTTTCCTGGCGCTCTTCGCGTGCGCGGACGACCCGACCGGCCTCGAGGGAACCGTCCGCTTCACGACCTCCTTCGAAAGCGGCCTCGACGGCTTCTCGGCCGACGGGACCGACCTCGACGACCCCCCGATCGAATGGTCGATCGAGCGCTCCGACGAGCGCGCCGAAGACGGCCAGTGGTCGGTCCGGCTCCATCTCGAGAACCTCAACGACGCCGGGAAGATCTGGATCGAGCGCGTCTTCGAGCTCGAGCCGGGCCGCGCCTACGAGGTCGAGATCTCGTACGCCTTCGCCACCGCCGACTTCGGCGAGATCAACACCTGGACGATCGTCGCAGGAGTGTCGGCGGAAGACCCGGAGACGGTGGGAGACCTGACGTTCCAGGGGAGCACCGCCCACGACATGGGCATGGACGTGGGCTTCGTCTGGCTCGAGCGGAGCCATGCCCTCGTGGCCACGACGAGCGCCGCCGGGGAGCTCTGGGTCTTCCTCGGCGTCTGGGGCACCTCCGAGTTCACCCGCACCTACTTCCTCGACGACCTCGAGATCGTCTTCACGCCTCTCTAGTCCCGTTCCGGGCGGCGCCGTCTCCTACCTTACGGACCGCCACCGCGCTCCCCGACTAGGCTCTACGCAGAACCCGATCCACGAAGGGAGGTGACGACATGGCGCTCCAGAAGGGAGAGACCTACGGCTGCGACCACTGCGGCTGCGAGATCGAGGTGACCCGAGGGCCGCAACCGGGTGCCGGAGGGAACCAGAATCCGCGCTGCTGCTGCGGCGAGGAGATGAACCGGAAGTGACATCCCGCCGCGAAGCGGAGCCTCCGCCCGGGGGCTCCGCGCTCGCGGCCCTTCCGCCGACCTTGTTCAGTGCGCGTGCTCCGGACCCTCCGCCGGCGACGGCCGGAGCCGGAGGAAGAGCTGCCCGCCGAGCAGGGTCCGGTCGCCGTAGACGTCCTCGAGGTCCTCGGGAACGCGCGACAGCGTGACCCCGACGCCGATGCCCGGCGCGAGACCAGCCAGCGACGCCAGCTGGCGAACGCCCCCGACCCCGAGCTTCCCCACCGTGTACGACTCGTGTTCGAGCCCCTCCGGCAGGACCAGGTCCTCCCCGCTCTTCTCCACTACCTCGATCCGGCCGTACAGAAGGGTCCGCTCCGCCCGGTTCAGGTTCGTCTCGGCCAGGAACGCGTGCGTCGCCTCGCCTTCCTCCCGGTTCCGCCCCCAGGCGATCGTGCTCGCCCAGATCCCCCCGGCCAACGGCCGGTGGTAGGTCAGGGATGCGGTCACGCGCGTGACGTCGATCGGAGGGCCGCCGACCTCGTGGACCTCGGCCTCGTGGAGCCGGCCCGCGGAGACCTGCATCGCCCAGCGGTCGCTCGGCAGGAGCCACACCCGACCGGCGAAGGAGTCCAGCGCGTCGAGGTCGAGGTCGTGACGCTCCGAGTCCGGCTCGCGACCGTTGAACAGCGACGCCTCGGCCTTCCAGCGGCGACCGTAGACGCCCGCCGTCGCGACGCCGAACGCGATGTGGGTCGAGTCGAGCCAGTGGTGGCCGATCGGCGCGATCGGGTTGGGAGAGGACGACAGGCGATGGGGGAACGCGACCGGCCCCAGCGCCGGCTCCCCAACCAGCCCGCCGTAGAGCTGGAGCCCGACGTCCCGCGTGAGCGCCCGCTCGTAGACCCCGGCGAGCTCCATGAACACGTCGTGGGGATGCTGGCGATCGTGGAGCGGCTCGTTGTCGCAGAACTCGCCGGTCGCGAGCAGGTCCGGATAGCCGCACGCACCCACCGTGAGCGGGTCGGCGCTCAGCATCGCCTTGAGGGTCAGGTCCCCCCCGCCCGCGGGGCGGCGTCCCATCCCCATCACCCAGCTCGTGGCGCCGAGCTGGTCCCCCCCCCGCTCTCCGCCGTCGGCCAGCCAGTGGACGTAGAGTGCCCCGTGGAGCATGAGCTCCCAGCCGCCGGCGGGGCCGTGAAGGGCGTACATCGGACTCGCGTCCGGGAGCCACGCGGTGCCGGAAGCCTCGCGCGAGCGCGGCTCGCCCAGCGGGCCGGGCCGCATGCCGGCGCGCTCCTGAGCGGCCGCGGGCGAAGAGGGACCGAGGAGGAGTACGGCGAGCACGAACAGGAATGAGCCTGCGAAAGACATCGCGCACCTGCTGTCGAAGGATCGGAACCGGACGATTCGAAGCACGGTGGACCGCCGCTTCTACAGCCGGAGTGCGTACCGGATCTCGCCGGGCGGGGGGAGGAGCGCCGCGGGCAGGGGCGCGCGTGCGACGGAGTCCGCGGTCGGGAGCGAGCCACCCGGTGCGATCGGGGACACGCAGGGGCTCCGGGTCTCGTCCGCCGGCCCGCGCTCGCGGAGCGCGGGCGCGGAGGCCTCGGCCAGCTCGCACTCGGGCCCGGCGTCCGCGGCGGTCAGGGCCCGTCCCTCCGCGACCGCTGGGGCCTCGGCATGATGCGCCCGCCCGTGCTCCGCCGCCGCGGGGCCCTCACGCGCGGACGCGTCCAGGCAGCATAGCGCGGCGGCCCGGGCGGGGACGAGGAGGGCGAGGGCGAGCGCGAAGGCGGCGCGCTTCACGGCGCTCTCCGCCGGCCGCCGGGGCCGCTCCCGAGGAAGAACCACAGCTCGAACGCGATCAGCGCGGCGCCCGCGACCACGACGATCCAGTCGGACGCGCTCACCGGGCGGCCTCCAGCGGAGCCGTGCGGAGCTTGAGCGAGTTCCCCATGACCGTGACGTCGGAGAGGACCATCGCGAGCGCGCCGACCCATGGCGCGAGCAGCAGCCCTGTCCACGGCCACAGCACGCCCGCGGCGACCGGGATGCCGATCACGTTGTAGACGAAGGCGAAGAACAGGTTCTGCCGGATCGTCCGCATCGTGCGCCGCGAAAGCGCGATCGCGGTGACGACCCCGCGCAGGTCGGAGCGGATCAGCGTGATGTCGCCCGCCTCGATCGCCACGTCGGTGCCCGTGCCGATGGCGATCCCCACGTCCGCCTGGGCCAGCGCCGGGGCGTCGTTGATCCCGTCGCCCACCATCGCCACGCGGTGACCCGACTCCTGCAGCTCGCGGACCCGGGCGGCCTTCTCGTCGGGCAGGACCTCGGCCAGCACCCGGTCGATCCCCACCGCGCGGGCGATGGCGGCGGCGGTGCGCCGATTGTCGCCGGTCAGCATGATGACCTCGAGACCCTGCCGGCGGAGCGCCCGGATCGCCTCGACGGACCCCTCCTGCACGGTGTCGGCCACGGCCAGGACCCCCAGCCCGCGCCCGTCGACCGCCACGAGCACGGCCGTCTTTCCCTGATCGGCCAGGGCGTCGGCCTCCGCCACCGCCCATCCCGCGGGCTCCACTCCCTGGTCGGCCAGCAGGTCCGGTGTCCCGATCCACACGCGACGACCGCCGACCTCGGCCCGGATGCCGCGCCCCGCCAGCGCCTCGAACCCGGCCGCCGCCTCGATCTCGAGGCCGCGCCGCTCCGCCTCCCGCACGATCGCCTCGCCGATCGGGTGCTCGCTGCCGCGCTCGGCGGCGGCCGCGACCGCCAGCAGCTCGACTTCCGACACCCCCGCGGCCGGCACGACGTCGGTGACCGACGGCTCCCCGCGCGTCACCGTCCCCGTCTTGTCCAGGACGACGACGTCGACGCGCTGGGCCAGCTCGATGCTCTCCGCGTCCTTGATCAGGATCCCCATCTCAGCTCCTCTCCCGGTGCCCACCATCACCGCCGTTGGCGTGGCCAGGCCGAGCGCGCACGGGCAGGCGATGATGAGCACGGCCACCGCGGTGACGATCGCGTACGTCAGCGAAGGCTCGGGACCGAACACGGTCCAGATCACGAAGGTCGCGATCGCGACCGCGATCACGACCGGCACGAAATAGGACGCCACCACGTCGGCAAGTCGTTGCACGGGCGCCTTGGACCCCTGCGCCTCCCGCACCAGCCGCACGATCTGGGCGAGCGCGGTCTCGGAGCCGACCCGCGTGGCCCGGAACGAGAACGCGCCGGTCCGGTTGAGCGTCCCTCCGATCACCTCGTCGCCCGGCCCCTTCTCGACCGGCATCGACTCGCCCGTCAACATCGACTCGTCGACCGCGGACCGGCCGTCGATCACCACGCCGTCGACCGGGACCCTCTCGCCGGGACGGACGACCACGACGTCGTCGGGCCGCACGGCGTCGAGGGGGACCTCGACCTCGCGGCCCTCGCGCATCACGCGCGCGACCCGGGCTTGGAGGCCGAGGAGCGCGCGGATCGCCTCCCCCGTCCGCCCCTTCGCCCGCACCTCGAGCCAGGTGCCGAGCAGGATCAGCGTCACGATCGTCGCCGCGGCCTCGAAGTAGACGTGGGGCTCGATGCCGGCGGCACGGAAGACCCCGGGCGCGAGCGTGGCCACCGCGCTGTAGGCGTACGCCGCGCCCGTCCCGGTCGCGACCAGCGTGTTCATGTCCGCCGACCGGTGCTTGAGGCCATTCCACGCCCCGACGAAGAAGTGACGCCCGCTGTACGCCAGGATGGGCGTGGCCAGGAGGAACTGGAGCCAGGGCGGCAGGATCGGCCAGCCGGAGAGATGGACCCCGGCCAGCATGAGCAGATGGGGCGTCATCTCGAAAGCGGCGAACGGCAGCCACAGCACGAAGGAGACCAGCCACCGGCGCCGGAGCGAAGCCAGCTCTGCCTTCCGGGCCGCCTCGCGCGCGGACTCCTCCCGGGCCCCGCTCCCGAACTCCCGCGCCGCGTACCCCGCGCGGCCCACCGCGGCGAGGAGGTCCGTCACCTCGACCGCGCCCGGAACGAGACGCACGCGGGCGGTCTCGGAGGCCAGGTTCACGCTCGCCGCCACGACGCCCGGGACCGCGGCGAGCTCGTCCTCGACCCGCTGGACGCAGGAGGCGCAGTGCATCCCTTCGATCGCAACCTCGACCTCCCGCTCCCGCACCCGATAGCCGATGTCCTCGACGGCCGCGGCGAGGTCCGGAGCGGCGCCCGGAGCCAGCGTCACCGATGCCTCCTCGGTGGCGAAGCTCACCGACGCCTCTGCCACGCCTGGCACGGCGCACAGCGCCCGCTCGATTTTCGAGGCGCAGCTGGCGCATCCCATGCCCTCGATCGGGAGACGGACGGAGCGCGTGGCGTCCGTGCCAGGCCGCGGGGGGGCGGTGCGCGTCGTCATCCCGACCGCCGATACTTCTTGAGCAGGGTCACCACCTCGTCGACCTTCTCCCGCCGCGCGCCGGGATCCTCTCCCTGGAGCGCGTCGGCCACGCAATGGTTGAGGTGCGACTCGAGGATCCGGTCCTGCACGCGCGCGAGCGCCGCCGTCGCCGCCTCGACCTGGGTCAGGATGTCCACGCAGTACCGGCGTTCCTCGACCATCTTCTGGAGCCCGCGCACCTGGCCCTCGATCCGGCGGAGGCGGCGGATCAGGTCGACCTGCCGCTCCTCCCGCTCGTACCCAGGGCCGGAGCCTTTCTTCCCGATCTCGCGCATGCGGAGAGTATACCCCTAGGGGGTATGAGGGTCAAGCGGATCCCCGGCGGGGGCGGATGGCGGTGGACGGGGCCGAACTTATCTTCGATCCGGGCCGACTCCTCTCACTCGACCGAAAGGACTCCGACATGGATCGCCGCCTTCGATTCCCACTCGGACTGGCACTGGCGCTCGTCGCCCTCCCCCGGGCCGCCGTGGCGCAGGACCCTCCCCCCGCCCACCGGGGCGCCGAGGCCTGTCCCGCCGGCGCGGAGTGTCCCATGAAGCCCGATCACGAAGCGATGATGGCCCGTCACCAGGCGATGAAGGAGCAGCACTCAGAAGCCGCCGCCCGCATCCAGGCGCTCCAGGACCGCATGCATCAGGCGACCGGCGAGGCGAGGGTCGACGCGATCGCGGCGCTCCTCGACGAGATGCTTTCCCAGCACCGGGCCATGCACCAGATGATGATGGGCACCCACCACCCGATGCGGATGGAACACGGGGGCATGAAGGAGGAGCCGGCAGACTCCCACGATCATCGCTGACGCGGAGGTCCCCGGCGGGGCCGGGCCGCTCACCCTGGCGGCGGCCTCTCGCACGCCAGCTCCGCGAGGGCCGCGTCCCACTCGGCCTCGCTGGCCGCCTTGCGGGCGCGGAAGTTGATCCCCTGGGTGCCGAACTTCTCCGCGCTCGATGACTGGGGCGCTCCGGCGAAGACCGGGGCCCGCCACGGGATCTCGAACTCCACGAAGCCCGCGGTCACGACCGTCGCCTGGAGCTCTGCTTCCAGCAGAGCGCCGGCGATTCAGCCGGTCCAGAGATCGATCTTCCGCTTGGAGGCCTCCGACACCTCCCGCTCGACCAGGATGTCGCCGATCTGGAGCCGACCGCCGGGCCGCAGCACCCGGTTCATCTCCCCGAGCGCGCGTCCCTTGTCGGGCGTCAGGTTCAACACGCCGTTGGAGATCACCACGTCGGCCCACCCGTCCTCGACCGGCAGCTCTTCCATGAGCCCCTCGCGAAACTCGATGTTCTCGATCCCCGCCTCGGCGGCCGCGCGGCGAGCTCGCTCCAGCATGGCGGGAGTCATGTCGACGCCGACCACCCGACCCTCGGGTCCCACCATGCGGGCCGCGATCAGCGAGTCGATCCCGCCTCCCGAGCCCACGTCGACCACCCGCTCGCCCGAGGCGAGGGCTCCCAGGGAGAAGGGGTTCCCCGTCCCGGCGAACGATTCGATCGCCGACTCGGGGATTCCCTCCAGCCACTCCTCCGCGTAGCCGACGATCGCCGCCAGCGGGCGGCCGGTGTGAAAGTGGAACCCGCGCCCGGGATCGAGCGCGACGGTCTCGTACTCTGCGCGGATCGCGGCCCTCAGCTCGTCGACGTCCAGGTCGATCGGCGCGGCCGGTCTGGTTTCTTGGGGCATCGCCACTCCGTGGCTGAGTCTCGGGTCTCTTCTTCGCGGATGCGATTCGATTGTCGTCACGCTCGAGCCGCCGTGTCAAGCGGAGCCCTCGGGGCTGGCTGATTCACCGCCCCGTCGCGACAATGGGCGGGACGACGGACAGAGGCATCAACCGAGCGGCACGCGGAGGACACATGAAGAACCGGGATCGCGCTCACGAGGGACACGGGAACCACGCCGGCCACGACAAACACGAGGGTCACAGCCCGGAGATGTTCCGGGACCGGTTCTGGCTCTCCTTCGTGCTCACACTCCCGGTCGTGTTCTGGTCCTCCCACATCCAGGAGCTGCTGGGCTACCGGGCACCCGAGTTCCCGGGCTCGGACTGGATCCCACCAGTGCTCGGCACGGTGGTCTTCCTCTATGGCGGCCTTGTCTTCCTCAAGGGGGCGTGGCAGGAGCTGAGGGCCCGCTTGCCGGGAATGATGACGCTCATCGCCCTGGCCATCACCGTGGCCTTCGTCTTCTCCTGGGTGGTGCAGCTCGGGCTCATCGACGCGGAGGCCCTCTGGTGGGAGCTGGCCACCCTCGTGGCCATCATGCTCCTGGGTCACTGGATCGAGATGCGCTCGATCTCCCAGGCCCAGGGAGCGCTCCAGGAGCTGGCGAAGCTCCTTCCGGACACGGCTGCTCGCGTTACGGAGGCAGGAGAGGAGATGGTGCCCGTCGGCGAGCTGCGGAACGGCGACGTCGTCCTGGTCCGCCCCGGCGAGAGCGTGCCGGTCGACGGGGTCGTCCGAAAGGGGGAGAGCGACCTCGACGAGAGCATGATCACCGGGGAGTCCAGGCCCGTGAGAAAGAGGGAGGGGGACGAGGTCATCGCCGCGACCATCAACGGCGAGGGAGCGCTTCGCGTGGAGGTCACGGGAACGGGAGAGAACACCAAGCTGTCCGGAATCATGCGGCTCGTGGCCGACGCCCAGAAATCCAAGTCGAGGGCGCAGCACCTGGCCGACCGCGCGGCCCAGATCCTCACCGGGGTGGCCATCCTCGCGGGGGTGCTGACGCTGATCGCCTGGCAGCTGCTCGGCGCGGAGATCGACTTCACCATCGTGCGGGTGGTGACCGTCCTGGTCATCGCCTGCCCCCACGCCCTGGGGCTCGCCGTGCCTCTGGTCGTAGCCATCTCCACGACCATGGGCGCACGAAACGGCCTCCTCGTTAGGGATCGGCGGGGGTTGGAAGAGGCCCGGAACCTGAACACCGTGATCTTCGACAAGACCGGGACGCTGACCCTGGGTGAGTTCCGCGTCGTCGAGATGGTGGCAGCGGAAGGGATGGCGGAGGAGGATGCCCTCCGTATCGCGGCCGGGGTGGAGT
>DATKCO010000117.1:0-21698 GCA_035513155.1 Gemmatimonadota bacterium | reverse complement strand
CTCGGCCCCCATCATCACCTTGTCCTTGGCCTCCTCGAAGTCGTCCATCGAGACCTCGGTGTGGTTCTGGCGGGCGGCGAGCAGGGCGGCCTCGTTGACGATGTTCTCGATGTCGGCGCCCGACAGGCCCGGCGTCCCCTTGGCCAGCACCTTCAGGTCGACGTCCTCGGCGACGGGGATGTCCCGCACGTGGACCATGAAGATCCCCTCGCGCCCGCGCACGTCGGGGCGGTCGACGACGACCTGGCGGTCGAAGCGACCCGGCCGCAGCAGCGCGGGATCGAGGACGTCGGGCCGGTTGGTGGCCGCGATCAGGATCACGCCCTCGTTGGACTCGAAGCCGTCCATCTCGACGAGCAGCTGGTTGAGGGTCTGCTCCCGCTCGTCGTGGCCGCCGCCGAGTCCCGCTCCGCGGTGTCGGCCGACGGCGTCGATCTCGTCGATGAAGATGATGCAGGGCGCGTGCGCCTTGCCCTGCTCGAACAGATCCCGCACGCGACTGTTATGGAGAAGCACCGGCTTGTCGCCGCCGAAAAAGGCCTCGTTCTCGCAACCGCAGAGATCGTAGACGTATCCGTCATGGGGCAGCCGTCGGATCTCGCGCACCACGGGCCTCTTGGGTTGACGACCGCGATCGGACCTCACGAAGGGATTGCTCGTACTGCCGATCGTGAGCCTCCAGTACTCTCCCGCAGGGAGAGGACGGGACTTGATGATCCGGCCTTCCGCCTGAACTGCGCCCCCCACACCTGCCTTGATCCCGTGCATCGCGCACAGCCAGGCCAGCTCGCGGACCAGCCGCTCGCTCGCCGACGTCATCGTCAACTTCCCCCCCGGAGAAGTGTAGCCATCGCCCAGGCTGTAACCCCGCAGGTATTCGAGGAAGAATAGCTCGGGGAGGCTCCAGAGAAGCTCGGGAACTCGCTTCGCTCGACTTCCATTCCCGCAATGTCGCGCGAAGAACCGGCCCAGCGGAGCCGAGTGATAGACCAGGCGGACGGTGTTGTCCTCGGTGAATACGCGCCGAGCCTCCAGACCGAAGGCCTGCTGCATCGCTCGCGCGCAATCCTCGATCAGTTCGACCTCGTGCGCGCCGAAGCAGAACTCGACATTTCCATTGGCCCGACCCTCGGCGGTGTAGTAGCCGAACAGCCGGAACAGACCCGGCGTCGTGGCGGCTGCCTCGGGGATCCCCGTTCGCGCGTAGCGGTCGGAGATCGACCGTGGGAGGTGCTTGCCGGTCTGCCAGTTGGAGATCGTCATCTGGGAGACACCGACCCGCTCCGCGAGCTCCCGCTGCGTCATCCAGCCCTCGCTCGCCTGGACGTATTCATGGGCGGCGGCGACAGCTTCCATCTCCTCGCTCGACTCCTCGATCGGGATGGATGCCGGAACGGAATCCTCGAACCCGTGGCACCGGACCTCGTGCGAGGTTCCCTTCCCCGGCACGAATGGAAGGCGGGTCTTGTACGGCAGGTCGACCAGGACGTCCCCAGGCTCGAGATGCCGGACTTCCTTCGGCTTGACCCCCCCATGGCCACGGACGAATACGCTGTGGTCACCGGTCGTGCGCAGGGTCCCGCCCAGGTACTCGATCTCGTAGATCTCGTCGACGCGATGGCGGTAGACGGCGCGCACTCCCTTCCAGGCGCTGCCTCCGAACCCCTGGAGCCGCCCACGGAACCCGCTCTCGCGGGGCTCGTACCCCAACGTCTCCACGCCGAACACCGGAACGAGTCTTCCCTCGGCCTCCCCTTCGTAGAAGCGGTCGACGAACTCTCCGATCGGGATGAGCTCGGTACCCTCGGATGTCCGCACGAGCACCGGCGTGTCGCCGGTGACCGATGCGCCCACCCCTACGAACATCTCCACGAAGTCGGAGCCGCTCATCGAGAAGAACGGCACGCCGGCCTCGCCGGCCACGGCGCGCGCCAGCAGGGTCTTGCCGGTGCCCGGTGGACCGAGCAGCAGCACGCCCTTCGGGATCCTCCCGCCGAGGCGCTGGAATTTCTTGGGGTCGCGCAGGAACTCGATGATCTCCTCGAGCTCCACCTTGGCCTCGTCCGCTCCCGCCACGTCGTCGAACGTCACCTTCGGCGCGTCGGCCGAGAGGAGCTTCGCCTTCGACTTGCCGAACGAGAACGCCTTGGAGCCCCCGCCCTGGATCTGACGGATGAAGAAGATCCACAGTCCGATGATCAGGATCCACGGCAGCCACGCGACGATCTGCGTGAACCAGTTGATCGGCGGCTCGCGCGCCTCCACCGCGACCCCCCGCTCCTGCATGCTGCGCACCAGGTCCGCGTCCTCGAACGGGAGCACAGTGCGGAAATCGTCGTAGTTCCGCTGCCCCTGATCGGTCATCGTCGTCGCGGGCTGCTCGAGCTCGCCGCGAATCTGCCGCTCGGTGATCGTCACCGACGCCACGTTGTCGCCCTCGAGCTGCTCGACGAACTCCGAGTAGTTGATGTCGACGATCGCCTGCTCCTTGGGCATGAACAGCTGATAGATCGTGAGCGGGAGCAGGATGATCAGCAGCCACAGGGCCAGGCTCTTCGACAGGCCGGCGAAGCGCGGGCGGTTGGGCGAAGGACGGCGGGGGCCCCCTCCACGCCGGGGCGTGCGGGGGCGATTGCGCGGATCGGTCATGGTGGGTTCAGCGGACTCCTTCCCTGTCGCGACGGGCTTCGGGCCGACTCGTCCGGCTGGAACACCGCGATGTGCGGAAGGTTCCTGAAGCGCTCGTCGTAGTCCAGTCCGTACCCCACCACGAAAACATCTTCGATGGCGAAGCCAATATAGCGCACCGGGAACGGGTGAGCGAGCCGCTTCTCCTTATATAAGAGGGCGCACACGGCCAGGCTGGCGGCACCCCTCTCCTCGAGCGCTCTCCAGATCTCGATCAGCGTGAGGCCGGTGTCCACGATGTCCTCGACGATCAGCACGTCGCGGCCGTCGATGTCGAGCCCGTCGATCCAGGAGAGCTTCACCTCCCCCGAGGACTCCGCGCCGGCGTACGAACGGGCGCGCACGAACTCCACCGCCATCGGCAGGTCGATGGCGCGAGAGAGATCGGCGGTGAAGTAGATGCCACCCTTGAGGAGACAGAGGAGCACGAGGTCCCGATCGGCGTAGTCGGCCTCGATCTCGGCTCCCAGCTCGAGGACCCGCGCGCGCAAGGTCTCGGCGTCGATCAGCGTGCGCTCGAGCCGGCCATGCGGGTGGCTGGCGTAGCGCTTCCCTGAGGAAGTCTTCGTCACTCCAGCGGCTCCTCTCCGTCCGGGTCTCCGTCCTGGTCGTTCGCTTCCGCGGTCGCGGTCGGGGCCCGCCGCACGATGACGCGCGGGCCGCGGCGTCGGATCTCCCCGCCGCCGGGGACCGGCACCCCACCCCCGCGTCCGCCGCGCAGGAACTCCACCACCCCCTGCACCCATTCGGCGCCCGGCGGCGGCGCGCCCCGGGGCGCGCTCCAGGCCCATGCCGACAGGATCGCGCGACCGAGGAGGGCCACGGGGGCTCCCACGATCCGCTCCGCGACCAGGGTCCACTCCCTGTCGTCCCGCCGCTCGGTCGCGTCCGCGATCAGATCCGCGGTCGCCTCCGCGAACCAGGCGGCGTCCGCGGCGGCCTGCTCGGCCAGCCGAACGACCGCCGCGTCGAGCCGCGGATTGAGCTCCCTGAGTCGCGGCACGATCTCGCTCCGCATCCGGGTTCGCGGGAAGCGGGGGTCCTGGTTCGTCGGGTCGTCCCGGTACGGGACGCCCGCCCGCAACGCCCACTCCTCGATCGCGGCGCGCGAGAACGGGAGCAGCGGCCGCAGCACCGGGGTCCCGCGCCAGGCGTCCACCGGCCGCGGCCCCGCCAGGCCGTCCGGGCTCACGCCCCGGGTGATCCGGAGGAGGACGGTCTCGACCCGATCGTCGCGCTGGTGGGCCGTGACGATCGCCCACGCTCCTTCCTCGGCCGCGCGCGCGCGGAGGAACTCGTAGCGGAGCTCGCGGGCGGCCGCCATCGGGCCGCCCCCGGTCTCCCGCGCGCGGGCGGGCGCGTCCCCCGCGCCGCACACGGCCCGCGATCCCCAGGCGGCCGCGGCCGCCGCGACGAAGCGGCCGTCCTCGGCGCCCGCGGCGCCGCGGGCGCCATGGTCGAAATGGGCGGCCACCACGTCGAGATCCGGCCCCCCGGAGCCCTCCCGGGCGAGCAGGGCCAGCAGGGTCATCGAGTCGATCCCCCCCGAGACCGCCACCAGCACGCGGCCCCCCTCGGGAGGGGCGAAGTGGCGCTGCCAGTGGTTCCGGAACGCGGTCGGAAGATCGTCGCTCGGACGCTGCACGTGGGAACCGGTGGTGGTGGCGGCGGCAGGATTTGAACCTGCGACCCAGGGCTTATGAGTCCCTTGCTCTACCAGGCTGAGCTACGCCGCCACGGGCCGGCGCGGGCGCCACCGGCGTCAAAGAAGAAGGGGTCGGCCTCGTTCGTCGCGGGCCAACCCCTTCCGAATTTGGTAGCGGGGGCGGGATTTGAACCCGCGACCTTTGGGTTATGAGCCCAACGAGCTACCAGACTGCTCCACCCCGCGATGTGGAGCCGAATGTACGGGCCTCCGAAAGGAGTGTCAAGGCGACGAGAGCGGAATGGCGGGCTGGCGATCGGCCTCCGCCCGCAGGGAGTCGGCGTGCGCCGCCTGCTGCCGCGCGACGCGCGCGGCGAGCGACTCGGCCCCCGCCTCCTGGACCCCCGGGGGGACGGGGACGATCCGGTACACCATGTCCCCGGGCCGCATCATCCCCTTCTCGCGGGCCAGCCGCTCGAGCGCCTGGTCGTCGTCCGACAGGCGCTGCCGCTCCTGCAGGAGCTCCCGGTTCTCCTGCTTGAGCGCGCCGATCCGATCCTCGGTCCGGCCCTGCTCGACCCACAGCATCCCGAGGTGCCAGGGACGGTGATCGCCCACGAACACCCCGTAGCCGAGGAGCGCGACGACCAGCGCCCAGAACAGCGCCTTCTGGCGCCGCCGCTGGCGGCGGTCGGCGAGTCGCTTCCGCGTCACGCCCGGCCTCCGAACGCGGCCCGGCCGGCGTAGCGGGCCCGGGCGCCGAGCTGCTCCTCGATCCGGAGCAGCCGGTTGTACTTCGCCGTCCGCTCGCCGCGCGCGGGCGCGCCGGTCTTGATCTGGCCGGCCGCGGTCGCGACCGCGAAGTCGGCGATGAACGTGTCCTCGGTCTCTCCCGAGCGGTGGGAGATCACCTGCGCGTAGCCGGCCGCGCGCGCGACTTCGATGGCGTCCAGCGTCTCGCTCACCGTCCCGATCTGGTTGAGCTTGACCAGGATCGCGTTCCCGGCGCCGGCCTCGATCCCGCGCTCGAGGCGTCGCGACTGGGTGACGAACAGATCGTCCCCGACGAGCTGCACCCGCTCGCCCAGCCGGCCGGTGAGCGTCACCCACCCCTCCCAGTCGTCCTCCGCCAGGCCATCCTCGATCGAGACGATCGGGTAGCCGCCGGCCAGCCGCTCGTACTCGTCGATCAGGTCGCCCGCCGTGAGCGGGCCGGAGCCGCGCTTCTTCCAGCGGTAGACGCCGCCGTCGAACAGCTCGGTGGCCGCCACGTCGAGGGCGATCGCGAGGTCCCGGCCGGGCTCGTAGCCGGCGGCGCGGATCGCCTCGATCAGGACGTCGAGCGCGGCCTCGTTGGAGTCGAGGTCGGGAGCGAAGCCGCCCTCGTCGCCGATCGCCGTCGACAGGTCGCGCGCGGAGAGCACGCGCTTGAGCGCCGCGTACGTCTCCGCGCCGGCCCGCAGCGCGTCGGCGAAGGTCGGTGCCGCGACGGGCGCGACCATGAACTCCTGGATGTCGACGGTGTTGTCCGCATGGGCGCCGCCGTTCAGGATGTTGAGGAGAGGGACCGGCAGGAGCATGGCGTCCTCTCCGCCGAGCGAGCGGTAGAGCGGCTGGTCCGCGCTCTCGGCCGCCGCCGCGGCCACGGCCATCGACACGGCGAGGAGGGCGTTGGCGCCGAGCGCGGACTTGTCGTCGGTGCCGTCCAGCTCCACCAGCCGCGCGTCGACCTCGCGCTGGTCCGAGACGTCCATCCCCTCGATCGCGGGCGCGATCGTGTCGAGCACGTTCCCGACCGCCCGCCGCACGCCGGCCCCGCCGAAGCGGTCCGGTTCCCCGTCCCGGAGCTCGAGCGCCTCGTGCTCGCCGGTCGAGGCGCCGGAGGGAACGGTGGCCCGGCCAACCGCGCCGTCGGACGCGTGACAGTCGGCTTCGACGGTCGGACGGCCGCGGGAGTCGAGGACCTCGCGGGCCGCGAGGCGGGCGATCGTAGGCATGCGCGCTCCCGAAGAGGGCGGGGTCGTGGAACGGAATGTCGAGCTGGACGGGGTGAGGGAATCCTACCGGCGGGGATCGGGAGGCGCAACCCGGAAGTGGTCCCAGGCCGCGACGTCGAGCGGCGAGTCGCGGCCGTCCTCCCGCCGCACCACCCCGCTCCCCGGCTCGACGGCTCCGATCCGCGTGAGCGGGATCCCGAACCACCCGGCGAACGCGTCCGCGTGCGGCGCCAGGGCGCCGGCGGCGGCGCACACGAGGAGCTCGAACTCCTCCCCCCCGTGAAGCGCCCAGTCGAGCGCGTCCCCGCCCGCGTGCGCGGCGGCGTCGACCGCGGCGGGGTGGACCGGGAGGAGCGCGGGCTCGATCGCGATCCGCGCCCCGCTCTTGTCCGCCACGTGGGCGGCGTCGCCCGAGAGGCCGTCCGAGATGTCGATGGTGGCGTGGAGCTCCGCCCGCGCGGCGAGCCAGCGGGCCTCCGCCACCCGCGGCTCGGGCCGGGCCAGGCGCGCGGTTGCGGGGTGGGCGCGGGCCGTCGCGAGGCCCGCGGGGTCGTCCCCGGCCGCCCGGAGGAGCGCCATGGCCGCCGCGGGCGCCCCCAGCCGGCCGGTCACCCAGACGTCGTCCCCTGGACGGGCGCCCGACCGCCCGGGCGGCGTCCCGCCGAAGCAGCGCCCGAGCGCGGTGACGGTGAGGTGGAGCGGACCCTCGGCGCGCGAGAGATCGCCGCCCATGACCATGCAGCCCGAGGCGCGCGCGAGCTCCCCCAGACCGCCGTAGACACCCTCCAGCCGGTCCTCGAGGACGGCCGCGGGGCCGGCCGCGGTCACGAGCGCGCCGATCGGCTCGGCGGTCGCCGCGGCGAGGTCGCTCAGGCTGGCGGCGAGCGCCCGGTGGCCGACCGCTTCGGGCTCCATCCAGTCGAAGCGGAAGTGGACCCCCTCGACCAGGGTGTCGATCGTCCACGCGAGGCTCCCGTCGCCCGCGTCGGTCACCGCCGCCACATCGTCGCCGATCCCCGACCCTCCCTCCGCGAGGAGCTCGACCAGCCGGTCGATCCAGGCGAACTCGCCGCGCGGGCTCACCGCGACGGGTGGCGGATGTCGACGACGATGCGCGCGGGGTCGTCGAGCTGGAGGAGCCGGAACGGCTCGGGCGAACCGACCGCCACGACCCACGTGACGACCGCCTCGAAGTCGCAGGTGCGGAAGATCTCGAGGACGACGGGCAGGCCGGCTTCGATCCGTCGCGCGGGGACCGTGGGGCGTCCCTCCTCGGTGTGCGCGCGGGCGGGCTCGAGGCGGACCTCGAGCCAGCCGTCGCCCGGAAGCGCGACGGGATGGCCCGAGCCGCATTCGCGGACGGGCTTGTCGATGTACTCGAGGTGGACGCCGGGCATCTCCGAAAGCCGCCAGACGACCCGGTCGAACTCCGCGTGCCGGGCGGCGGTCACGGACTCGAGCGTGGCCTGGCCGGCGCCTCCGAACGGCCGGTCGACGACGCCCGCGGTCCAGGCGCTCCCGGCCGCGGTGTCGGCGGGGGCCGTGACTCCGGTGTCGGCGGGGAGCGCGGCCGCAGTGTCGGCGGGCCCCGAGTCGGCCGGGACCGGGGCCGGGGCCCGCGGCGCGGAGCCGTCGGCGCAGGCTCCGGTCACGACGAGCACGGCGGCGAGCGCGGCGCGACGCCGGCGATCTCTCACCGGCCGGCCTCCTCCCAGGCGAAGCGGCTCACGCCGGTCGGGGTCGAGGCCCACACGACCCCGTCCTCGGCGAGGAGATGGAGGACCGGTCCGGCGGCCAGGCCGTCGGCGCTCGTCCACTCGTCCCACTCCCCCGTCGCGGGCCGCCAGCGGGCGAGCCCCGCGGCCGAGCCGATCCAGACCTGCCCGTCGGCGTCGACGGCCAGCGCCAGCGGAGGCTGGTCGAGCCGACCCTCGCCGGCGCGGGCGGTGACGCTCCATTCCCCGGCCCGGCGGTCGAACACTTCGATCCCGATCGCGGTCCCCACGACGAGCAGGGTGTCGGTGGCGGCCAGCGCGCGGATCGCGCCGCCGCGCGGCTCCACCCGCTCGATCTCCGACGGCACCCCGTCCGCCCCGTCGGGATCCGCGGTCCGGCGACCGGCGAAGAGGCCGACCCGCGTTCCCGCGTAGACGGCCTCGGGAGTGACCGCCACCGCATCGACCCGGCGGCCGGCGAGGAAGCGCGCCACCCGCGCGCCGTCCCGCCGGTCGAGGGCCACGAGGCCGTCGTCCCCGCCGGCCCACACCCGCCCCGGCTCGAGGGCGAGCGCGCGCGCCGCCACCGGCAACGGGTCCCGCGGGCCCCACCGTTCCCAGCGCCCGTCGACTCCTCGGACGATCCCGTGGTCGGTCGCCAGCCACACGGTGTCGCCCGCGGCGACCGCGGCGTGCGCGGTGGCCGCGGGGAGCCCCGGGCTCTCGAGCGGCACCGCGTACGACCACGCGGAGAGGTCGCGGCTCGCGTGCGCGACCGCCGCGGGGGCCGGCGACCCGGCGGAGAGGGCGAAGCGGACGCCGCCCGGCGCGAGCGAGGCGTCGGATCCCGGTCCGCGAGCCGGCGTGGCCCCCGGTGGGAACCAGTAGCCGCTCCGGCTCGCCGCGATCGGGCCCCCCGGTCCCGCGAGTCCGAAATAGAGGGGCTCCCACGCCTGTCGGGCGGCGGCCCAGCGGCGGCCGTTGTCACCCCAGGTCCCCACGTACCAGTCCCCGCGGCGGTCGCGGTCGAGCACGGTGAGGCGGAATCGCGCGCCGGGGAGGAGCTCGCTGGGCACCCACAGCGGATCGGTCCATGGCAGTCGCGAGGGATCCAGCTCGTCGACCGGGACTGGCCCGACGAGGCGCTCGAACGGGGGCCGGGAGCCGGAGCGCTCCAGCACCGGGGACCCGTTCGGCCCGCGCCACCAGATCCCCCCGATCTGCGCCCAGACCGTTCCGTCCCGGGGATCGACGAGAAGGCGGTCGACGCGGAACGAGGGCGGCCCGAACACGGGCTCGACGACATCGACGAAGGAGACGAGCCGGGCGAGCCCGCGCGCGGTCCCGATCCACAGGTCGCCGGAGGAAGGCTCCGCCGCCAGCGCGGTCACCCGGTCGTCCGGCAGCCCGTCGGCCGCCGTCACCGGAGCCAGCCAGCGGTCCCGCAGCGTGTCGAGCCGCTCGACCCCGGCGGTCGTCCCGAAGAAGGCGAGCGACTGGCTGGCCGCGGCCGCGGTGACGTAGCGGAAGTCCCGCAGGGTCACCCACTCGTTCGCGCGCGAGGGCGGGAACGGGCTCGCGTCGTCGTCCGCCACCGCGCCGCCGCGCGCTCCCGTGGACACACAGCCGGCGACGACCGCGAGGAGCGCCAGCCGGCCGATCCGGGACGCGGCGCGGAGGCGCGCTCCGCCGCGGCGGGCGGAGGCGGTCACGCGCCCCCCGCCAGGAGCCGCGCGTGGCGGTGATCGAGCCGGGCGAGGAGCTCGGCTCCCCGGCCCGCGGACACCTCGCGGATCGTCAGCGGCAGGTAGCGGAACAGGTCGCCCGGCGTCATCCCCCGCTCCCCGAGGTCGAAGCGGGCCCAGTCCGCGGCGAGGCCGTGGAGGCAGGGAGCCGCGCGCGCCGCCAGGGCGGGCGCCACGCCCTGGGCGAGGAGGGAGCCCAGGAGACCCGTCAGCACGTCCCCGCTTCCCCCCTTCGCCAGGCCCGGGTTCCCCGTGAGGTTGAGGGCGACCTCGCCGTCCGGGCCGGCGACCACGGTCGGCGAGCCCTTGAGCACGACCCGCGCGCCCCAGCGGCGGGCCGCCTCGCCCGCGCACGCCACGCGGTCGCGGTCGACCTCGGCGGCGGGGCGGTCGAGCCACCGACCCAGCTCCCCCGGATGCGGGGTGAGGATCGTCGCGGCCTCGCGGCCCACCGGGGTCGGATCGGCGGCGAGGACGTTGAGCGCGTCGGCGTCGACGACGGCGGGGATTCCCGCGCCGAGCGCCGCCTCCACGACCCCGCGCACCCCGGCCGCGGTCGTCAGCCCCGGGCCGACCGCCACCGCGTCGGCCTCGGCGGCGGCCTCGGCCACCCGCGCGGCGGCCGCGCGCCCGAGGACGCCCGACTTCGTCCGCGGCAGCGCGACCACGATCGCCTCGGGCAGGGCCTCGAGGAGGAGCCCGGCCACCGGTTCGGGCGCCGCCACGACGCACACTCCCGCGCCCGCCCGGAGGGCCGCGGTGGCGGTCAGGGCCGCCGCCCCCCGGAACCGCTCGGATCCGGCGACCACAAGGAGCCGTCCCGCGCGTCCCTTGTGGGTGTCGTGGCGCCGGGGCGGCAGGGCCGCCGCCGCCTCGGCCAGCCGGATCCAGGTCAGCGGCCGCTCGCCGGCCGCGGCCAGCGCGGCCGCCGGATAGCCGAGCGGCACGACGTGCAGCCGTCCCACGGTCCGGGGACCCTCGACGAGGAAGAGGCCGGGCTTCGGGAAGCCGAATGTCACCGTGATCTCCGCCCGCGCCGCCGCGCCCCGGATCCGCCCGCTCGCCCCGTCGAGGCCCGACGGCGCGTCGACCGCGACGACCGGGACCGGGGACTCGTCCAGCGCCTCGATCGCGCTCCGCATCGGCTCCCGCACGTCGCCCGCGAGCCCGGTCCCGAGCAGCGCGTCGACCACGCAGGCCGCGCCCGACGCGGCCCGGACCGCCTGCCTCGCCTCCACCTCTCCGCCGACCCGGACGGTCGGCAGACCGAGGCCCTCGACGAGCCGCCACTGGAGCGCGGCGTCCCCGGTGGCCGCGGACGGATCGAAGAACAGCGCGAGATCGACGGGCCGGCCGTCGGCCCGAAGGTGGCGGGCCGCGACCAGGCCGTCTCCGCCGTTGTTGCCTCCACCCGCGAAGACGACGATCCGCCCCTCGGGCCAGCGGGCACGGATCGCGGCCGCGACCGCCCCGCCGGCCGTCTCCATGAGCGCCGCGCCCGAAAGCCCGGCCCCGATCGCGGCCCGGTCGACGGCGGCGATCCGATCGGGCGGCAGGCACCACGGAGGCCCGGGAAACGGGCCCGTCACGACCCCTCCCGCAGGGCAATCCAGGCGCTCCACCACGCGTCCCCGCCGGCGTCGTCCTCCTCGGTCCGCTCCTCCACGACCTCGACCGGCAGGGACGCGAGCGAGGCGAGGAAGCCGTCCCGCTCGCGGGCCAGGAGACCGGCCACGCCGAGCCGGCCGCCGGGGGCGCAGCGGGCGACCAGCGGAGCGACGAGCCCGGCCAGCGCGGTGCGGTCGAGGTTCGCCACGACCCGGTCGAACACCGGCAGCGCCGCGATCGCGTCGAGGGTTCCCTGGACGAGCGCCAGGCGGTCGGCGGCCCGGTTCCGGTCGCGGTTCTCCGCCGCGTTCGCGAGCGCGTCGGGGTCGACGTCGAGTCCCACCGCGCGGCGAGCCCCGAGGAGGAGCGCCGCGATCCCGAGCACGCCGCTGCCGCAGCCGACGTCCAGCACGCGCCGGCCCGGTTCGGCTTCGATCCACCGCAGGAGGGCCCGGGTCGTGGGATGGCTCCCGGTGCCGAATCCCTGACCGGGCTGGATGATGACGACCCGGGCGCCGGCGGGGGTGCCACCGTCGTCCCCGGGGGGAGCGATCCACAAGGTGGGGGTCACGCGGACCGGGCCCACGCTCTCCCGCCAGTGCCGGAGCCAGTCCCGGTCCGGAGTCCGGCGCGCGGACAGCGGGCCCTCCCACTCCGTTCCCGTCGAATCGCGCCAGGCCGCGCGGAAGTGTGCCTCGACCCCTTCGGCGTCCCCACTGAAGTAGGCGCGCGCGAGCCGGGGCCGGACGGTCCAGGCGCCGACGCTGCCACAGGCCGCCAGCGCGGCCGCCACATCCTCTTCTTCCGCGGGGCGGAAAGGCACGTCGAGCTCGATCCAGGAGGTCGCGGGGGGGGACGCGCGGAGGGACATCGCGCGCAATGTAGCGCGGCGCGGCAGGATCAGGTCGTGAACGCTTCCTTGACCTTGCTCCAGAATCCCTTGCCACGCTTCGGCGGGGCGAAGTTCTCCGACTCCGAGAGCCTCTCCAGCGCGGCCCGCTCGTCGGCCGAGAGGCGCTGGGGAACCCATACCGACACCTGCGCGAGCTGGTCCCCGCGAGGGCCCCCACCGAGGGGCGGGAGGCCGCGTCCGGGAAGCCGCAGGACGTCTCCCGACTGCGTGCCCGGCGGCACCTCCAGCCCGTCGGACCCCGCCAGCGTCGGGACCTCGATCTCGGCCCCCAGCGCGGCCTGCGGGAACGAGATCCCCAGGTCGAACACGACGTCGTCGCCACGCCGCTCGAACAGCGGGTGGGGCTCGACCTCGATGACGATCAGCAGGTCGCCCTGCGGACCCCCCCGGGGACCCACGTTTCCCTCGCGGCGAAGGGTCAGGTAGTTGCCGGTCTCGACTCCGGGCGGGATCCGGACCTTGATCCGCTTCTCTTCTCGCACCCGTCCCTCGCCACCGCAGCTCCGGCACGGATCGGTGACCACCGTGCCCTGGCCCTCGCAGCGCGGGCAGACGTGGACGCTGACGAACTGACCGAAGATCGAGCGCTGCGCCTGCCGCACCTCGCCGCTCCCCTGACACGAGGGACACGTCGCGGGCTCGTCGCTGTCGCTCCCCCGGCCGCGGCACGCCCCACACCGCTGCAGGAGCTTGACGCGGATTGTCTTCTCCACCCCGGTGGCGACCTCCTCCAGCGGGACCCGGAGCCGTGTCTGGACATCGGTGCCGCGCAAGGGCCCCCGGGATCGTCCGCTGCGGCCGCGCGAGCGGCCGAACAGATCGTCGAAGCCGCCGAAGTCGCGCATGAACGCGCGCAGGGCGTCGGACAGGTCGAAGTCGGCGAAGCCGCTCCTCGAACCGGCCCCGCCCACGCCGGCGTGACCGAACTGATCGTAGCGCGCGCGGGTCTCGGGATCGTGCAGGATCTCGTACGCCCGGCTCGCCTCCTTGAACTTCTCCTCGGACTCGGGATCGTTAGGGTTCCGGTCCGGATGGTACTGCATCGCGAGGCGTCGGTAGGCGCGCTTGATCTCCTGCCCCGACGCCGTGCGTTCGATTCCCAGGATCTCGTAGTAGTCGCGCTCCGACATCGTCTCAGTCGCCGGGCGCGAGCGTGGAGAGCAGGCGCGCCGTGTATTCGACCAGCGACACCATGCGGTCGTAGGGCATGCGGGTGGGACCGATGATCCCGATCGTCCCGTGCACGCTCCCCATCTCGTACGCCGTGGTCACCATGCTGAAGTCGACGAGCGGAGGGATCGCGTGCTCCCCTCCGATCGAGATCACGATCCCGTCGGCGCGGCGGTCACGGAGCGCCTCCGCCAGCACGTCGCGCTGCTCGGTGAGCTGGAGCAGGGTCTGGAGATGCTCGCGGTCGGCGAACTCGGGCTGGGCCGCGAGGCCGGCGGTCGGGCCGAGCAGCACGTCGTCCCCGGCCGCCGGGCGGGGGGCGAACAGCCCCTCGGCCTGCTCGAGGAAGATGTTGACGAGGTCGGCGTGCTCGAGCGGCGTGTCGGCCAGCCGGTCGCGGTACGTCTCGCGGATCTCGCGCAGGGTCTGGCCGGCCAGCCGCTCGTTGAGGAAGCCCGAGACGGAGTCGAGCGCGTCGTCGGTATCCGTCCGCTCTCCCTCCACGAAGATCGTCCGCACCGGCCCCGAACGGAGCGCGAGGACGATCAGGATGCGCTCCCGCGACACCCCCACGAGGTCGATCTTCTCGAGGATCCCCTCCTCCATCCGCGGCGCGAGGCCGACGCCGAGCTCCTGGGTGACGACCGAGAGCGCCTTGACCGCGCGGGCGAGGAGGCGCTCCTCCGCGGTGCGGGACAGCCCGAGGGTCGCCTCGATCCGCCGGGTCTCGTCGGCCGTCAGCTGGCCGGGGCGCATCAGCGTGTCGACGTAGTACCGATACGCCTTGTCGGTCGGCATGCGGCCGGCGCTGGCATGCGGCTGCGACAGGTATCCCTTGCGGGTCAGGTCGCTCATCGTGTTGCGGATCGTGGCCGGGCTCACGCCGAGGTCGAAGTGGCGCGCGACCGTGCGCGAGGCCGCCGGGGCCGCGGTGTCGACGAAGGTCCGGATGACGGCTTCGAGAACCAGCGCCTCGCGCTCATTGAGATCGTGATCCGGAGTCATTTCGCGGGTGACTCTATCGGCGGCCCAGAACGTTGTCAATCGAGCCATCCCGCGCGCCGGCCCCCGATCCGCGGTCCGCGGCACCCGGGCTCGCGGCTCCGGCCGCGGCCGCCAGCCGGTCGAGGATCCCGTCGAGCACCAGGAACCCCCGTTCCGTGCACGCCAGGCGTCCCTCCCGGCCCTCGACCATCCCCTCGCGGACGAGCCCGTCGACGACATCGGCGGCCGGACCGGCGAGGAGCGGATGGTCGCGCTCCACCCCTTCGGCGCGTCGCAGTCCCAGGTACAGGGTCTCCAGCTCGCGCTGCCGGGGGCTGAGGAACTCCACGAACTCGCGCGCGTCGCCACCCGTCGCCAGCGCCTCCGCCCAGCGGGTCAGGGACGAGACGTTCGCCCAGCGGCGCAGGCCGTCGAACGAGTGCGCCGCGGGCCCCAGGCCCAGATAGGGCGCGCCGGTCCAGTACGCGGCGTTGTGGCGGGAGCGGTGGCCGGGGCGCGCGAACGAGGACACCTCGTAGTGATCGAACCCGGCGCGGCGGGCCACCCGGCACGCGGCGCGATACTCCGCCGCGTAGGCGGAGTCCGCCGTCGTCAGCGGGGCGTCCGCGCGGGCGCGGGCGTGAAAGGCCGTTCCGGGCTCGATCGTCAGGCCATAGAGGGAGAGATGGGTGATCGGGAGGGCGAACGCGGTCGCCAGGTCGCGCGCCCAGGCGCTCCGGCGCTGGCCAGGGTCGGTCCCGGGGACCTCCAGATTGAAGATGAGGTCCAACGACACGCTCTCGAAGCCGGCGAGAGCCGCCTGCCGCACCGCGCGCAGGGCGGCGTCGGGCCCGTGGATCCGTCCCAGGAACTCGAGCCGCCGGGGATCGAACGACTGGGCGCCGACCGAGATCCGGTCCACGCCCCGCGCGCGCCAGCGCCTCAGGCGCTCGCGGTCGGCGTCCCCGGGGTTGAGCTCCACCGTCCACTCGAACCTCCCGCTCCTGGGGGCGATCCCCAGCGAGAGGGCGGCCGCGCGCTCGAATCCCTCGTCACCGAGGAGCGAGGGCGTGCCGCCGCCCCAGTAGAGGGTGGCGAGCCGCGCGTCCTCGAACGCGCCCGCTTCGCGGTGGAGGGCGATCTCCCGCGCCAGCCCGTCCAGCCACACCGCCTCGCGGGCGTCGTCGTGCCCGAGGTTGTAGAAGTGACAGTAGGGGCACTTGCGGGCGCAGAACGGAACGTGCACGTAGACGTGGAGCGAGCGGGCGATAGGACCCTCCTTCGGTTCCTGCAATGTGTAACCGCGTTTCCCGTGAGCTATCGGACCGGTCGCGTGTAGCGCTGACCGGGACAGGCGCGGGCGAGGCCCACGAGCTCGAGCTCGGTCAGTGCTGCAAGGACAGGGCCCAGGGGAAACCCGAGGTCCGCCGCGAGGTCCTCCGCCGCTCGCGGGCGGTCGTCGAGGGCGGCACGAACGTCGGCCCGGACGCCGGCCGGCGCCAGCCCCGCCCCGCCCTCGCCGCGCTCGATCGGAGCCGGCTCCAGGCGGGGAAGCCCCTTCAGCTCCTCCAGTACGTCCTCCGCCTTCGTCACCGGCCGGGCGCCATCGGTGAGCAGCGCGTTCGACCCCGCGAACTCCTCCTGCAGGGGATGTCCCGGGACGACCATCACTTCCCGACCCGCCGCCAGGGCGAGCCGCGCGGTGATCAGGGCACCCGAGTGCTGCGCCGCCTCGACCACGACGACCACGCGGGCCAGACCCGCGATGATCCGGTTCCGCCGCGGGAACGAGTAGCGCGCCGGCGGCACCCCGTCGGGATGCTCCCCCGCGAGGCAGCCCCTCTCGCGCAGGATCCGGCTCGCCAGCCGGCGATTCGAGGGCGGGATCGCGACGTCCAGCCCCCCGGCCAGGACCGCGACCGTGGCCCCGCCGGCGTCGAGCGCTCCGCGGTGCGCGGCGGCGTCGATCCCGATCGCGCACCCGCTCACGACGACGACCCCCGCGGCGGCCAGCCCGGCCCCCAGGCGCTCGCCCATCTCGAGCCCCAGCGACGTCGCCCGGCGGGCGCCGACCACCGCGGCGGCGGTCTCGCCGAGCAGGGCCGGGTCTCCCCGGGCGTAGAGCGCGTCCGGCGCGTTGTCGAGCGAGCGGAGGAGCGGCGGGTAGAGCGGATCGTCGCGCCCGATCCGGCGCGGAGGAGGCGGCGCGCGCGGCGGCTCAGTCCGCGCCGTCGTCACGCGGCGCCTCGCGGACGCGCGTCCACAGCTCGGCCACGAGCGCGTCCAGCCCGCGCCCGCTCACCGACGAGATCACGTGCGTCGCGTCCGCGTCCGCGAACTCCACCCCCGCCGGCGGCTCGGCGAGGTCGGCCTTCGACCACGCCACGACCCGCGGCAGCTCGAGCAGCCGCGGCGACCGCGCTCCGAGCTCGGCCTTCAGGCCCTCGTACTCGGCGCGGGGATCCGGGGTCAGCACGTCGATCAGGAAGCACAGGACCCGCGTGCGCTCGACGTGGCGCAGGAACCGGCTTCCCAGCCCGCGCCCCTCCGAGGCCCCTTCGACGAGGCCGGGGATGTCGGCCATCACGAACGACCGCTCCGCGTCCGGGGCCACGACGCCCAGGTTGGGGGTCAGCGTCGTGAACGGATAGTCGGCGATCTTGGGTCGGGCCGCGCTGACGCGCGACAGCAGGGTCGATTTCCCGGCGTTGGGGCTCCCGACCAGACCCACGTCGGCCAGGAGCTTGAGCTCGAGCAGGATCCGTCGGCTCTCTCCCGGCTCGCCTTCCTGGGCATGGCGCGGCGCCTGCCGGGTGGCGCGGACGAAGAACGCGTTCCCGCGCCCGCCACGCCCGCCGCGCGCGACGACGAACCGCTCGCCCGGCCGGGTGAGGTCGGCGAGGAGCTGTCCGCTCGAGGGCTCCTTGACCAGCGTGCCGGGCGGCACCCGGAGCACCACGTCCTCGCCCTCGGCGCCGGTGCGGTTGCTCCCCGACCCGTGCTCGCCGCGCCCCGCCTTGTACCGGGTGCGATAGCGGAAGTCCTGCAGGGTCGAGAGGTTGTCGTCGACTTCGAGGATCACGTCGCCGCCCTTCCCCCCGTTGCCCCCGTCCGGCCCTCCCCGGGGCACGTACTTCTCGCGCCGGAACGAGACCACCCCGCTCCCCCCGTGACCGGCTTCCACGTCGATGACCGCTTCGTCGATGAACTGCATGTCGTCCGGGGCCGGCCCCTACAGCCTCTCGATGATCGCGCTGGCGAACCCGGAGCACGCCACCTCCGTCGCGCCCTCCATCTGACGCGCCAGGTCGTACGTCACGACCTTGTCGCGGATCGCGGACTCCAGCCCCGCCTCGATCCGCTCCTTGACCTCGCCCCAGCCGATGTACTGGAACATGTGGGCGCCGGACAGGATCAGGCTCCCGGGGTTGACCTTGTCCTGACCGGCGTACTTCGGCGCCGTGCCGTGGGTGGCCTCGAAGACCGCCGCCGTGTCCCCCACGTTCGCACCCGGCGCCATCCCCAGCCCTCCGACCTGGGCGGCCGCCGCGTCGGACAGGTAGTCGCCGTTCAGGTTGGGCGCCGCGATCACGTCGTACTCGTCGGGCCGCAGGAGGAGCTGCTGGAACATCGCGTCGGCGATGCGGTCCTTGATCACCACGCGCCCGCCCGGGTCCTTCCGCTCGTCGCCGTCCCACAGGTCGGACTCCTTCACCGTGCGGTCGCCGAACGCCTCGGCGGCGATCTCGTAGCCCCATTCGCGGAACGCCCCCTCCGTGAACTTCATGATGTTTCCCTTGTGGACGAGCGTGACGGACTCCCGTCCCTGGTCGAGCGCGTACTGGATCGCGGCCGCCACCAGCCGCTTCGTGTTCCGTTCGCTGATCGGCTTGACCCCGATGCCGGCGTCCTCCGGGATCGCCGTGCCCAGCTCCGCGTTAAGGAACTCCCGCACCGCCTTCTGCTCGGGCGTCCCGACCTTCCATTCGATCCCCGCGTACACGTCCTCGATGTTCTCGCGGAAGAGGACGATGTCGAGCTTGCCCGGCTCCTTGACCGGCGAGGGCGTGCCCTCGTACCAGCGCGACGGGCGGACACAGCAGTACAGGTCCAGCTCCTGCCGCAGCGTGACGTTGAGCGACCGGATCCCTCCGCCCACCGCCGTGGTGAGCGGGCCCTTGATCGCCACCCGCCAGTCGCGGATCGCCGCCAGCGTGTCGGCGGGCAGATGAGATCCGGCCCCGTACGTCGACACCGCCTTCTCGCCCGCGTAGATCTCGAACCAGACCACCTCGCGCTCGGACCCGTACGCCTTGGCCACGGCGGCGTCGAATACCCGACGGGAGGCGGCCCAGATGTCGGGCCCGATCCCGTCTCCCTCGATGAACGGGATCACCGGCCGGTCCGGCGCGTTCACGCGGAACGCCCTCTGGTACTCGATCGCGCTCCCGTCCGACGGGGGCGTCAGGCGGTCGTATGCTATGGCTCGCTCCTTTCTATCGCATGCAAGATTCGGGACCCCGTCGGATCCGAGGGACCGTCGCGCCGACGGGAGACTTCGGCGAAAGCGGCCTCAGCCGCGCTCGTCGATCGGGGTGTAGCGGAGGTCGCGCTCGCCCACGTACTGCGCGCGCGGCCGGATGAGGCGGTTGTGCGCGTACTGCGCCTCGACGTGCGTCGCCCACCCGCTCACGCGAGAGATCGCGAAGATCGGCGTGAAGAGGTCCGGCGGGATTCCCAGCGCGTGATAGGTGGAGGCGCTGAAGAAGTCGACGTTGGGGTCGATTCCCTTTTCGTCCTTCATGGTGGCGAGGATCTCCTCGCTCATCCGGTACCAGCGCGGCTCGCCCGCGCGCTCGCCCAGGCCCCGCGAGAACGCGCGCAGGATGGGGGCTCGCGGATCCATCGTCTTGTAGACCCGGTGCCCGAAGCCCATCACCTTCTGCCCCGCCGCCAGCAGGCCCCGCACGTGCTCGGCGGGTGCGATCCCCTCGGCGTCGATCTCCAGCAGCATCTTCATGACTTCCTGATTCGCTCCGCCGTGCAGCGGTCCCTTCAGGGTCCCCACCGCCGACACGACGGCCGAGTGGATGTCGGACAGAGTGGCGGCCGTCACCCGCGCCGCGAAGGTCGACGCGTTCATCCCGTGCTCGGCATGGAGGATCAGGCAGACGTCCATCACCCGGGCGTCCTCCGGATCGGGCTCGGAGCCGCTCAGCAGGTAGAGGAAGTTCGCGGCGTGGCCCAGGTCCTCGCGCGGGTCCAGCGGGTCCTCCCCGCGGCGGGCGCGATGGAACGCGGCGACGAGCGTGGGGAGGCGCGCGATCAGGCGGACGGCCTTGCGCCGCGTAGCCTCAGGCCCGCCGTCCCCGCGATCCGGGTCAGTCATCCCGAGCCAGGAGACGCCGGTCCTCAGGGCCGCCATCGGATCGGCGTCCGCCGGATACGCGCGCACCGCGTCCAGCGTGCGCGGGTCGAGCGCCCGCTCGGCGGCCAGCCGGTGCCCGAACGCCTCCAGCTCCCCGCGGCCCGGGAGTCGGCCGTCCAGGAGGAGCTTGGCGGTCTCTTCGAACGTCGAGTGCCGGGCCAGCTCTTCGATCGCGTACCCCCGATAGACGAGGCGTCCGGCCTGCCCGTCGACGTAGGAGATCGAGCTCTCGGCGACGACCACGCCCTCGAGGCCGGCGACGGCCCGGGGTTCGGTGGTGACTGCGTTTTCGGTCATTTCGCGGTGAAGCTACCGGGGGGTCAGAAAGCCGTCAAACACGGCCTTTGCCGAGCCGCGGCTTGTCCCCGACGCGGTGGATCTTCATCAGGTTCGTGCGGCCGCCCACGTCGAGCGGCGCTCCGCACACGATCACGAGGACGTCCCCCTCCTCGACCACCCGGTCGCGGATCAGCCGCTTCTCCAGGTCGGCGATCAGGCGGTCGATCGTGACCGGGATCTCCATCACCATCGGGGTCACGCCCCAGCTGAGTGCGAGTCGGTTGCGCACGCGCGGGTACGGCGTGAGCGCGATCAGGGGAGCCGGGGGGCGGTACTTGCTGAGGAGCTGAGCGGTCGCGCCCGACTGGGTGAAGGCGACGATGTGCTTGGCGTCCACCTCGGCCGCCACCAGCGTGGCCGCGTCGCACACCGCCTCGGCGAAGTCGCTGACCCGCACCACTCCGTGCATCGGCTTCCACGGGCTCCGCTCCATCTCGACCTCGGCGGCTACGATGATCCGCTCCATCATCTGTAACGCTTCGACCGGATGGCTGCCGGTCGCCGTCTCGGCCGACAGCATGACCGCGTCGGCGCCGTCGAAGATCGCGTTCGCGACGTCCGACGCTTCGGCGCGCGTGGGCCTCAGGCTGGTCGTCATCGACTCCAGCATCTGGGTCGCCACGATCACGATCCGCTTGGTCAGGTTGGCGCGCCGGACAATCTCCTTCTGCAGGATCGGCACCCGCTCGGGGGGGAGCTCGACCCCCAGGTCGCCGCGCGCGATCATGACTCCCGCCGCGCGCTCGAGGATGTCGTCCAGGTTCTCGACCGCCTGCGGCTTCTCCAGCTTGGCGATCACCTGAGGGCCGCCGCCCGCCGCTCGAATCTCCTCCTTCAGCGCGTCGATGTCCTGCCCCCGGCGGACGAACGAGAGGGCGATGAAGTCGACCTCGTGCTCGCAGCCGAAGCGGATGTCGCGGCGGTCCTTCTCGGTCAGCGCCGGCGTGGAGATCGTCACCCCGGGCAGGTTGATTCCCTTCTTCTCCTTGAGGAGCCCTCCCTCCACGACCACGCAGCGGACCGTCTCGTCGTCCTCCACCTCTTCGACCCGGAGGACGAGCTTGCCGTCGTCGAGGAGGATCCGGTCCCCCGCCGCGACGTCGTGGGGCAGCTCCCGATAGGTCGTCGTCAGCAGCTCCCGCGTTCCGGGCCCGTTTCGCGTCGTGAGGCGCACCACGTCCTCTTCGGCCAGCTCCACCGCCCCGCCCTCGATCGGGCCGATGCGGATCTTCGGACCCTGCAGGTCCTGGAGGATCGCGACCGGTCTCGCCAGCTCTTCCGCGGCCTCGCGGATCGTCTGGATCACGCGCACGTACTCCTCGTAATCGCCGTGCGAGAAGTTCAGCCGCGCGCAATCCATCCCCTCGCGGATCAGCGCGCGAATGGTTTCCGGGCTCTCGCTCGCGGGTCCCAGCGTGCACAGGATCTTTGTCCGGGTGGGTCGATGCATGAAGGCCGGAAGTTAG
>DATKCO010000116.1:0-21736 GCA_035513155.1 Gemmatimonadota bacterium | reverse complement strand
GCCGGAATACGCGCCCGTCCGGCGGATCGATCTCTGGACCGGAGAGCGGCCGGGCGTCTACGAGGGAGAGCCGGAGCTCGGGTTCGTCGTGCAGGAGGGACCGAGACCCCCCGCACCGGACTCGACCCGCGTGCCCGGCAGCCCCCTTGTGCTCACGCAGGGCGAGCCGACGGAGATCGTGGTGCGCAACCGCCTCGACTTCCCGCTCGCAGTGCACTGGCACGGACTCGAGCTCAGGAGCCTCTACGACGGGGTAGGCGGCTGGAGCGGCTATCCGGGGGCAACGCGGCCGCCGATCCCGCCGGGTGATTCGGTCCGCGTCCTCATCACGCCCCCGCGCGCCGGCACGTTCATCTATCACATCCACGGCGAGCCGGGCCACGAGCTCTCAAAGGGGCTATACGGGCCTTTCCTGGTGCTCGAGCCGGGCGAGACGTGGGACCGCCACATGGACAGGGTCTTCACGCTGGCGGCTCGCGGCGCCCGCCCTGATGCCGCACCGGCGATCAACGGCCGGACCCGGCCGGATCCCGAGCGATTCGAACCAGGTCGTGCCTATCGTCTGCGCTTTCTCCACATCAGCGCCGACGCGTTCAAGCGGGTCCGACTGCTCCGGGGTGGCGAGCCGGTCCGCTGGCGTCCGCTCGCCAAAGATGGCGCGGACCTGCCGGAGGCGTCACGCGAGCTGCGGCCGGCCGCGCTCGGCATCGGCGTGGGCGAGACGTACGACGTGGCATGGAGCCCGGAAGAGCGCGGCGTCTACGTGCTGGAGGTTACGACCGAGTTCTTCCCGGCGATCGGCGGCACGGTGGTGCAGCGTGTGGCGTTCGGGGTCGGAGACGTCGCCGAGTCGGAGCTCCTGCGCGCGCAGGAGCCCCCCGTAGCGGTCGCCTCTTTGTCCGGCGCTGAGCGTGCGCGGTACGTCGGGACATTCGTAGGGCCCCAGACGCTGGGGGCCGACGACGGGCGCGAGCTGGTTCTCAGCGTCTGGGAGGAGCAGGAGCGCCTTTACGGCAGCCTGCTCATGCCCGTGGAATGGGACGATGATGGAGTGCCCGAGCAACTCTTCCCTGCCGGGGAGGGCATTCTCGCCCCCGGTCGTGATCTGGACGGACTGCTACACCTGTTCACCGAGCGATACCGGTTTCGTGAGACCGAGGAGGGCGGCCTGGACTACTTGGACGCGGAAGTCGGTGGCCGGGTGGTCGCCGAACTGGCGCGCGTTCCCCACCTAAAGCTTGCCGAGTCCCGGTTGCGTCGCTTCGTGGGCGAGTACGGCCCGTCAGATTCGGCCGCGGCCGTCACCGTGGAGCTGGAAGATGGCGTGCTGATGTTGATACGCGACGGCGGCGGGTCAGAGCCGCTCGTCCCGATCTCGTCCACTCGCTTTGGAGTAAAGGAAAGACCCGGCGCACGCGTCGACTTCGCGCTCGACGACGGCCGCGCATCGGCGCTCACGCTGGTGAGCTTGACCGGACAGCGCACGCGCTTGGCGAGACGTGATGCTACGGGGTCGGCCCAGTCGGAGTTGGAGCCGTGACCGTTTGCTCTCGTCGGGCGAGATGGCCACACGCTGGCATGAGATGTCCAGGGCCGAGCCGCCACGTACGTGCGACGACGGCCTTCTCCGTCGGGAAGGCGATGAGCAGGAGACTCGTGGCAGTAACGGCGCTCGTAATTGGCGGCTTGATCGCGCATCCCGCCGATGCCCAGACTCCGCGTTCCTCCTCCGGAGACAGCGTCCCCGACACCGTCTACGTTGCGCCGCCAACGGGCGAAATGGAGGCCGACCGCGCGAGCATCCTGGCTGCGCTCGAAAAGGTGCAGCCGGGCGACACGGTCCGGTTCGCGCCGGGGACGTACCTGGTCGGGAAGCTGATCCGCGTCGACGTCCCGCGGGTCACGCTGCTGGGGCATCCCGACGGCACCACCCTGCGCGGCTGCCACCCGGACGACTTCGTGGAGGCGAACGTCGCTCTGTTCGCCTGCAACGGCCTCGAGCTCGCCGGGGAGCACCAGACGGTTCGGGATCTCGCGTTCGAGCCCCACCACGAGACGTTCGAATAGATACCGATGCGGAGGCGAGAGAGAATGGAACCGTATGCGAAGGCAGCCATCCCGCTGCTCGCCGGGCTCATGGCCGCGGCGTGCGCGACGCACCTTCCCTCGGTCGACAGCCCCACGCGAGCGGCCGCCCCGAGGCCTTCCGAATCCGCAGACGGCCCGTCCGTGGGGGCCGAATTCCTGCGCCTGCACCGTCAGGTGTTCCGGTCGTATCCAACGAATCCCACGTTCCTCGCCGACGGTGAGCGGTTCTGGTTCGCGGCCGGACCCGCCGGCAGGCGACAGGTCGTCCTCGTGGACCCGCGCGCCGGCACCGCGCAGCCGCTGCTCGACGTGCCGCGCACGCGCGAGGCGCTCGCGGCCGCGGGCGCCGAGCTGGAAGGCCCGGGTCTTCCCCTGGAGGAGTTCGAGTGGCTCGACGAGGAGGAAACGCACGCGCTCCTCACGGTTCCCGGTGGGCTCTACGTTCTCGATCTCGGCACGTACGAAGCACGGCCCGCCCCGGACTCGCTCCGGCTGGCGAGGGATCTCGCCGCGCCGAGGCCGCTGCGCGGCGGGCTCTTCCTCCATTCGCCGCCGATCCGCGAGGTGCCCTCGCCCGACGATCGCTGGCTGGCGACGATCCACGAGGGCGACCTGTGGCTGCGCTCGGCCACGTCGCCCGACAGCGTGCGGCTCACGAGCGACGCCGTGCCGGACTACAGCTGGGACCTGGAAGGCGCGCGCTGGTCGCCCGACGGCCGCTATCTCGCCGCCTACCGGGTCGACCGGCGCGACGTGCCCGCGATCCCGCTGGTCGCGTGGACGGAGTCCGGCACACCGGTCGAATGGTACCCGTACAGCATGGTCGGCGAGCCGATCCCCCGGCACGAGCTGTACGTGTTCGACACCCATGACGGCACGCGGGTGCGGGCGGAGCTGGGGGAGGGAGACGAGCCGTACATCCCCCTGGCCGGCTGGCACGACGAGGGGCGCGAGCTCTACGTCTTCCGCATGAACCGGCTGATGGATCGGTTCACCCTGCTCGCCGTCGAGCCCACCTCCGGAAAGTCCAGCGTCGTCCTCGACGAGACGTCCGAGACGTTCCTGTGGGGCCTTCCGTTCCTGCACGGGTACACGCGGGAGCTCCACGAGCAGAAGATCGCGGTGCCGCTTCCGGGCGACCGGCTGCTCTGGACCTCCGATCGGGACGGAATCCGTCGGCTGTACCTGTACGCGGCCGACGGAACCCTTTTGCGGACGCTGACGCCGGACTCGCTACTGGTCCGCCGAGTCGAGGCGGTCAACGAGGACGACGGCTGGGCCTACTTCGTCGCGAGCAATCCGCGCGCGTCGGACCCCTACCGTCTTTCGCTGTACCGCGTCGGGCTGGACGGCGGCGCGCCGGCGAAGCTGCTGGAGGCAGCGGACATCGTGGATGTTCGGCTCACCCGCTCGGGCGATTTTCTCACCCTCTCACGGGCCGACATGGACCTGCCGCCGCGGATGGAGCTGCGCCGGTCCGACGGCACGCTCGTGCGGACGCTGTGGGCGGCGGAGATGCCGCTGCTGGACGAGGTGGGCTGGACGCCGCCGGAGCCGTTCGAGGCCACCGCCGCGGACGGAGTCACCGAGATTCACGGGCTACTGATTCGCCCGACGCACTTCGATCCGGAGCGGCGCTACCCGGTGATCGAGCACATCTACGCCGGGCCGCAGACGACGCATCGGCCGGTGAGCCTGGCGTACCGGGACCTGTGGATCAATCAGTGGCTCGCGGAGCACGGGTTCGTGGTCGTCGTGATCGACGGCCGCGGCACGCCCGGCCGCGGCAAGGCGTTCCAGGACGTCGTGCACGGCCGCTTCGGGCAGTTCGAGATCGAGGACCACGCCGCTGCGCTGCGGCAGGCGGCGGCGAGCCGGCCGTACATGAACCTGGAGCGGGTCGGGATCTACGGCCACTCGTGGGGCGGGTACTTCGCGACGCGGGCCCTGCTCACGCATCCGGAGCTGTACCGTGTGGCCGTGGCGCTCGCGCCGGCCGTCGACCTCAGTCGCATGCGCGTACCAGCCGAGGCATTCATGGGCTGCCTGCCCGAGACGTGTCCCGAAGCCTACGCCGCCGGCGACAACACAGCGCTGGCGCACGCCCTCGAGGGTAGGCTGCTGATGATGCACGGGTCGCACGACACCCACATCCCCTTCGCCGAGCCGATGCGCATGGTCGATGCGCTCCGGCGGGCCGGAAAGCCGTACGACCTCCTCGTCTTCCCGGGAGCGAACCACATCTCCTTCCTCTTCGACCTGTATCCCTTCTTCAGGACGCGCGACTACTTCGTCGAGCATCTCCGGCCGGAGGCGCCGCCGGAATCCGGCGCAGACGGTCGATGAGGAGAACGCCGGAGTGGTCTCCTACGGGTCGTAGCTCATGGGTGGAGGGACAGCGAGGTTCAGGTACGTCTCGCGTTCGGCGTCCAATAGGTTCGAAGATAGTGCGGGGCCACGCCACACTAAGGACGTCGTACGCCTGAACTCGTCCCCGGAGAAATCCTGAAACACCGGAGCAGTCAGTCGAAGGGTTCTCCAGCCCCGGATTTCCGTGCGTAGCAAGGGGTTTGGGGAGGCGTTGCCGTCTCACCAAGTCGGTTCTAGGTTCTGATCGGGCCTCTAACTCAACGGTAGAGTATCGGCCTTTTAAGCCGAGAGTTGTGGGTTCGAATCCCACGGGGCCCACCATCCCACACTCGGCCAACGACCTCCCATCGCCCTTGTGAGCGCCGCTCCCTGCCGCTTATGATCCTGCCCACCATGAGAGCCCTCGTCGCCCTCCTCGTCGCCCTCGGCGGCCTCGCGTTCGCCACCGGCGCCGGCGCCCAGGTTCCGCTCGATCGAAGCCGGGACCAGGGGGTGGGCGCGACGTTCGGACTCGCCTCCGGCACCGGGATCTCGTACCAGGAGATCCTTCCCTCGGCCTTCGGGTATCGCGGCGCCGTGCTCGCCTGGAAGAAGGGGGACTCCTCGTTCTTCGACATCGGGGCGAGCCTGCTCCGGATCCTCTCCGACGACGGGCGACAGCGGGTGTATCTGGTGGGGAGCCTCGGCTACTGGCGCCGCTCTGACGAGGAGACGGAGCTGGAGTTCGACGACGACGGGAACCTGATCGCGGAGCGCGTCTTCGACGATGTCGACGACAGCGGAGCGGTGGGCGTGGGCGTCGGTGTCGAGCTTCCGTTCGGAGCCAGGGCGGCGCTCTCGCTGGAGGGCGTGTTCACCTACTGGACCGACAGCGGCGACCTGCTCCCCCTCCCGCAGGCGTCGATCCACTGGCTGTTCTGAGGCGGGAGATCTGAGCGATCGCCGCGCTTCCACGGTCTCCTCCCATCGCGACGTGGCGAACGTCTACGACGCGATGGCCGAGACCTACGACGAGATCGACGCCCAGCCGTTCTACATCACCCAGTACGAGGCGTACGCCGAGGACCTGCTGGACCGGCTGTCGACCTGGCGCGGCCGCGTGCTCGACCTGGGATGCGGCACCGGCATCCACACCCGCGCGGTGGCGGAGATCGCCGACTGGGTCGTCGGACTCGACGTCTCTCACCGGCTCGTACGCAAGGCGCAGATCAAGCTGCGCGACGCGCGCGGCTCGGTGCTGGTCGCGGACGCGACTCTCCTCCCCTTCGCGGACGCGACGTTTGACGCAGTCCTTTCCTACGGGGAGCCGCTCAGCCACATCGCCGATCACGAGGCCGTCCTCCTGGAGCTGTCTCGCGTCGTGCGACCCGGTGGTCGGGTGGTGCTCTCGGTGGACAACGAATGGAACGCGCGCACCCTCCTCAGCCCGCGGCGCTTCCTCGAAGCGGCGAAGACGCGAGGGGGAGGGATGCGCGACTGGGAGTTCTACGACGACGAGGGCCGCTCCGTGCGCCTCACGCTGAAGACGTTCACCCATCCGGAGCTGTCCGGCCTGCTCGAGCGGAGCGGGTTCCGCGTCGAGGACGTCGTCGGGATCCACGTCTTCACGCTGCTCGTGCCGCTGGCGACCGACGCCCGCGGCGACGACTGGCGGGCCCGCGCGTTCCGTCTCCTCCACCATCTCGACCGGCGCGTCGCCGGCCGGTGGCCCTTCAATCGGCTCGGCTACTCGACGATCGTGGCGGCGCGGAAGTCCTGAACCTCCGGCCTGTCTCTCACCTGACAGACCCCGGATCGGGTCCCCGCTACCCTTCCTCTCAAACCATCGACGGGAGGTCATTTCGATGAACACGGGTCAAGTCTTGAAAGGGGTAGCGGTGCTGGCTCTCGCCTGGCCGGGCGTTCTCACCGCGCAGCAACGCTTCCTGGTTCCGGCAGGCACCGTCCTGACCGTGACCACCGACCAGCGACTCAGCTCGGCCACGATGGCCCAGGGGACGCGGTTCACGACCACGGTCGCGGACTCGGTCCGCGTGGACGGCTATACCGTGATCCCGGCCGGCAGCCGGATCGCAGGCGAGATCGCGGTGGTCCGGCGGGCGAACCGCAATGACTCGGGCGTCCTGGGCGTAAACTTCGACGAGCTCCAGCTGGTCGGCGGGGGCAGGGTCGCGATCGACGGCAAGCTGACCAGCACGGATCCCGCCGAGCGACGACAGATCGATGCCCGGGGCGACTCGCAGGTCGTGCTCGTCGGGGGCCGTCAGGGGGTCGGCGCGACGATCGGAGCCATCGGCGCGAGCGAAGGGACGGATCCCGTCGCGGGGATTCTGGGAGCCCTCGGCGCCCTGCTGTCGGAGGGGTCGGACGTCGAGCTTCCCGCCGGGACGAGCGTGGCCGTGCAGCTCGAGCAGCCGGTCGTGCTGAACGCCATCGGAGCTCCGGCACGGCGACCCGACGCGTTCACGATCTACACTGCGTCCGAGACGATCCGGGCGGCACAGGAGGCCCTCCGGACGCGCGGCTACTACAGCGGGCCGATGGACGGGCGGCTGAGCGACTCCACGCGGCGGGCATTGCTGGCCTTCCAGATCGACAACGGCGTGCTCGCCACCGGCAACCTGGACGGTCGGACGGCGGAGAGGCTCGGCGTGGAAGTCTCCCTCGCGACGGCGCTCACGCCCGGCGAGGCGAGCTACGTGCGGGGGGTGGCGCAGGACCTCGTCACCCGCTGGCGCACCGCTCTCGGGGTGACCGCCGCGGGTCGGATGGAGGGTCGCCAGCTCTACGACGAAGCGGAGGTCGAGCTGTGGTTCGCTCTGTCCGGTTTCGCCGACGCCGCCGGCCTCTACGAGCAGGTGGTCCGCGCCTCCGGGAACGTCCAGGGGGTCGCGGCGGCGGGAGCCGCGCTCGTCGGGTCCGCCCGCCGGGTGGACGCGGCGATGGACCGGATCGAAGTCCCGGCCCGGCTCGCGCGGTCGTGGACCCTCGTCCGCCAGGAGCTGGGGATCCTGGATCCCGCCTACACGGGTCGGTAGCGGACGGCCGACCCCGCCGGGAGCGAGCCGTGGACCACGCGCCCCGCGACCAGCAGCGCGCGGACGCGGGTCTCCGGCTGCCGGAACGCGCACTGGACAAAGCGCTCCAGCGGGTCGCCGGTCGCGTCCGGCGGTGGCTCCAGGACCAGGAGGTCGGCAGCCAGCCCGGCCGCCAGGCGGCCGGTCGTGCCCTCGAGGCCGAGCGCGCGCGCCCCGCCCAGCGTTGCCCGGTACAGGAGCTCTTCCGGCGCGGGCCTGCCGAGGTAGGCGAGATGCCGCACCGCGTCGAGCACGGAGAGCTGCGGCCCGGCGCCCACGTCGGATCCCAGGCCGATCTCCACGCCGGCGTCGCGGGCCGTACCCAGGGGGAACGACCCCGCGTCGAGGAAGGCGTTTGACGTCGGGCAGCAGGCGATCGCCGACCCGGCGCCGGCCAGCCGGTCGAAGCCGGACCGCGAGAGATGGATGGAATGCGCGAAGATCGAGCGCGCCCCGACGAGGCCGGCGCGCTCGTAGACGGCGAGATAGTCGGGCGCCGCGGGAAACGCCGCGCGGACGGCCTCCAGCTCGTCGGCGGACTCCGCCAGGTGGGTCTGGATCCGGAGGCCCGCGTCGCGCGCCGCCGATCCGGCGGCCGCCAGCAGGCCCTCTGTGCACGCCGGCGCGAAGCGCGGGGTGACGGCCACGTGCAGCCGTCCCTCCCCGGCCCCCTCCCAGCGCTCGGCCAGGGCGAGGGTCGTCCGGACGCCTTGGGCGGCGGGCTCGAGCAGCGCCGGTGGGGCGCCGCGGTCCATCAGCACGTTCCCCATCACGACCCGCAGGCCACTCGCGTCGGCGGCCTCGAAGGCGCGTTCCGTGGCCTCGGCATGGACGGTGGCGAATACTCCCGCCGTCCCGGTCCCGGCCGCGGCCAGCGCATCGAAGAAGCGCGCGGCCTCGCGGGCGGCGTGGTCGGAGTCGGCGAAGGCGGACTCGGCGGGATAGACGAACCGCTCCAGCCACCGCAGGAGCGGCTCCCCGTAACGGGCGCGGACCGGCAACTGCGGGAGGTGGACGTGGGTGTCGACGAAGGCGGGGAGCAGGAGCGCCGGGCCGACGTCGATGGCGTCGCCCTCCGCTCCCCCGGACCACGCCCCGACCTCGTCGATCGATCCGTCGGGGGCGATCCGGACGAAGCCGTCCTCGATCAGGTCGGCGCGCGCCGGCCCGACGGGCGTCAGCACCGGGCCCCTCAGCCTCACGGCACTCCTCCGCCCTCCTCTTGCTCGGTGCGGCGCAGCGCCGAGACCAGGGCGCTCGGGTCGACGGTCCCCAGGAGCTCCCCGTCCTGCACGACGAGCAGGAGCTGGTCGCCGAGCTGGGCGAGCCGCTGCACGAGCTCGCCGGCCGGAGCGTCGGGGGAGATCAGCTGGTGGTCGTCCGGCGCCGTGGCGAGCTCGCCGGCCGTGCGATCGGGAGCGTCGCCCGACGCCTCCTCCAGGGCGGTCTGGCTGACGACGCCGACCAGCCGTCCGTCCCGCTCGACGACGGCGAGCTCCGACGCCTCCTGGACCGCGCTCGCCTGGGCGAGCCCGGCGCGCACGCTCTGGTCGGCCCGGATGGCGGGGACTCGGTCGGTCATGACGTCGCGGACCAGGACCCCTTCGACGGCGTCCCGCAGCCGCGCGACCCGGACGCTGTGCGCGGCCGCGCTCCACAGGAACCAGCCGATCAGCACCTCCCACAGCCAGCTCCAGTTGCCGGTCGCGACGACCAGCAGGGCCCCGCCGGCCATGAGGAGCGCGGCGATCACCTGACCGGTCCGGGCGGCACCGACCGTGGCGCGCTCGAAGTCGCCGGTCCTCCACCACAGGATGGCGCGCAGGATGCGCCCGCCGTCGAGCGGGAAGCCGGGGATCAGGTTGAAGACCGCCAGCGCCACGTTGATCACGCCCAGCCACCACAGGCCCGATTGGACGGCCGGCGACACGACTCCCTGGACGGCGCTGGCGACGACGAGGATCCCGATCCCCAGCGCGATCGAGAGCGCGGGCCCGGCGGCGGCGATCAGGAACTCGGACGCGGCATCGCGCGGCTCGTCGCGAAGCTTGGCCGCGCCGCCGAAGATGAACAGCGTGATCTCGTGGACCTCGACGCCCCGGGTCCGGGCCACCAGAGAATGCGAGAACTCGTGGGCCAGGACGCTGCCGAAGAGGGCCAGCGAGAGGCCGATCCCGAGCGCCCAGAGAGCGATCGGGCTCGCGTCGGGGAGTTGCTGCGGGAGATATCCGGAGGCGAGCGACCAGGTCACGAGCAGGAAGATCAGGAACCAGCTGAGGTCCAGCGTGACGCGGATCCCCGCCAGGCGGAAGATCGGGAGCGGCCTGCGGCTCACGCGGTCTCCTCCGCGCGGTACCCGTGGCGCCGGGCGTAGGCGGCGAGCGCCTCGCGCAGGAGCCGCCGGCCGCGATGCAGCCGGCTCATCACGGTGCCGACCGGGATGCCGAGGAGGTCGGCGCACTCGCGATAGGAGAACCCCTCGAGATCGCGCAGCACGACGAGCTCGCGGAACGGGTCGGGCAGCCCGTCGATCGCCGCTTTGACCGGATCGCTCATCGAGAGCGACAGGAACCACTCGAGATCGGCGGCGTCGGCGCTGCCGGGGTCGAGGCCGAAGGGATCGGAGAGCGTGTCGTCGAGCGCGTCCTCGTAGAGCCCGGTCGCGCCTCCCTCGTCCAGCTCGACCGACCGCGGCTGCCGCCGGGCGCGGCGATAGCGGTCGATGTACGCGTTCGTCAGGATGCGGAAGAGCCACGCCTTGCAGGAGGCGTCCTCGCGGTAGCGATCCAGGGCGCGCACGGCCTTGAGGTAAGTCTCCTGGACGAGGTCCTCGGCGTCCTGGCGGTTCCGGGTCATCCGCAGGGCGGCCCCGTACAGGGCGTCGAGCTGCTCGAGGCACTCCTGGCGGAGCGCGCGATCGGAGGACGGGCGGGACGCGCGCGACATGGACGCAAGGTTAGGCGGGGGACAGGGCTCAGGCCATCGGAGTCTGCGGGAGGTCTCGCGGGCGGGTAGATTTCTGCCGTGCCCGAAGCCCGCCCTCCCGTCATCGCCGTCCGCGGCGCCCGGCAGAACAACCTGCGGGACGTCGACGTCGACTTCCCGCGCTCGCGGCTGTCCGTGATCACGGGCGTGAGCGGCTCGGGGAAGTCGTCGCTGGCGCTCGACACGGTGTATGCGGAGGGGCAGCGGCGGTACGTGACGTCGCTCTCGACCTACGCCCGGCAGTTCCTAGACCGCCTGCCGCGACCCGACGTCGACTCGATCGTGGGCCTCCCGCCGGCGATCGCGATCGAGCAGGCGAACCCGACGATGAACCGCCGCTCGACGGTCGGCACCGCGACGGAGGTCTACGACTACCTGCGTCTCCTCTACGCGCGGGCGGGAGCGCTCGTCTGCCCCGACTGCCGGATCGAGGTCCGGGCTCTGACCCCGAGCGCGGTGGCCGAAAGCGTGGCCCGCGGGCCGGGGGACGCCTGGTACGTCACGTTCGCGCTGCCGATCTCCGAAGCGCTGACCCACGAGGTGCTGGTGGAGAACCTGCGCGCGCTCGGCTTCGTCCGCGTCCTCGCCGCCGGCAGGGAGCTGCACCTCGACGAGCTGGATGGGCTCGACCTCACGGACCTGGCCCCACTGTTCGTCGTCGTGGACCGGATCACCACAGGAAACCCGCGGTCCCGGCTGGCCGAGTCGGTGGAGCGCGCCTACGCGGAGGGCGAGGGCGAGGCCGTGCTCTTCGCGCGCGGCCGCACCCGGCCCGAGGACGCTCGTCGCTACAGCCGCCACCTGCGGTGCGACGGATGCGCCCGTTCCTTCCCGCCCCCGCGTCCCACGCTGTTCTCGTTCAACAGCCCCTATGGCGCGTGCCCGGCCTGCGGAGGATTCGGCAACCTGCTCGAGTTCGACCCCGACCTGGTCGTCCCGGATCCGGCCCGGTCGCTGAAGGAGGGCGCGATCGATCCGTGGACCAAGCCGCGTTACGGCAAGCGCCGCGAGCGGCTGCGGCGGAGCGCGCGCGCGGCCGGCATCTCGTGGACCGACCCCTGGTCGGAGCTGCCCGAAGCGGCGCGCCGGTCGCTCATGGAAGGGGGAAGCTTCGGCGGCGAGCGGTTCGAGGGCGCGATCCCGTTCCTGGAGGACCTCACGCGCAAGAAGTACAAGGCGTACGTCCGGTTCTTCCTGCGTCGCTATCAGTCGTACCGGGAGTGCCCCGACTGCCGGGGCTCGCGCCTCCGGCCCGAGGCCGGATGGGTCGAGGTCGGGGGGCGGTCGATCACCGAGATCGTCGCGTGGCCGCTCTCGCGGCTGGCCGGATGGCTGGCGGAGCTGCAGGCGGGGGTCGGGCCGCCCGAGATCGTGGTGCCGATCCGCCGCGAGCTCGACCGCCGCGTGCGTCTCCTGCTGGAGGTGGGGCTCGAGTACCTGACCCTCGCTCGGCTGACCCGCTCGCTCTCCGGCGGCGAGGCGCAGCGGATCGGGATCGCGAACGCGCTCGGCAGCCCGCTCACCGACGGCGTCTATGTGCTCGACGAGCCCTCGGTCGGGCTCCACGCGCGCGACACGGGGCGCATCGTCCGCCTCCTGCGGGAGCTCACGGAGCGAGGGAACAGCGTGATCGTGGTGGAGCACGACCTCGAGGTCGTGCGCTCCGCCGACCGGGTCGTCGAGCTGGGGCCGGGATCGGGCGCGGAAGGTGGGCGGGTCGTGTTCGCCGGCACGCCGGCGGAGCTCGCGGAAGCCGGAACCCGGACGGGCGCCTGGCTCGCCGGGGAGGCGGCGCTGCCGGAGCGCCGGCGCCACGCGCCGACAGGGCCGTGGCTCACCGTTCAGGGCGCCCGCGCGCACAACCTCGCGGACGTCGATGTCGAGATCCCGCTGCGGGCGATGACCGCGGTGACCGGGGTCTCCGGCTCCGGCAAGTCGACGCTCGTCCACGATGTCCTGTACCGCGGCCTGGCGAGCCGCCTGGGGGAGGCGTCGCCGCGCGGGCATCTCGGCGAGGAGGTCGGGGAGCACGACGAGATCCGTGGGGCGGAGTGGCTCTCCGGTGTGGTCCTCGTCGACCAGTCCCCGATCGGGAAGACGCCGCGCTCCAACCCGGTCACCTACGTCCAGGCGTTCGACCCGATCCGGAAGCTGTTCGCGACCTCCCCCGGCGCGCGGCGCCGGGGCTTCGGTCCAGGCCACTTCTCGTTCAACACCCGGGACGGCCGCTGTCCTGCGTGCGGAGGCGACGGTCACCAGCGGATCGAGATGCACTTCCTGCCCGACGTCTTCGTCACCTGCGAAGCGTGCCGCGGGCGCCGATTCCGGCCCGAGGTCCTGGAGGTGGAGTGGCGCGGCCGGTCGATCGCGGACGTCCTCGCGCTCACGGTCGACGAGGCGATCCGGTTCCTGGAGGGCGAGCCCGCGGCGGGGCGCGGGCTGCACGTGCTCCAGTCGGTCGGACTCGGTTACCTTACCCTCGGTCAGCCCGCGACCACGCTGTCAGGGGGCGAGTCCCAGCGGCTGAAGATCGCGCGCGAGCTGGCCCGCGCTCCGCGCCGCGGGAAGCCGGTGGCGCGGGGCACGCTCTACCTGCTGGACGAGCCGACGACCGGGCTCCACAACGACGACATGCGCGCGCTCGTGCGGGTCCTCGACGAGCTGGTCGCGCGCGGCAACACGGTCGTGATCGTGGAGCACCATCTCGACTTGATCGCGCGGGCCGACTGGGTGGTGGACCTGGGCCCGGAGGGCGGCGCGGGGGGCGGCCGGGTGGTGGCCGCCGGGCCGCCCGCGGTCGTGGCGGACATCGACGCATCCCACACCGGTCGGGCGCTGGCGGCCCGCGCCGCGGCCCGGGAGGAGCGATTGCTGGTCTCGTGAACGGAGCACGAAACGCCGGCCGGATGCTCGCCGCCCTGGCGGTGGCGTGCCTGGCGTGCGCCGACGACGGTGGACCGACGGGGGCCCCGGGAGGGCGGAACGGGATCGAGCTCCTGTACGCGACCCCCCGGCTCCGGGTCGTGCCCGCCGGGGCGGAGAGCTCGGTGCGCGTGGCGCTGGTCGTCCGCCGACAGGGCGAGGACGGGGAGTCGCTCCCGCTGGAGGGGGCGCGCCTGGTGGTGGCGCTCGAGGAGGGCCGGGGGATCCTCTCGGGCGCGAGCACGGTGACCGGGCCGGACGGCCTCGCGGCCATCGACGTCCGGATGCCGGCGGAGCCCGACCTGACGCGGCTGGTCTTCCGGATGGAGAGCGACGCGCGGTCCTGGCTGCCGTTCGACGTGGTGGCCGCGCCGATCGTCGAGGCGGACCTCGATCCGGGAACGATCCGGGAGCGCCTCGACGTGCCGAAGGGCGGGGTGCTGATCCGGTTCCATCTGGCCGCGGACTCCGAGGTGCTGCTGATCCCCTACCAGACCGACGTCGACCGCACCGGAGCGTCGTACCGGCTCCTGTACCAGGGAGCACAGCCGGGAGGCGGGGCGGCCGCGTTCGGGGCGAAGCCCCCGCCACAGCCGCAGGGACTCGCGGCTGGGGAGGAGATGGGCGACGTCGTGACCGAGGGCGGCCGCCGGGGCTCGCTCGGTGGGTCGGCGGTGCCCCAGAGCCTCGACATCCAGTCGTGCAGGGTCTCGGTCAGTCGCCCCGCGCCCCTCCGCTACCTGGGGACCCGCGTGGCTCTCTACGTGGACGCTCCGCCCGACGCGCACCAGGCCCGCATCGACTCGATCGGACGCGCCTTCGACGAGGAGATCTTCCCGACGAACCAGGAGCGATTCGGCAACACCCCCGACTACGACGGCAACGGGGTGGTCATCGTGATTCTGACCCCCGCGCTCGAGGGGGTCGACGGCGTGTACTGCGATTCGATCCGCAAGGTGAGCGCGGAGGCCCTGTACGTGAAGTGGGCCGCGACCGGGCCGGCCGAGCAGGTCCTCTCCACGCTCGCCCACGAGCACCAGCACCTCATCAACGCGGGCTATCACGTGCTGTCGAACGGCAACGTCGGGGACGTCCGCTGGCTCAACGAGGCGATGTCGTTCGCGGCCGAGGTGTACAACGGGTACTGGCGCAAGACCCTGATCCGCACGTGGCAGGTCCTGAACGGACAGAACGGGGGCCTCACGTTGCTGCCGCTCGACTACACGCAGGCGTTCGACGACCGCTACATGGTCTTCGCCGTGTATCTCGAAGACCGCTTCGGGCCCGGCGCGCTCCGGGCGCTGAGCCAGAGCGGCCGCCGGGGCATCGACAACATCGAGTTCGTGACCGGCGTGCCGTTCGAGGACCTGCTGCGGGACTGGTTCATCGCGCTCGCGGTGTCGAACCGGGGGATCACCGACGACCCGCGCTTCACGTACCGGACGATCGACCTCCAGGGGATGGGCGCGGAGATCGAGGCCTGCGGGTGCCTTCCGGTCACGGCCCTGTCGGGGATGCGGGCGGAGCCGCTCCACCTGTCGCTGGCGTTCGACGCGGCCCGGATGCTCGACCGCGCGGACGCCGACTACTACCGCCTGGTTCCTCCCGCCGGCGCGGAGGGGACCTACGACGTGTACTTCGACGCGTTCGGCAGGGAGTTCGTCGAGCTCGCCGTGGTGCAGGCGCGGTGAGCGAGGCGCTGGCGCCGTTCCTCTCGGCTCGCGGTCGCGCCACGCGGATGCCCGAGGGGATCCGGGTGTGGGGCGAGCGGGCCGCGAGCGCGCGCGCGCTCGACGCGACGATGGGGGTCATCACCGCGCCGGCCTCCCTCCTGGGAGCCGAGGGGGACGGCTACCGGATCGCCGGGCTGCCCGCGATCCGCGCCGCGTTCTCCGCGTGGGAGCCGGAGGAGGTCTTCCCCTACGCGCCGGTCGCGGGGACGCGCGCGTTCCGCGAGCGGTGGCGGCGCTGGATCAGCATGAAGGCCGCGGGGGACTTCTCGCGTCCCGGGCCGCTGGAGGAGCGTCTGACCCTACCGGTGGCGACGGTCGGGGTGAGCGGGGCGCTGGCCGCGGTCGGCCACCTCGTCCTCGATCCCGGGGACCCCGTGCTCGTTCCCGATCGCCGGTGGGACGGATACGACACCACGTTCGGCCTGGTGAACGGCGCGCGTGTCGTGTCCGTACGGCTCCTCGACGGCGGGATCTGGGACCTTGCCGCGTGGCGCTCGGCGCTCGCTGGCGCCGCGCGCGAGCGGGGCCGCGCGGTGTGCGTCATCAACTTCCCGCACAACCCGACCGGTTACGCGCCGACCGAGGACGAGGCCGAGACGTTCGCCCGGATGACCGGGGAGGTGGCGGAGGAGACGGGTGGCGCGGTGGTGGTCGTGCTCGACGACGCTTACGAGGGATACGTCTATACGGACCGGCCCCGCACCTCCATCTTCGGCCGGCTCGTCGACCGCCACCCGCGGGTGCTGCCGGTGAAGTGCGACGGCATCACGAAGGAGCTCCTGTTCTGGGGTGGTCGCCTGGGGGCGGTCACGACCGCGCTCCCTCTCGCCGACCCGGACGAGCGGGCGTCGGCGGAGGCGGTGTGGGTGAACAAGCTGTCGGCGGTCGTGCGCGGCATGGTGTCGTCGGCTTCGACGCCCGTCCAGACGTTGATCGCGAGGCTCCTCGCCGATCCCGCCGCGATCGTCGCGGCCCGGGAGCCGATCGTGCGCACGCTCGCCGAGCGCCGCGACGCGCTGGCCCGCGCGCTCGAGTCCGGCCCGGCGCGCGACGCGTTCCGCGCCGATCCGTTCCACGGCGGCCTGTTCGCCCTCCTCAACCTGTCGCGGGGCGACGCGGTGCGGGCGGCGCGGAACTTGCTCGATAAGCCTCGGATCGGCGTCGTGCCGTTCGGCTCGGAGGGAGCCGAACTCAACGCCTTGCGGATCACCTACGCGACCGTGCCGATCGATCGCATCGAAGGCCTGGTCCGGGAGGCGGCGGCCGCCCTCGGAACGACTTGAACCGCAGGGGGAGTGGACGTAGCTTTCCTCTCGCCCCCGATGTTTTCTAAGTCACGCAGCGTCGAGTCGACATGCGGAGGACTCCACTGCACCCGGCCTTCCTGGGCATCACTCCATTCCATCGTCCGGATCCGCGTCTAGTTCTGGCCGTCTGCCGGGCCGGCGCGCTGGGGGCGCTGGACCTCGGGCACGATCCCGCGCGGGCGCGGGAAGCGCTCGCGCGCGTGGCGGACGCATCGGTTCGCGGGCTCGGCGTGCGGGTCCATCCTGGATCCCGGCCGGACCCGGCCGATCTGCCCGCGTCGATCGAGTTCGTCATCGTCGAGGCGTGGGACGACGTGTCGGCCTGGCGGCCGCGGCGGGTCTTCGCCCGCGCAACGACGGTGGACGAGGCCCGCGCGGCGGTCGCGGCGGGCGCGGACGCTCTCCTCGCCGCCGGGACGGAGGGGGGTGGGCGGGTCGGCGAAGAGTCGACGTTCGTGCTGCTCCAGCGGCTGCTCCGCGAGTTCGACGTGCCGATCTGGGCCCACGGGGGCGTGGGGCTCCACACGGCGGCGGCGTGCCGGGTGGGCGGCGCGGCGGGCGTCGCGCTCGACGCCCAGCTCGCCCTGGTCCGCGAGTCGTCCCTCCCCGAGGAGGTGCGGAAGGCTGTCCGCGCGATGGACGGCACCGAGACCGTGCTCCTGCAGGGACACAGGGTGTTCACGCGGCCGGACCTTCCGCTGGTCGAGGAGCTCCGCGACGCCGACGGGCCGGCGGTCGCGGCGCGCCTGGGCGGCGACGACCTGCGAGCCCAGCTCCTTCCCGCCGGTCAGGACGCGGCGTTCGCGCGCGGTCTGGCGGCGCGGTTCACCACGGCGGGCGGGGTCGTCCAGGGTGTGACGCGGGCGGTCGCCGAGCACGTCCGGCTGGCGCGCGCGCACCGCCCACTCGCCCCGGGCGCCCCGCTCGCGGCCGACCACGGCACCCCGTTCCCCGTCCTCCAGGGGCCGATGACGCGGGTCAGCGATCGGGCGGAGTTCGCCGAGGCGGTGGCCGCTTCCGGGGGGCTGCCGTTCCTCGCCCTCTCCCTGCTCCGCGGCGATACGCTCCACGAGCTCCTCGAGGAGACCGCCTCGCGGCTCGCCGGCCGCCCCTGGGGCGTCGGCATCCTCGGCTTCGTGCCGCCGGAACTCCGCGCCGAGCAGCTCGACGCGATCGTCCGCGCGCGGCCGCCGTTCGCCCTGATCGCGGGAGGGCGCCCGTCGCAGGCGCGCGGCCTGGAGGAGCAGGGGATCCCCACCTACCTGCACGTGCCGTCCCGCGGCCTCCTGGACCTGTTCCTCAAGGAGGGGGCGCGGCGGTTCGTCTTCGAGGGCCGCGAGTGCGGCGGACACGTCGGTCCGCTCTCGAGCTTCGTCCTGTGGCAGAGCCAGGTCGACCGGCTGCTCGAGTTCGATCGGCCGGAGGAGCTGTCGGTGGTCTTCGCCGGCGGGATCCAGGACGCGCGCTCCGCCGCGATGGTCGCGGCGCTGGCGGCCCCGCTGGCGGCGCGTGGCGCCCGCATCGGCGTGCTGATGGGGACCGCCTACCTCTTCACGCGCGAATGCGTCGGCACGGGCGCGATCGTCCCGGCGTACCAGCAAGCGGCGCTCGATTGCCGGGACACCGTGCTCCTCGAGACCGGCCCCGGGCACGCGACCCGCTGCGCCGAGTCCGGCTATACGCGCGGGTTCCGCGCCGAGCGCCAGCGGCTCGAGCTCGAGGGCGCCTCCCCGAAGGAGCTCTGGGCCCGGCTCGAGCGGCTGAACCTGGGCCGGCTGCGGATGGCGTCGAAGGGGCTGAGGCGGGTGGGAGACGATCTCGTCGCGATGGCCGAGGAAGAGCAGCGGTCGGCGGGCATGTACATGATCGGTCAGGTGGCGGCGCTGCGCGACGCCACCTGCTCGATCGACGACCTCCATCGGCAGGTCACCGAGGACGCCACGCGCTGGATCGAGGAGATCGAGGACGAGCCCGAGGTGGAGCGGCCGGCGCCGCGCCCCGCCGACGTCGCGATCGTGGGGATGGCATGCATCTTCCCCGGCGCGCCGAACCTCGACGCGTACTGGTCCAACATCGTCCGCGGCGTCAACGCGATCCGCGAGGTCCCGCACGATCGCTGGGACCCCGAGGTCTATTACGATCCGGACGGAAAGCCGGGACAGACCACGCCTTCGAAGTGGGGCGGGTTCCTCGACGCCGTGCCGTTCGAACCGACCCGCTACGGGATCCCGCCTCGCTCGCTCTCGTCGATCGATCCGGCGCAGCTCCTGTCGCTGGAAGTGGCGCGGCAGGCGCTCGACGACGCCGGCTACGGGACGCGGGAGTTCGACCGCGAGCGAACCGCCGTGGTCTTCGGCACCGAGGGCGGCTCGGACCTGTCCCACGCCTACGGCTTCCGGGCGTTGTATCCCCGCTACGCCGGCGAACTCCCGGCGGAGATCGACTCCGTGCTCCCGGTGCCCACGGAAGACAGCTTCCCCGGCGTCCTAGCGAACGTCATCAGCGGGCGCATCGCGAACCGCCTCGACCTGGGTGGCGAGAACTACACGGTGAACGCGGCGTGCGCCTCGTCGCTGGCCTCGGTGTCGGTGGGGATCCACTGGCTCGAGTCCGGGACCTGCGACATGGTCGTCGCCGGCGGGGCCGACCTCCACTGCTCGATCGGCGACTTCCTGATGTTCTCGAGCGTCCACGCGCTCTCGCCGAGCGGCCAGTGCCGCACGTTCGACCAGAGCGCGGACGGGATCGCGATCGGGGAGGGGATCGGGGTCGTGGTCCTCAAGCGGCTGGCCGACGCCGAGCGCGACGGGGATCGGATCTACGCGGTGATCAAGGGGGTGGCGGGGTCGAGCGATGGGCGGAGCCTGGGGCTCACGGCGCCCCGGCTCGAGGGGCAGATCCGCGCCCTGGAGCGCGCCTGGGGACAGTCGGGCCTGCCGCCGGAGAGCGTCGGGCTGATGGAGGCGCACGGTACCGGGACGGTGGTCGGCGACCGCACGGAGCTCCAGTCGATGGAGCGCGTGTTCGGTGGCCGGGGGATCGAGCCCGGCGCGTGCGTGCTGGGGTCGATCAAGTCGTCGATCGGGCACTCCAAGGCCGCGGCCGGCGTGGCGTCGCTGATCAAGGTGGCCCTCTGCCTCCACCATGGCGTCCTGCCGCCCACCCTGAACCTGCAGCGGCCCAATCCCTACTGGGATCCCGGCACGAGCCCGTTCTCGTTCCGCGACCGGGCGCAGCCCTGGATCGCGGCGGACCGGGTGGCCGCGGTGAGCGCGTTCGGCTTCGGCGGGACCAACTACCACGCGGTGCTGGCCGCGCACGACGGCGACCCGCGACCCGTCTCCGGGCTGCCGGCGTGGCCGGAAGAGCTGTTCCTGCTGCGCGGGGAGGACCCGGCGGCGGGACGGGCCGCCGCCGAGCGGCTGCTGGCGCTGGCGGAGGAGGAGCGCCCGTGGGCGCTGCCCGAGCTGGCGCGAGCGTCGTGCGCGGGCGAGGGCCCGGCGTGGTGGGCGATCGTGGCCCGCTCCCACGAGGACCTGGCCGCCAAGCTCCGCCGGGCTCTCGCGGGGGAGACGGACGGCGAGGAGGTGCTGGCGCGCGACCCCGACGCGGACACTCCCGGAAGGATCGCCTTCCTGTTCGCGGGCCAGGGGAGCCAGCACGTCGACATGCTGGCGGACCTGTTCGTGGCGTTCCCCGACCTGCGCGACCTGCTGGAGGCCGAACCGGAGATCGCGGCCCGCATGTTCCCACCGCGCGCGTTCACGCCCCGCGAGCGCGCGGTGCAGGAGGCGGCCCTCACCCGCACCGACGTGGCGCAGGTGGCGCTCGGGCTGGCCGACTGCGCGATGGCGCGCGTGCTGGAGCGGCTCGGCGTGGCGCCCGACATGCTGGGCGGCCACAGCTACGGGGAGCTGGTCGCGCTCTCCGCGGCCGGCGCCTGGGACGAGCGAGAGGTGGCGCGGCTGTCCCGCGCCCGCGGCCGCGCGATCCTCGAGGCGGCCGGCGACGACCCCGGCGCGATGGCCGCCGTCAACGCGAGCCCGGAGCGGATCGAGCCCCTGATCGAAGGGATCGAGGGCGTCGTGGTGGCGAACCGGAACGCCCCGGACCAGACCGTGCTCTCGGGCCTGACGCCGGCCGTCGAGACCGCGGTCGAGCGGCTCGAGGCGGCCGGCGTCAAGGCCACGCGGATCAACGTCGCGTGCGCGTTCCATAGCCCGGTCGTGGCCGGGGCCATGCCCGCCTTCGAAGCCGCACTGCGGGCGGGCAAGGTGCGTCCGCTGCGGGGCGAGGTGTGGTCGAACACGGAAGCTGCGCCCTATCCCGGGGACCCCGAGCGCTCGATCCGGCTCCTGACCGACCAGATCGCGCGGCCGGTGCGGTTCGTCGAGCAGATCGAGGCCATGCACGCGGCCGGCGCGCGGGTGTTCGTCGAGGTCGGGCCCGGCCGCATCCAGAGCGGACTGGTGGGACGGATCCTCGGCGATCGGCCGCACGTGGCGGTGCCGACGAACGTCAAGGGGGAGGGCGCGCTCGAGCGGCTTCTCCGCGCGCTGGCGCGCCTCGCCGCCGCCGGCCTGGAGCTGGACACCCGGGCGCTGTTCGAAGGACGCGTGGCCGAGTCGTTCGACCTCGCGGCCGCGCCCGCCAGGACATTGTCGGCGACCGCGTGGCTGGTCGACGGCCACTGGGCTCGTCCCGCTTTCGGCGAGGCGCCGGTGGGGTCCTACCGCCCGGTGACCGAGCCGCCGCTGCGCCGCGCCAGCGGGAACGGCGCCGGCAACGGGGCTCCGGAGGGGGCCGTGGCGCCCGTCGGCGACCGCGAGGCGGCGATGGTCGAGTACCTGCGCGGCGTGCGGGAGGCGATCGAGGCCCAGCGCGACGTGATGCTCCGCTACCTGGGCGCGGCCCCGGTGGTCCCACGGCCCGCCCCCCGGGCGGCCGAAGCCCTCGCGCCCGTGGCGCCGTCCGCGACGCCCCCGGCTCCCGCGCCCGCCCCGACTCCCGCTCCGGCGCCGACCCGTCCGCTGGCCGAGGCATTGCTGGCGATCGTGAGCGAGCGGACGGGCTACCCGGTCGAGATGCTCGACCTCGACCTGGACCTCGAGGCGGACCTGTCGATCGACTCGATCAAGCGGATCGAGATCCTGGGGGCGCTGAACGAGGAGACCGCGCTGTCCGACCGGCTGGGCGACGCGCGTGACGAGCTGCTCGAGGAGCTGGCGGGGATCAAGACCCTGCGCGGCATCGT
>DATKCO010000115.1:0-6514 GCA_035513155.1 Gemmatimonadota bacterium | reverse complement strand
GTCCGAGAGGGAGCCGACCCGGTGGAGGCCGACGACGTTGGGGTGCTTGATGCGCGCGGCCGAGCGGCCCTCGCGGATGAAGCGCTTGCGGGCCGTCTCGTCCCGCGCGATCTCGGGGCGCAGGACCTTGAGGGCGACGAGGCGCTTGAGCGCGACCTCCCTGCCCAGGAAGAGGTCTGCGACGCTGCCGCGCCCGATGCGCCGGACGACCTCGAACTCGGGGGCGAGCTCGTCGGCGAATGCCGGGTCGCGCGCCTCGCTCACGGCTCCAGCCTCGCCCGCATCTCCCGGATCCAGTTCACGACGAACACCAGCCTGCGGTCGTCGCCGCGCAGGATGTCCTCGGGATCCACCGTCGGACGCTTCATGGCGAGGAAGCTGGTCCCGTCCGGATGGGGCTCCACTCCCCGGTAGGGGCCGGCCACGATGTCCTCCACCCGCAGCACCTCGAAGGCGGAATCCGCACGCACCGTCGCCACCTTGACGCTGTCGCCCTTGCGGTAGAAGAGGCGCGTGCCCCCCGCCGCCCAGCGGGGTCCGATGCCGCCGTCGGGAGAGACCCGGTGGCGGGCTCCGGGCTCGTGGAAGCTGCGCACGAAGACCTCGTAGCGGCCGTCCTCGTTGGACTCGTAGGCCGCCCATCGCCCGTCGGGCGAGACCTCGCCGGCGTTCTCCGTCCAGCCGTCGGCCCGGAGGTAGGGTCGCGCGGCGCCGCCGTCCACCTCCGCGGTCCAGATGTCGTACTGGTCGCCCTGCACCACCGTGAAGACGATCCGGTCGCCCGAAGGCGTCCAGTCGGTCGTCCAGGCGCTCGCCGCGCCCACGCTCGCCACCGTGCGCGGCGGCGCGCTCAGGTCCGCGGGCCGGACGTCGAAACGGGTGCTGTCCCCGGCCAGCACGGTGTAGACGACGCTCGAGCCGTCCGGGCTCCAGACCGGGTTCCGGCGCGTCCCGCCCGTCGAGATCGAGTCGCGGCTGCCCAGGACGGTGTCGTAGACCCAGACGTCGCCGAGGAGCTGGTAGGCGATCCTGCGGCCGTCGGGGCTGTAGCGGGGCGCGCTGTAGCCCGCGCGCTCGGGCAGCCGGATGGGCGTCTCGCCGCCCTCCAGGTCCACCGAGACCAGCCGGGCGGTCGGCGGCTCGAAGGGGGAGCCGACGACGTAGGCGGCCGTCCCCCCGGCGCTCAGCGCGAACTGTGCGTCGCCCCAGCGTCCGATGACCACGGAGTCGAGCACCGGCACGCGCGGGCCGGTGACCTTCCGCGCGTCGGGATCGAAGGGCACGGCGAAGAGGGCGCCCGCGGCGCCGGCCACGAGCAGGTGACCCGGGGCCACCCAGTGCGCGTCCGATGCGTCCGCGACGACTTCCCGCTCCTCGCCCGAGCCCAGGTCGAGGACGCGCACGCTCGACTGCACGCCGATCGAGCCGGCGTCGGTGAAGAGCAGCGCCTCGCCGCCGGGGAGCAGACGGGGCAGGCGGTACTGCTCCGGTCCCGCGCCTGCGAGAAGGGTCTCCACCTCTCCTCCCGCGGCGGGAACGCGGTGGATCCCGCGGGGGTCGGCGAAGACGATCGAGCCGTCGTCGCCCCAGTGGATCTGGCCGATCTCGGTGGCGCGCGAGACGATGGGCGCCGCCGGCCCTCCGCCCGCAGGCATCCTGCGGATCTCCCTGTCCACCACGAAGGCGAGCCAATCGCCCTCGGGGGAGAAGACCGGCGAGCCGGCCCCCTCGGTGTCGGGGATGCGGCGCGGCGTCGGGTCGTCGGACCGGCGGATGTAGAGGCTCCGCTCCCGGATGGAGGTGCCCGAGGCGAAGACGAGCGAGGAACCGTCCGGCGAGAGGGCGAGATCCGTGGGGGTCCCCAGCTCACCCAGGTCGACCGGGAAGCGGGCCACGGGGCCGGGCGGCGCCGCCGGCTGCGAGGCGCGGACCGCGAGCCCCGCGCTGACCAGGAGGAGGAGGCCGAGCGCGGCCGCCGCGATCGCCGGACCCCGCCTCCACCACGGAGAGCCGTCCGCCCGCGGGCCCGCCCCCTGGCCGGCGACGGCCGCCACCCCCGCCCGCTCGTAGGTGAAGCTCGGATCGTCCAGCGCCTCCCGGAGCTCCCCCGCGCTGGCGAAGCGGTCGGCGGGCAGCTTCTCGAGCGCCTTGGCGATCACCGCGAGAACGTGTGCGGGCACGGCACTGCGGATCTGGGTGACGGGCCGCGGCTCCTCGGTCAGGATGCGCATGAGGACGGCCTGCGCGGTGGGCCCGGTGTGGGGCGGGTCGCCCGTGAGCATCTCGTACAGCACCGCGCCCAGCGAGTAGATGTCGGAGCGCGCGTCCAGGTCCTTGGTCGCGCTCACCTGCTCCGGGCTCATGTAGTGGGGCGTGCCGAGGCTCAGCCCGGTCTCGGTCATGCGGCCGCCCCCCGCCGCGCTGAGCGCCAGCGCGATGCCGAAGTCGGCCACCACCGGATTGCCCTCGTGGAGCAGGATGTTCTCGGGCTTGATGTCGCGGTGGACCACGTCGCGCCGGTGCGCGTAGTCGAGCGCGTCGGCCACGCCCCGGGCCAAACGCACGGCGTCCTTGACGGGGAGCTGGCGCTCGCGGTCGATGCGGTCGCGCAGCGACTCCCCCTCCACGTACGGCATCACGTAGTAGAGGAAGCCCTCCTCCTTGCCCGAGTCGAACAGGGGGAGGATGTGGGGGTGCTGGAGGCCCGCGGTGGTCTGGATCTCGACCAGGAAGCGCTCGGCGCCGATCACCGCCGCCAGCTCCGGCTTGAGCACCTTGACCGCGACCTTGCGCGCGTGGCGGAGGTCCTCGGCGAGGTAGACGGTGGCCATCCCGCCCTCGCCGATCTCGCCCTCTATGCGGTAGCGGTCGCTCAGCGCTTCGCGCAGTCGCTCGATCATTCGACCTTCGCCGCCTCGCGCACCTTGCGGTCGCCGAGGTACACCTCGAGCCCGGTGACGACGCCGTGCTCCACCACGAAGTAGTACGGGTTCTCGATGCCCACCTCCCAGCGCCGGCCGTCGCGGTAGGTGACGTCGTAGAAGCCGTGCAGCGCGAAGGGCACCAGGTCGAAGCCCCACTCGTCGAACTGCATGCGGAGACGCCCCTCGTCGGTGAGGACGACGTCGAAGTCGGCCGGTCCCTCGTCGTCGGCCTCGACCCAGCGGTACCGCCCGGTGTAGGCCTCGATCTGCGCGCGGGTCAGCTCGGGCGGCTCCCAGGGCGTGACCTCGACCTCGAAGGGCACGTACGTGTCGCCCCAGTGCATGCGCAGCTTGGCCCGGTCGAAGGCGACGGAGGGGAAGTACCAAGCCAGCGCCTCCATGTGGCTCTCCGCCGCACGCGGGGCGACGTCGTAGCTCAGGAAGGCATCCTCGGGGTCCGGCCTCTCGGTGTGGAAGAGGGCGGTCTCCTCGACGAGATGCAGGGTCCAGGTGCCGCCTTCCTTCACTTCCAGCCAGACGGAGTAATCGCCCGCCGGCAGGGGATGGCCGTCGAGGCGGATGTCGCGGTCGGCCTCCAGCGTGGTCGCCCAGTTGGCGCCGGGGGTCCACATCTCGCCCCAGTGGACCACGCCCCCGAAGAGGTCGTCCCGGCCGCGGGCGGTGGGCCGTGCGTAGTCGACGGTGATCCAGGTGCCGTTGATGCGCTGGACGGTCCGCGCCCGCTCGCTGGCCTTGCGCTGGGCGGAGAGGGGGGCGGCGGTGGCGAGCAGGAGCGCGAGCGCGAGCAGGCGGCCGAGGGCGAGCGGGCTCGTCCGGGACTCCGGTCGGGAAGCGAGAGGCATGGCTGTGGCTCCGGCAGGAGGACAGATGCCCCATAGTAAGACGTACGAGGGGCGACGGGGATGGGGCAAAGCTCGGCCGGCATCCCGCCGGGGGACGCAGCTAGACCGGCTCCCCCCCGTAGGAATGTGCATGGCCGTCGTCCGCACCGCACCGTCCCTCCTGCTCGCGCTCTACGGACTCGCGGGCGAGGCGGACATCGGCACCTACAAAGCGGAGCTGAGCGTCGAGGACTCCACCCGAGCGGGTGCGCAGGGTGAGGGTGCTGGCGCGGGAGGAACGGTAGAAGCTCCTGACACCCGGGCGTCAAAAAGCACCAATTGTTCGCCGATGAGCTCCGCCGGCAGGAGCGGGAACTCAGAACTCCGTGATCACCGACATCGCCACGGTGTCGTAGCCGCTCATCGCCGCCAGCACGTCGCCGGCGTCCTCGAGCGCGATCGTGTCGCCGACCAGCAGCTCGGGGGTCAGCTTGCCGGCCTGCACCATGCGCAGCATCTCGGGGTAGCGCGCGGCCTGCATGCCGAACGAGCCGACCATGCTCAGCTCGGCAAAGGTGAGCATGTCGACCGGGATCTCGATCTTCCCCTGCTCCTCCTGATTGGAGACGCCGAGGCGCAGGTGACGCCCGCCGGCGCGCAGCGACAACAGCGCCGGGATCGTGGTTGCGGCCGAGCCGAGGGCGTCGACCGAAACGTGGGCGCCGCCGCCGGTGAGCTCGCGGATCTCTTCGGGTGCGTCGGGACCGGCGGTGACGGTGTGCATCGCGCCGATCTTCTCGGCCAGCGCCAGCTTCTCGGGACTGCGCGACACGGCGATCACGTTCGCGCCCAGCGCCGAGGCGACGTTGACCGCGGCGAGTCCGACGCCGCCGCAGGCGAACACCGCGACCCACTCGCCGGGGTGCACCTGCGCCCGGTCGACGATTCCGTGGAACGAGGTGATGTAGCGGCAGCCCATGCCCGCGGCGACCTCCGAGGGAACGTCGTCCGGCAGGCGCACGAGGTTCACGTCCGCGCGAGCCACCTTCGTGTACTGAGCGTAGCCGCCGCTGAAGTGAACGCTCGGCAGCTGGAGGTCGGAGCAGACGTTCTGGTGGCCCGTGGCGCACTGCTCGCAGCGGCCGCAGGCCTGGTTGAACGGCGCCACCACGCGGTCGCCCTTGCGGAACCCGGCGACCTGATCGCCGACCTCCTCGATGGTGCCGCAGTACTCGTGACCGAGCACCACGGGCAGCTCGGGCACGATGCCCATCCACGGGATACCGCCGGTCCAGATGGTGTGGTCGGACCGGCAGACTCCGCAGGCTTCCACCTTCAGGACGACGTCGCGCGGACCGCACTCGGGATCGAAAGCGGCGGCTCTCATGGATCTTCTCGCGTGGGTGGGGTCACGGCCGAATTCTATTCCGGTCCCCGAGCCTGCCGGCGTTAGGGACAAGAAATCCAAACGCCCTTTCGGAGCCGCGGGACAGTTTGCCTCCGGCTGCGGGTTCGGTCAATGGCGTCGTACAGGACAGCAGCGGAAGAGTGGCGTCGCAGATAGGTTTCCCCGGCCGGGATGTCGAGCCCGAACGCATAGTACTCATGGACCCAGGCCGGAGCGGGGCGGGGAGATCCGAACCGGGGACCCGGAGTCGAACGGGACCTTATGCGCTGTCTCTGCGAGTAGCGGAGGGCCGGGGATTCGAACCCCGATGGGCTTGCGCCCGGCGGTTTTCAAGACCGCTGCCTTACCAGTTAGGTCTAGCCCTCCCGATCGGATGAGTCTACCGGATTCGGCCGAACGGCTCCAGACCTGCGCCTGAACGGCCGCGCGGCCGCTCAGCCCTCCTCGGGCTGGACCGGCCGTTCTTCCTCGGCCTCCGCGTCGCCGGCGGAGTCCCCGCCGGCGTCGTTATCCCAGTACCGCGTCTCGGTGGTTTCGTATCTCGCGCAATACGGCCACAGGAACGGCGGATACGGAAAGACCCGGAACGCCCACTCCACGCAGCTCGCCTCCGTGTAGCAGATGGGGCCCGGCGCCGTTCCCGCAGTCGTCGGTCGCGGAAAACGGGGCGGCGGCCGCCCCATCGGTCGCCGCCGCGGCGGCGGCCACGCCGACGACGAGCGTAATCGAGAGGAGGATCGCGATGCGGAAGCGCTCGCCCTCGAGTTCCCGGCGCCAGCGTTCCGGGGGGGGGCGACGCGCGTTCACCCGACCACGACTTGCTAGTGCCGGAACACCCGGCGGCCCGTGAAGACCATCGCGACCCCGTGCTCGTCGGCGGCGGCGATCACCTCCTCGTCGCGCACCGACCCGCCGGGCTGGATGATCGCCGCGACGCCGGCCTCGGCCGCCGCATCGACCCCGTCCCGGAACGGGAAGAAGGCGTCGGAGGCGAGCGCCGAACCGCGCAGGTCGACTGCGCGGTCGTGCGCCTTGAGAACGGCGAGACGGGAGGCGTCGACGCGGCTCATCTGGCCGGAGCCGATTCCCACCGTCCGCCGGTCCCGCGCCAGGACGATCGCGTTCGATTTGACGCTCGCGCAGGCCCGCCAGGCGAACGCCAGGTCTCCCATCTCGGCGGCGCTCGGCGCGCGCGCGGTGACCACGCGCCACGCGGATTCGTCGAACCGCATCCGCATCGCCTTCTGCACCAGCACGCCCCCGCGCACCCGCTTCAGGTCCAGCCCCTCCGCGACCAGCGACCCGGGGATGCGCAGCAGCCGCAGGCCCTTCTTGTGGGC
>DATKCO010000114.1:0-3184 GCA_035513155.1 Gemmatimonadota bacterium | reverse complement strand
CGGCTCTTCTCGAAGATCCTGATCGCGAACGCCGTCCTGGTGACGCTGGCGGCCGTGGCCGGAGCGCTGGCGGGCGCCGAGCTGGCGGCGGGGAGCGAGCGGCAGGCGCTGACCGTGGCGGTGCCGGTCGTGCTGGCCGGTCTCGTCCTCACCGTCCTGATCGACGCCGTGCTCCTCCAGTTCGCCCTGGAACCGCTCCATCGCCTCGAGCGCGCGGCGGAACGGGTGCGGCGGGGGGATCTGACCGCCCGCGCTCCCCGATCGACCCTGGCCGACCGCGACCTGTCCGGCGTGGTCGACGCGTTCAACGAGGCGCTGGAGCGGGTCGCGGTCTATCGCCAGAAGCTGGCCGAGTCGGCCGCGCGCGCGATCCGTCGGGAGGAGGCGGAGCGCGACCGGATTTCCCGAGCCCTCCAGGAGGAGTCGGCCCAGCGCCTCGCGGCGCTTCTCGTCCGGTTGCGGATCGCCGCCGGCGAGCGTCAGCGCGGGGCCGATCTGGAGGATCTGCTCGAGGAGACGCGGACGGAGATCGCCGCGGCGCTCGAGTTGATCCGAGGCTATGCGGCCGACCGGCGCCCCCGCGTGCTCGACGAGCTGGGGCTCGAGGCCGCCCTGGAGGCTCACGCGCACGAGCTCGAGGATCGGGGCCTCGCGATCGAGTTCGAGGGGAGGAACCGAAAGCGGGAACGCGCTCCCGGGTCGGATCTCGTCCTCTATCGCATCGCCTGCGAGGCGCTGGACAACGTCCTCCGCCACTCGGGGGCCCATCGGGCCACGGTGCGGATCTCGCGCGCGCAGGGGGCGACGGAGTTGGCGGTGGAGGACGACGGCCGAGGCTTCGACGTGGAGGCCGCGCTGGCCGGACCCGCGCTCGGCCTCTTCGAGATGCGCGAGCGGGCGGCGACGGCCGACGGTTCGTGCGTCGTGGAGAGTCGCCCGGGCGGGGGAACGCGCGTCCTCGCCACGGTTCCAGGAGGCGAGACACCCGCGGCCTGAACGACTAGGTTCCGTTGCGTGAGCCTCCTGCGGTCCGCGATCGGGTTCCTGGCGGCGGCGTGTCTGACCGCCGCCTGCGCCACTCCGCGCGCGGAGCCGCCCCCGCCGCCCACTTCCCCCCGCGCCGATCACCCGACCCTCTACGCGACCCTCTGGGTCCAGACGTCGGCCGAGTACCGCGCCGCCGCGTGGCAGGCGTATGCCGCCGCCCGGGAATCGCTCCATCGGGCGCTGGCCGACCCGGCGTGGACCGCGGCCATCGAGCAGGAGGGCCGAGATTACGCGGGCTTGCCACCGGCCATCGTCCTCGACGTCGACGAGACCCTGCTCGACAACTCGACGTTCCAGGCGCGGATGATCCTGGAGGGGGGGACGTTCGATCCCCGGGCATGGACGGCGTGGGTCGACGAGGCCGCGTCGCCGCCGGTGCCCGGTGCGCTGGAGTTCCTCCGCCTGGCCGACTCCCTCGGCGTCGCGGTCTTCTACGTGACGAACCGGGACGACGAGCACGAGGCCGCGACGCGGCGGAACCTCGAGGCGGTCGGTCTGCCGCTCGATCCCGACATCGACACCGTCCTGGCACGCGGCGAGCGTGAGGGATGGACGAGCGACAAGTCGTCGCGGCGGGAGGCGGTCGCGGAGCGGTATCGCGTGGTCCTCCTGGTCGGCGACGACTTCAACGACTTCGTCGCCGCCCGCCTGCCGCGGGCCGATCGGGACGGGCTGGTCGAGCGGTACCGCGACCGCTGGGGCGAGCGGTGGATCGTCCTGCCGAACCCCAACTACGGCTCGTGGGAGGGCGCCCTGTATCCCCCGGGGGACCTGAGCGAGGACGAAGAGGCGAGGCTGAGGCTGGAGGCGCTCGAGGACCGGCGTCCGTGAGCCGCGCGCAATTCACGGTGATCTTCCTGCTGGGCCTGCCCGCCGCCGCGCTGGCCCAGGAGTCGCCGCTCCGCGCCGGACCGATGGTCGGATACGCGGAGATGCGCGAGGTCCTCCTCTGGGCGCAGACGGCGGAGCCGGCCACCGTCCGCTTCCGCTACTGGGAGGAGGAGCGGCCGGACCGGACCTGGACGACCGCCGAGGTCGCCACCGACGCGGCGACGGCCCTGGTCGCCCGCGCGATCGCCGACAGCGTCCAGCCGGGCAGCCGCTACGGCTACGAGGTCCTGGTCGACGGGGAGACGGTCCCCCGCCCCTATCCGCTCCGCTTCCAGAGCCGGGCGCTGTGGCACTGGCGCACCGATCCGCCGCCGTTCCGGCTGGCTCTCGGCAGCTGCTTCTACGTGAACGAGCCCGTATACGATCGCCCGGGCGAGCCGTACGGGGGCGGCTACGAGATCCTGACCGCGATCGGCGCTCAGCGGCCCGACGCCATGGTGTGGCTCGGCGACGACGTCTATCTGCGCGAGGTGGACTGGAACACCCGCACCGGAGTCCTCCACCGCTACGGCCACACCCGGGCCCTCCCCGAGCTCCAGCCGTTGCTCGCGTCGGTCCACCACTACGCCATTTGGGACGACCACGACTACGGCCCCAACAACAGCGACCGCTCGTTCGCAGGCAAGGGGCTCGCGCGGGAGGCGTTCGACCTGTTCTGGGGGAACCCCCCGTTCACGGTCGAGGGGCTGAAGGGGGTGACCAACACCTTCGAGTGGTCGGACGTCCAGGTGTTCCTGCTCGACAACCGCTGGGAGCGGAGTCCGAACCGCCGCCGCGAGACCGGCGACCGGGTCTATCTGGGGGAGCGCCAGCTCGAGTGGGTCGTCGACGCCCTGGCGTCGAGCCGCGCCACGTTCAAAATCGTCGCCGTGGGGGGGCAGGTCCTGAACCCGCTCGCCACCTTCGAGAACTACGCCAACTATCCCGACGAGCGGGCCGCGCTCCTGGCCGCGATCGAAGAGGAAGGGATCGAGGGCGTCCTGTTCGTGTCCGGTGACCGGCACTTCACCGAGCTCACTCGCCTCGACCGCCCCGGGACGTACCCCCTCTACGACCTGACCGTCTCGCCGCTGACGGCGACCGCGGTGGACCGGGTGGAGGACAACCCCGGTCGGGTCGAGGGCACGCTCGTCAACCGCCGGAACTTCGCGATCCTCGAGTTCACCGGCCCGCGTGAGGACCGGCGGCTCCGGATCACCGTGCACGACTCGGACGGTCGCGCGCTCTGGACGCGGGACATCCTGGC
>DATKCO010000113.1:0-14998 GCA_035513155.1 Gemmatimonadota bacterium | reverse complement strand
CCGCAGACCGGCTTCGTCGAGCACCTCGATCCCCAGCTCGGCCGCCCGCTCGAGCTTCGATCCCGGGCTCTCGCCGGCCACGACGAAATCGGTCTTCTTCGATACCGAGCCCGTGACCCGTCCCCCGCGGGCCTCGATCTCAGCGGTCGCCTCGGGCCGCGTCAGGGACGGCAGCGTTCCGGTCAGGACGAACGACTTCCCCGACAGGGGACCCGCGGCCGGCGTCCGGCGCCGCTCCGTCATCTCCACCCCGTGGTCGGCCAGCCGCGCCACCACCCGCTGGTTCTCCGGGGCGTCCAGGAACTCGCGGACCGACTCGCCCAGCTTGGGGCCGATGCCCTCGACCTCCTCCAGCCGCTCCCGCTCCCCCGCCAGCAGCGCCTCCATCGAGCCGAACGCCGCGGCCAGTGCGGCCGCCGCCGACTGCCCGACGTGGCGGATGCCGAGCCCGTAGAGCACGTGGCGGAAGCCGCGGTCCTTCGAGCGCTCGAGCGCTGCGATCAGGTTCCCCGCGGACACCTCGCCCATCCGCTCGAGTCCCGCCAACGTCTCGACGTCCAGGTCGTAGAGATCGGCCAGGTCGTGGACCAGTCCCTTCTCCACGAGCTGGCGCGCGAGCACATCCCCCAGCCCGTCGACGTCCATTGCCCCCCGTCCGCCCCAGTGGAGGATCCGCTCCCGGAGCTGCGCCGGGCACGAGGCGTTGGGGCAGCGGTGCGCGACCTCGCCCTCCAGCCGCACGACCTCGGCGCCGCAGGCCGGGCACCGCTTCGGCATCCGGAAGGGCCTCGCGCCTTTCGGCCGCTTCTCCCTGACGACGCGCACGACCTGCGGGATCACCTCGCCGCCGCGGGCGACGATCACCGTGTCCCCCACCCGCACGTCCTTCCGCGCGACCTCATCCGCGTTGTGGAGACCGGCCATCTGGACCGTCACCCCGCTCACCTCGACGGGCTCGAGGACGGCGGTCGGCGTCAGCTTCCCGGTGCGGCCCACGGTGACGAGGATATCCGTCACGACCGTGGTCGCCTCCTCGGCCGGGAACTTGAACGCCACCGCCCAGCGGGGATGCTTCGAGGTGGCCCCCAGAACCGCCTGCCGGTCGAGATCGTCCAGCTTGACGACGATCCCGTCGATCTCGTAGTCGAGCTCGTGGCGCCGCTCCTGCCAGTCGAGGCAATACGAGAGGAGCGGCTCCCGCTCCTCGAACCGGTGCCACTCCGGATTGGTCGGGAACCCCAGCGTCTCGAGCCGCTCGAGGGACTCCGACTGGCGCCGCGTATCGGCCTCGAGCAGCGTGTAGGCGAAGAACCGGAGCGGGCGCGAGGCGGTGATCCGCGCGTCGAGCTGCCGCACGGAGCCGGCGGCCGCGTTGCGCGGGTTCGCGAACGGCGCCTCGCCGGCCTCCTCGCGCGCCTCGTTCAGTCGCCGGAAGCCGCTCCGCGTCATGAAGACCTCCCCGCGAACGGTCATCCGGGCGGGGATCCCCTCCCCCTGCACCCGCAACGGGATCCCCCGCACCGTGCGGAGGTTCACGGTCACGTCCTCGCCGGTCGTCCCGTCGCCCCGCGTCGCTCCCCGCACGAGCACGCCGGCCTCGTAGCGCAGGGAGATCGAGAGCCCGTCGATCTTGAGCTCGGTGACGTACGCCGGACCGTCGGCCTCCCCCACGGCGCGGGCCACCCGGTCGAGCCACGCCTCGAGCTCCTCGACCCCGTTGGCGTTCTCCAGCGACAGCATCGGGATCTCGTGACGCGCGACCGGGAACGCGTCCTGCGGCTCGCCCCCCACGCGCCGCGTCGGCGAGTCCGGAGCCGCCAGCTCCGGATGGCGGTCCTCGAGCTCCTGGAGCTCCCGCATCAGGGCGTCGAACTCCGCGTCGGTGAGGACCGGCGCATTGTCCACGTAGTAGAGCCGCTCGTGCCGGCGGATCTCGGCGCGCAGCTCCTCCGCGCGATCGCGCGTCTTCCGGGGAATCGCCATGGGGGTCAGATGATCGGCGTGGCGGCCGGGACCGTCAACGCGGGCTCACCCGCGATCCCAGATGCCCCGCAGGGCCGGTTCGGCGAGCGCGTCGGAGACGAGCACCGCGGCAGGACGGCCGCTCCGGGGACCGACGACGACGACCGCGACCTGCGCCTCTCCCGCCCCGACGGCGCTCTCGCTGCCGATCGCCTCGGGCAGGCCGGCCCGGTCGAGCGGGACGAACACCGAGAACGTCGCTCCGTCGGCGCGATACGTGAAGTGGGCGTAGGCCCGCCCCTCGATCACGCAGCGGGAGAGGCCCTGCACCGCGCCGAGCGGCGGGGCGGGGGCCGCCCCCGGCGGGAACGGGGCCGCGCTCGGGGCGCTTTCGGCGTGCGCCACGTGATCGGCCGCGAAGGCGACGGCCGCCGGGATGGGCCCCGAGGGCCGATCGGTCCCGCCCCAGGGACGCGCCACCAGGAGCAGGGCGACCGCGGCCGCGGCCGCCAGGAGGCCCCACGCGCGCCAGCCGGGTCCCGCCGGGGGAGCGATCCCCCCGCCCGACTCCAGCACCGCCTCGACGCGCCGGCGGAGCCCCGGGGGCGCGGTCTCCCGCCCCCCCGCGGCCACCGCGGCGAGGAACGCCCGCTCGCGCTCGAAGCCCGCCCGGCAGGGGTCGCAGACCTCGAGGTGGGCGCGCATCTCGGCCCTCTCGGGCGCGGGGAGCTCGCCGTCGAGATAGACGTGACAGCGGCTTCGAATGCGGGCGCAGTCGCTCATCTCGTTCCTCAAGACACCGGGAAGCGCCGGTTTATTCCGGCGACGGCCGATCAGCGGGTGGCGATCACCCCGGCGAGCAGGAACAGCGCCCCGGCCGCGCCCCCCGCCATGAGCGCGTAGGGGAGCTGGGTGCGCACGTGGGTGATATGGTCGCATGCCGACGCCAGCGAGGCCACGATCGTCGTGTCCGAGATCGGCGAGCAGTGATCGCCGAAGATCCCGCCCGACAGGATCGCGCCCAGGACGAGCGGGAGCGGCAGCCCCAGCGCCATCATCGGAACGCCGATCGGGGTCATGATCGCGAACGTCCCCCACGACGTGCCGGTCGAGAACGAGATCAGGGCGCCCGCCACGAACAGGAGCAGCGGGACCAGCGCCGGCGTCAGGAACCGCTCGACCACGGCGGCCACGTAGGGGCCCGTCCCCAGCGCGTTGCACGTCGCTCCCAGGGTGAACGCCAGGACGAGGACCATGACCAGCGGGACCAGGCCGGACATCCCTCGCAGGGTGTAGCGGGTGCTCTCCTCGACGCTCAGGATCCCCTGGACCTTGTAGATCGCCGTCATGACCAGGATCGCCGTGACGATCGACCAGAAGACCGCGGTCGAACCGTCCCCCTCGAGGATGTCGCCGTCCCCCGTGATCCAGAGGCCGAGAATCATCATGCCGACCAGCACGAGCACGGGGATGATCATGTTCAGCGCCCGCGCCGGCGCCCCCGGCTTGGCCGGGACGTCGAGGAGTGCGTCCTCGTCGCGCGGCATCGTGGGGCCCTCGGCCGACACCGGTCCGACGCGGCGCGTCTCCTCCTCTTCGAGGCGCATCGGACCCACGTTCCAGTCCAGCGTCACGACCAGGTACACGAGAGCGATCGCGAGCAGCGGATAGAAGTTGAACGGGACGGAGCGGACGAGCGCGGCGACCGGCTGCTCCACCCCCTGGGTCTCCAGCAGCCCGATCACGTACGCCCCCCAGGCGTTCAGCGCGATCAGGATGCAGATCGGGGCGGAAGTGGAGTCACAGATGTAGGCCAGCTTGGCGCGTGAGACCCTCAGCCGGTCGAACAGAGGTCGCGCCACCGTGCCGGTCACCAGCGACGTGATGTTCGATTCGATGAAGATGACGGTCCCGATGCCGGCGGCGAGGTAGCCGGCGCTGCGGGGCGTCCGCCCGATCCCGATCCGGCGGAGCGCGGCGACGAACCCGTCCACCCCTCCCGACCGCTGGGTCAGCGTCAGGACGGCACCGATGGAGAGGGAGAACAGGAGGATCTTCGCGTTGTCGGGATTGGCGACCACCGTGGCGATCGCCTCCAGGGTGTCGCGCGCCCCGACCAGCGGGTTCCAGTCCGCCAGGATCCACCAGCCGCTCCAGATCCCGAGTAGGAGCGAGGGATACACCTGTCGGGTCGCGATGGCGAGCGCGATCGCCAGCAGGGGCGGCACCAGCGAGAGGATTCCGTGGGTCTCGCTCAGCCCGACCTCAGGAGACCAGCGATTCGCAGCGCGCGTCGTCGCGGACGCGCTCGAAGATCCGCCGCTGGAGGGCGCCGAGATCGCGCCCCTGCGCGCGCCATTCCGCGCGCTGCCAGTGGGCCTCCGGCCCGTCGGCGAGGATCCGCCGCGCCCCGTCGATCGAGTCGGCCGTCGTCCCGAGGGCCTCGGCCCAGGGACGCGCCAGCCGCAGCATCTCCTCGATCTCGTCCCGGAGCGCGACCGTCTCCCCGGTGATCGGATGGGCGATCAGCTCGTCCCACCCGAAGCGCTGCGCCTTGAACCAGCCGTCCGCGAGGAACCCGGGCTCGAGCTCCCACTCCGGCTCCCGCGCTTCCCAGCGGGAGAGGAGCTCGGCGGTCACCGCCTGGGCGAGGGCCACCAGCGTGCGGGTCCGGTCGAGGCAGATCTGCATGTCGAACATCCTCAGCTCGACCGTGTCGTAGGACATGTGGGGGCGGACGTTCCACCACACCTGCCGGGGCTTCGTGATCGCGCCGGAGGCGGTCAGCGCGTCGATGACCCGAACGTAGTGGGGCCAGTCCCGGAAGTGCGGCGCGAACCCGGTGCGCGGGAACGAGCCGAAGACGTGCATGCGGATCGTCTCGAACCCCGTGTCCCCGCCTTCGAAGAACGGGGCATTGGCCGAGAGCGCGAGCAGCGGAGCGCACCAGCGGCGGAGCTGGTTGGCGACGTAGATCCGGGCCTCGGGGTCGATCACCTCCACGTGGACATGGAGCCCGAAGGAGAGGTTGCGCCGGGCCAGGTACCGGAGCTGGTGGCCCACCCACTGGTACGCCTCCGTGTCCACGAACCCCTGGTCGCGCCAGCTGGCGAAGGGATGCACGCCGCCGATCCCGACCGCCACGCCCAGCGGACCGGCGAGTTCGATAACCTCGCAGCGCAGCGTCCGTACCCGCGCCATCGCCTCGGCCACGGTCACGGACCGCTCGGTGTTCGCTTCCAGCACGGTGTGGAGGAGCTCGTAGCCCAGCCGTTCGGCGAGCTCCGGCCCCGCCGCCTCGAGGATCGCCTCGACGGCCGGCTTCAGGTCACCGGTGTCCGGGTCGCAGAGCTGATACTCTTCCTCGACCCCGATGGGGAGAGCGTCCGATCCCATCGCCTCAGGGGTACGCGGAGCGCAGGAACTCCCGCTCCGCCTCGTTGAGCCCGTAGAGGTCGTAGAGATGGCTCTCGGCCTGCGCCTGGAGCTCCTCGATCTTCGTCTGCGTGCGCTCGATCTCCGCCTCGATCCGGGCCCGGTGCTGGAGGACGACCACCACGTGGGCGGTCGTGACGGGGAGCTCGATGAACAGCTCGAGCTCCTCCTTCGTCATGCCGCGAAGCTCGTTGAAGCGCTGCTTCAGCCACAGCTCCAGATACGTGGCGGCTTCCTCGGTCGTGGTCACGATCGTCGACCCGCGGCGGAAGATCACCACCGGTCCCCGCCGCTTCACGTCGGCCACCTCGGCCAGGGCCCGCGGCACGTTGATCTCGCGGATGATCCCCTCCGTCCGCGCCAGCGGCACCAGCGGCACGCCCGACTCCTTGCCGATCCGGTGGACCTCGTCCATCGCCGCCAGCCGCTCCGAGTTCTGCTCCGCCAGAGCGAGCAGACGATCCCGCACCTCGCGGAATTCCCGGCCCGACTTCTTGGTCAGCATCGGCACCTGGAACCCCTCGAGCCGATCCTCAGCCGGCACCGCCGGCGATCCGGCCTTCTTCGGGAAGTAGTGCTGCCAGTAGAAGTGGAACAGGCGCGAGTTGAGGATCAACGGCAGGTCCTCGGTCGGCGTCGACTTGAGTCGCGGGACGAGCGACAGGAGCGGGGCCACGGTGAGGGTCCCTTTGGGGGCGAGGGCCGCCATGGGGACGTCCTTGTAGCGGAACGGCACCTTGGGCAGCTTGACGGCCTTCAGGCTATGCTTGTCGAGCGGCTCGCCCTTGAGGCTCCGGAGATAGGTAGCGGGGGGGTGGACCATGTGCCGTCCGAGGAGATGGCTGCGGCGGACGAACCCCACCGCCCGGTTGCGGCGGCGGGTGTCCAGCCTGGCCCATTCCGGGCGCGCGATCAGCTCCTCGCGTGAGGCCGCCTCGAGCGGATCGGGAGCTCCCGGCAGGAGGTTGCACAGGCGATCCAGCCGCTCGGTGCGTATGCCGACCCCCTCGTAGCGCGCCGCCAGCGACTTGGCGGAACCCCTGGTTCGCGTCTTTTCCGCCATGCTGCCTATCCGGATGTGAGGACGCGCGCAGGGTCCATCCGCGCCGCCCGGTGCGCGGGAGGGACCGCGGCGAGGATGCTGATCAAAAACCCCAAGCTAAGGCCCGTGACCAGGATCGGCCAAGAGAACGCGAAGAAGCTCTCGGGCAAGAGCGGGAGGTCCGGCAGGACGCGGTCCAGGGCCCGGTCGGCCCCCATCGCGGCGGCCGCGGCCAGCCCCAGACCCGCCACCGCCCCGCCGAGGCCCATCAGGGCCGCCTCGCAGAGGAACAGGAGCCGGATGTCGCCCCGGCTCGCCCCCACGGAGCGGAAGATCCCGATCTCGTGCCGGCGCTCCATGACCGAGAGCAGGAGCGCGTTCGCGATCCCCACGCCCGCCACCGCCAGCACGACCAGCCCGATCAGGCCGAACGCGGCCTGGAGGACCCGGGTCAGCGTCCGCACCCGCTGGGCGACCTCGCGTCCGGAGGTGACCTGGTACCCCATGGCCTCGATCCGCGCCGCCACGTCCTCGACCTCCTGGGCGCGCTCGACGACGACCGTGAGCTGCACGTACTGCGGCGTCGTCTCGCCGACCATCTCCTCGTTCCACCGCTCCACGATCTCCCGCGGGACGCTGACCCCGACCAGGGGCACCCGGTCGCTGACCCCGACCAGCCGGACCGGAACCGCCCGCACGTCCTCCCCCGCTCCCGGCCGGAACGAGGAGCTCCCCAGGTAGAGGGTCGCCTGCTGGCCCCGCAGGATCTCGGCGGTCAGCTGCGGGAGGTCGTTCGTCTTGGCGAAGCCGGTGTTGTACATGTCGATGAGCTCGCTCGAGACGACGGCGGGGATCGCGCCTCCCTGCGGCTCCCCGGCGCCGAAGTTCGATCCGGCGGGGATCTGGCCCTCGACGAGCGCGGGCTCGATCCCGAACACGCCGGTGTCGGTGACGAACCCCTGCCCGAAGAACCGCGCCCGGAGCTGGGCGGGGAGCTTGAGCGCGGCCATCGGCATGACCCGCTCGACCCCCTCCACGGCGCCGATCCGCTCCACCGCGCGCGGGTCGAGGTTCGAGAACGGGCTGTCGAACTTGATCACCGACAGGGAGATCGAGCGCGGCACCACGGTCAGGTGGGTGATCGGCAGAGAGCTCACGACCCGGTCGAGCAGCGCCCGCCGCGTGCCCGCCACGAACGCCAGCAGGAAGACGAGCATCGCCACCCCGATCGCCACCCCGCCGGCCAGGAGCACCGCGCGGGCGCGATGCCGGCGCAGGTTGTGGCCGGCGCGGCGCAGGGCCCGTACCGGGCCCATCAGGGCTCCTCTCCCGCTATGCGTCCCTCCGCGATCCGGACGACGCGATCGGCCACGGCGCTGATCGCCGGGTCGTGGGTCACGATCACGACCCCGAGGCCCTGCTCCTTCGCCAGCCCGCGGAGCAGGACCACGATGTCGGCGCCCGTCCGCTCGTCCAGGTTGCCGGTCGGCTCGTCGGCGAGCACGAAGTCCGGCCCGTTGACGATCGCGCGGGCGATCGCCACCCGCTGCTTCTGCCCCGCCGAGAGAGTCCCCGCCGGCTGGTCGACCTGCTCGGAGAGGTCGACGCTCGCGAGCGCCGCGAGCGCCCTGGCGCGGGCGTCGGCGGGGCGGCGCCGCGCGAACAGGAACGGGACGAGGACGTTCTCCACCGCGGTCTCCTCCGCCGCGAGGTGGAACGACTGGAAGACGAAGCCGACCCGCTCGTTCCGATAGCGGCTGAGCGCCCGGTCTCCGCGCGCGTAGAGGTCCTCCCCGTCGACCAGGACGTCGCCCGCGGAGGGTCGCTCAAGCCCGCCGATCGCGTTCAGGAGTGTGGTCTTGCCGGACCCCGATCGTCCCATGACCACGACCAGCTCGCCGGACTCGAACTCGCACGAGACTCCGTCCAGGGCACGGATCGAGCGCCCGTCGAGCTCGAACTTCTTGTGGATCCCCTGGCAGGTGATCTTCATCGGAGCTCCTGGGCGCCTCCCCGGGGGGAGCCCGCCCCGCGGCGCGCCGCGCGGACGGCTAGCGCGCGAGCTCCTTCACGTGGGCGGCCACCGCGTCGATCTCGGCCTCGGTCAGGGTGCCCCTCCAGCCGATCATGGCGGTTCCCGGGCTGCCGTGCTCGATCGTGTTCTTGAGGGCCTGGAGCGACCCGTCGCCGGTCGTCCACGACGAATCGGTTATGTCGGAGGGAGGAGGCTCGAGCCCGGTGGCCGCCGGGCCGTCGCCACGGCCGTCCTGGCCGTGGCAGGTCGCGCAGTTGGCGGCGAAGACGGCCTGGCCGCTCACCCCACCCGAGTCGCGGGGGCGAGCGTCCCCGACCTCGCCGACGCCCGCCGTGTCGGACGGCGTGACGCCGTTCTCCCCCACCGCGTCGGGGCCGTCCTGGTCCCCGCCGCCGCAGACGGCCGTCGCGAGCGCGATCGAGCAGAGGGCCAGGACGTGCAGGAATGGGCGCATGCGAAGGCTCCTTGACTGGATGGTTGACGCGGGGCGGGACGCCACGGTCCCGCTCAGCGCACGGTCACGATCTCGCCGAGCGTGAAGGCGCCCCCGAAGACGCCGACTCCCCCCTCGACGTTGTCGATCCCCCGGAACTTCTCGGCCGCGGCCTGGGCGTCGGAGAGCGTGCTGATCGCGGCGCCGAGCGGCTCGTAGAACGTGTTGTAGGCCGTGATCTCGACCTCGACCTCCTGGCCCGCGGGGCGATCCGCGAACGCCGACGCCGGGATCGTGAACATCCCCTGGGACGCCGGCACGTGCTCCGAGAACACGGCCTCCACGGCCACGTTGACCATCTGGGCACCGGTGACGCTCCAGCTCACGGTCAGCGGCGATCCCGCTTGGACCTCCTCGGGGACCTCGATCTCCAGCTCCGACGGGATCAGGACCTGCGCCGACGTCACCTCGATCGTGCCGTGGCCGGGACGGGTCACCTCCGCCGTGAGCTGATAGAGCTGCCCGGGCTCGACGTTGATCCCCTCGGAGTACCCCGGCCCGGGGACGATCCCCGGCTGGAACTCCTGATCCACGGGGCGGCCGTTGACGACCGGCGCGGCGCTCAGCAAGGTCTCCGCGTCGCGATCGTAGAAGAAGGCCAGGTATCCCTCGAGGGACTGGACCGGCGAGCGATCCCGGCGGGCCAGGCCCACGATCAGGATCTCGCGGGGCGTCGGCGGATCGGTGGGACCGGAGCCCCCGCCGCACCCGGGAACGAGCAGAGCGGCCGTCAGCAGGAGGGCGCGAACTCTCATCGGGGCGCGAATATATCCGGGCCCCCGGAGGGGGCAAAGCTCAGCCGCCTCGACGAGCGTCGCCTCCCCGGCGCCCCAGGGCCACGTCGAGCAGCCGGACGAGGTCGTCCAAGCCCAGGGCGTCCCGGGGGCTGCGCCCGATCGCGGTGCCGTCGACGACGATCGCGTCGCCCGCGTCCGGGGCCTCCGCGCCCCGGCCGGCCTCGGCGCAGACGACGGCGGCCGGGACGCCCGCCGCGCGGGCCCGCGCGAGCACGTGGCCGGTCGCCTTGCCCTCCGCGCTCTGCCGATCGAAGCGACCCTCCCCCGTCACCACGACGTCGGCCCGGGCGAGCGCCTCGTCGAGCCCCGCCAGGCCGCCGCACCACGCCGCGCCGGAGGCGATCCGGGCGCCGAGGAAGGCCGCGAGCGCGCCCCCCAGCCCTCCGGCCGCGCCGGCCCCGGCGCGCCCCGCCAGGTCCGCCGGGACCCCCAGGTCGGCCACCCACCGCTCCGCCAACCGCTCGAGCCCCTCGGCCAGCCGCTCCACGGCCTCGGTGTCGGCACCCTTCTGGGGGCCGAACCTGCGCGCCGCCCCCGCCGGGCCGTGGAGGGGGGCGGTGACGTCGGCCAGCGCGAGGATCTCCGTCCGCTCGATCGCGGGGCGGTCCGGCGGCCGGATCCGCGCCAGGCGCGCGAGCCCTTCCGGCCGCGCGATCGGGCGCTCCTGGGAGTCCTCGAAGGCGTAGCCCAGCGAGCGCGCCATCCCGAGGCCGCCGTCCACCGTCGCGCTGCCGCCGAGCCCGACCACGATCTCCTCCGGGGCCAGGCCCGCGGCGGTCAGGATCAGCCGGCCGAGTCCAGCGCTCGTGAGGGCGAGCGGGTCCTGATCCGCGGGCTCCACCCGCGCGAGCCCGAGCGCGGCCGCGCTCTCCAGGAACGCGGTTCCTCCCTCCGGGTCCCATCCCCAGTGCGCCGGGATCGCGCGACCCGCGGGAGCGGGGACCCGGGCGGCGACCTCGATCACGGCGGGGCGGTAGTGGCGGACGACCGCCAGGAAGCCGTCGCCCCCGTCCGAGAGCGGCCGCGCCAGGACCTCCGCGCGGCCGGCGAGCGAGGCCTCCCAGGCCCGCGCGACTTCGATGGCGTCGTGGGTCCCTTTGAAGGCGTTGGGCGCCAGGACGATCCGCACGGTCCCTGGCTGCGCGCCTAGAGGGTGGCCAGGGCGTGGTCGAGATCGGCCACGAGGTCGGCGGAGGCCTCGATCCCGAGGGCCAGCCGGATCATCGCGTCCGGGATCCCCCCCGCCCGGCGCTCCTCGGGCGGGAGGGAGCGGTGGGAGGTCAGGGCCGGCATCGAGACGAGGGATTCGACCCCGCCGAGGCTGGGGGCCAGCCGGATCCAGCGGAAGCGGCCGACCAGCGCCTCCGCCTCGGCCGCGCTGGCGCGCGGCACGAACGTCACGACGCCGCCACCCGTCCCCCCCAGGACCCGCGCGGCGACATCGTGGTCCGGGTGGTCGGGCAGCGTGGGGTGCCAGACCCGCTCGACGCGCGGGTGGCCGGCGAGGAACCTCGCGACCGCGCGCCCGTTCTCCTCGTGGCGCGCCACGCGGAGCGCCAGCGTCTTCAGCCCGCGCTCCAGCAGGAACGCGGCATGGGGGTCGACCGATCCGCCGAAGACACGGAGCGCTTCGACCGCGCGACGGATCCGCTCGGCGGAGCCCGACAGGGTCCCCGCGATCAGGTCCGAATGGCCCGCGAGGTACTTGGTGGCGCTGTGCATGACGAGGTCCACCCCGAACGACGCCGGGCGCTGGTGGATCGGGGTCGCGAACGTGGCGTCGACCAGGGTCGTGACCCCCCGCTGGCGGGCGCGCTCGGCCAAAGCGGGACCGTCCGCCACCCGGAGGAGCGGGTTGGAGATCGCCTCCCAGAGCCAGAGCCGGGTCTCGGGCCGGGTCGCCCCCTCCCAGGCGTCCGCGTCGACGGTCTCGGCATAGGTGACCTGGATGCCGAGCCGCGGCAGCGCCTGGTCGAGCAGGACGTGGGTGCCGCCGTAGAGGGCGGGGGCGGCCACCACGTGATCGCCACTCCCGCAGACCGACAGGATCGCGGTCGCGATCGCGGCCATTCCCGAGGCCAGGACGAGCGTCGCTTCCGTCCCCTCCAGCGCCGCCACCTTCCGCTGGACCGCCTCCTGGCTGGGGTTGTTCCCATAGCGCGTGTAGACGAGCGGCCGGTCTCCGGCCGGGTAGTCGAACGTGGACGACTGGAAGATCGGGGTGACGATCGCCCCCGCGGCATCGTCCCGCATCGCCCCGGCGTGCACGGCCAGCGTGTCCGCCGCTGGCGGCGGGCCCTCTCTGTCGGGATCGCTCATCGTCCCGTCTCCTCGGATCGGTGTGTCGGCTCGGCGAGGACATCGGCGCGCTCGAGGGCATCCGCGAGCCCGGCGGTCCCGCGGATCCGGGCCGCGGCGCTCCCCGCCCGGACGGCCCCGCGGAGGGCGGCTTCCCCGTCGAGGCCGTGGCCCGCGCGGAGGGCGACCCACGCCGCGCCGAGCACGTCCCCGCATCCGGTCGGGTCCCGCGCCGGGCCGTGAGCGGCGACGTCGATACGCGCGCCCTCCCGCGGCAGCCAGCTCGCGCCGCGCGCGCCCCGCGTGATCACCACGCCCTCGGCCCCGAGGCCGTGCACGCGCCGGGCCAGCTCCGCCTCGCGGTCCGGCGGCAGCGGTCCCGGATGGTCCTCCCACAGCAGGCCGGCCTCGGTCTCGTTGAGCTGGACCCAGGTGGCGCCCTCGATCCACGCCTCCCAGTCGGCCGGGCGGCGCGGCTCCCGCGGCCGGCCCGCGCGGGGCGGGCCCAGGCAGAGGCTGTGGACGTCGAGGTGGAGCGGCCCGCTCCGGTCGCGCTTGACGCGCCCGAACGTGCCGAGGTCCGCCTCGTTCCCGGCCACGAAGTTCCAGCACCAGGCGTCCAGCCGGACGATCCAGGGCTCGAGGCGCTCCCACTCCAGCGCGGGGACCCCCCCCGTCAGGGTCTCCTCGCGCCCGCCCCTCGCATCATACTCGATGTGGACCTTGTTGTTGACCTCCGGGACCACGTGCACGCCCGCGAGCGAGACGCGCGGCAGCCGCGACCAGTCCGCGCGGACCCGCTCGATCGCGTCCTCGCCGACGGCCACGATCGGGACCGCCACGGCGTGGTCCGGCAGCAGCGCGCTGAGCGTCAGGACCGCGTAGTAGGCGCCGCCCATGTCCCGGACCGTCTCCTCGCCCGGGCGGTCGATCGTGTCCTCGACCACGGTCCCGACGACCCCGAGCTCGCGGAGCCGGGTCACCCGCGCAGCGCGAGGCCGGCGGCTCCGACGATCCCCGCCCGGCCGCCGAGCTCAGAGAGACCGATCCCGTCCGGCGGCGGGCCCGCCGGACCCAGGTCGGCGATCACCCCTTCGACCAGCCGGTCACGGTAGATGTCCCACGAGCGCGTCAGCCCGCCCGTGAAGACGATGCGGTCGGGATCGAACAGGACGCCGGCATGGGCCACCGCCTGGGCCAGCACGTCGATCGCGTGGCCGAGCCAGGGGACGATCCGGGGGTCACCGCCGGCGTAGCGCTCGAACAGGGAGCCGTGGCCCCTTGGGTCGTCGTCCCCCGCGTCGACCTCGGCCGCCTGCTCGCTCAGCGCGTGGGCGCTGAAGTACGCCTCGACGCAGCCCCGCTTGCCGCACGAGCAGAGCCGCCCGCCGCTCACCGCGACCATGTGCCCGAGCTCTACGGCCAGCCCGCGGGCGCCGTGGAACACGCGCCCCTCTTCGACGACCCCGCCGCCCACCCCGGTCCCCAGCGTGACGAGCAGCAGCACCCGGGCGTCCCGCCCGGCGCCGACCCACGCCTCGCCGTAGGCGGCCGCGTTGGCGTCGTTGTCCATGACGACCGGGCAGCCGAGCGCTTCGGCGACCATGTCCCTCAGCGGCACCTCCCGCCAACCCAGGTTCGGTGCCTGCACGATGACGCCGCGCTCGAGATCGAGGGGACCCGGCACGCCGAGACCCACCCGCTCGATCCGGGCTTCCACTCCGGCCGCCGTCTCCCGGCAGGCGGCCTCGATCGCGCGCACCGCGGCCTCGGGGGAAGCCGGCGTCTCGAAGCCGGTCTCCGCGCGAACCTGTCCCCGGACGTCGACGACCCCGACCTTGCAGTCGGTCCCGCCGACGTCGATTCCCCACGCGAGCCGCTCGGACTGGACGGTGTCGCCCACGCCCTCCAATCTACCGGCCGCCCGCCGCGCGCACCCCGGGGTCGATCCTCCGGCGCGCGATCTCGTGCACGCGCTCGAGGCGGATCCCGGTCATGCATCCCAGGTTGTAGGCGCACGTGTTCTTGACGCACGGACGGCAGTGGATCGGGTGGACGACGACCTCGCTGTCCGCCCCGCGCGGCCCGGTCACGACCTCGTTGGCGGCGCCGCACAGATCGACGAGCGGGGTCCCGACCGCCGCCGCCAGGTGCATCGGGCCGGTGTCATTGGTGACCAGGAGGTCGAGCCGACGGAAGCACTCGATCAGCACCGGCAGGGGCGTGCGGCCGGACCAGTCGGCCGGCGCGGGCCGGGCGGCCGCGGCCACGGTGGCGGCCAGCTCGCGCTCGGCCGCCGAGCCGAAGACGATCACCCGCGCTCCTTCCCCGCCCAGGCGCGACGCGAGCCCGGCGAACCGCTCGGCCGGCCAGCGCCGGGACGCCGCCTGGGCGCCCGGGACGAGGCCCACCACCGGTTCCTGCGCGGGGTCGATTTCCGCTTCCGCGAACAGGGAGTCCGCGGCCGCCAGATCACCGGCCGCGGAGACGAGTGGATAGCGCTCCGGCACCGGGCGGCCGGTCACCGCCGCGGCCAGGAGCGCGTACGCCTCCCAGCGATGACGGCCGCGCAGCCAGCGCGGCGGCAGCGCCACGTCGAGCACGAGCCGCCGTAGCGGACCGCCGTATCCCCACAGCTGGCGGGTCCCGCCGACCGCGAGCTCCGCGGCGGTCCCGATCGAATGCGTGAGCACGACGCCCAGCTCGGGCCGCGCGCCGAGGAGCGCCTGTCTCGCGCTCGCCAGCCGGCCCGCTCCGTCTCCCCAGACGCGCGCCACCTCGGTGACCCGGGGGAGGCCCACGAACAGGGGCGCCACGACCGCTCGCGCGACCACCACCACCGTGCGGTCGGCGAAGCGCTCCGCCAGCGCCGCCACCGCCGGCAGCGCCAGCACCGCGTCGCCGATCCAGTTCGGCACCCGCACCGCCACCGCGCC
>DATKCO010000112.1:0-28219 GCA_035513155.1 Gemmatimonadota bacterium | reverse complement strand
ATGTCGGCTCATCGCATCCTGGGGCTGGAGAAGGTCCCAAGGGTTGGGCTGTTCGCCCATTAAAGCGGTACGCGAGCTGGGTTTAGAACGTCGTGAGACAGTTCGGTCTGTATCCGTCGTGGGCGTAGGACACTTGAGGGGCTCCGACCCTAGTACGAGAGGACCGGGTCGGACACACCGCTAGTGTGCCTGTTGTGGCGCCAGCCGCAGCGCAGGGTAGCTATGTGTGGACGGGATAACCGCTGAAAGCATCTAAGTGGGAAGCCTACCCCAAGACCAGGTGTCCCGCGGCGCAAGCCGCCTGAAGGGCCGTGGTAGACTACCACGTTGATAGGCCGCAGGTGTAAGGGCAGCAATGCCTTCAGCCGAGCGGTACTAATCGCCCGTGAGGCTTGACCAACTTTCTCTTTAGAGAGGGTTCGGCGAACAGGCAGACACTTCAGTTGTCCGGGGGCGGAGAGCCCCCGTCGGCGGATCCCGCGTTCGGGACGCTGCTTGACATTCCGGTGGCTATAGCGAGAGGGACACACCCGTTCCCATTCCGAACACGGCAGTTAAGCCTCTCAGCGCTGATGGTACTGCACGGGGGACCGTGTGGGAGAGTAGGTCGCCGCCGGGTCTTTCTTGATCACGGCCTCCGCGCGCAGCGGAGGCCGTTTTCGTTTCCCCCTCGCGCGCCCTCTGCGCTCCCGCATCTTCCCACCCCTCCCTTCTGTTCGATTTCTGACCGCCTCTTCGGCGCCGTCGTGCTATCGCCTGACCCACGGGGTGTGAGCTCGCTCTCCGCGCGACGACATCGTCCCCCGTTTTCGGGACGACTCATCCGCTACACGAAGAAAGGACCGCTACGATGTTCGAGTCGCTGAACCAGTTCCTGGCCTCCGACGGCTTCATGCCGCACGGGGCATGTTACCTGTGGAAGCCCGAGCTGGTGTGGCTCCACGTGATCGCCGACTCGATCATCGCCCTCTCGTACTTCGCCATCCCCCTGGGCCTCGTGTATCTCCTCCACCGCCGCCGCCGCGAGATTCCCTTCCACTGGATGTTCGGGCTCTTCGCCATCTTCTTCGTGGCGTGCGGGATGACCCACGTGATGGGGGTCTGGACGGTGTGGAACCCCGACCACTGGCTCTCCGGCGGAGTCAAGGTGGTCACCGCGATCGCCTCCCTCGGGACAGTGGTTTTACTGGTCCCGCTACTCCCGCGGGCGATCGCCCTCAAGAGCTCCAGCGAGCTCGAGCAGGTCAACCGCGAGCTCGCGTCCCGCGAGACCCAGCTGGCGGAGGCCCAGAAGCTGGCTGGGCTGGGGAGCTGGGAATGGGATGTCGGGGAAGACTCCGTGACGTGGTCGAGAGAGATGTACCGGATCTACGGCCTGGAGCCCGGCACGCCGGTCAGCTACCCGACGTTCCTGGAGCGGATCCACCCCGGGGATCGCGCGATGGTCGACGAAACGGTGCGGGATGCCGTCGAGAAGCGGCAGGACTTCTCGTTCCGCGAGCGAATCGTCCGCCCCGACGGTGAAACGCGCGTGCTCCAGAGCCAGGGCCGGTTCGATGTCCTGGAGAGCGGAGATCGCGTGCGACTCCTCGGGATCTGCCAGGACATCACCGGGACGGTTCGGGCCGAGGAGACGCTGAGACAAAGGGAGGAGGACTATCGCCGGCTGGCGGAGAACGTGCGGGAGATGATCGTCCGCTTCACTCCCGAGGGGCAGGTGACGTACGCCTCGCCCGCCACCCGGGCGCTCCTCGGCTACGATCCCGCGGAGGTGATGGGGCGCGACGGGAGCGAGTTCCTCCACGAGGAGGATCTCGAGCGCGTGGTCGAGGCGCACCGCGATCTGCTCCACGGCGTGGAGCCCCCGCCCGTCGTGTGCCGCCTCCTCCACCGCGATGGAAACCCGGTCTGGGTGGAGACGACGACGCGCGGCGTCCAGAGCCCGGAGGACGGGAGACTGGAGGCGATCGTCGCCGTGTCGCGCGACGTCACCGAGAGCGTGCATGTCGCGCGCTCGGCGCGGCTGCTCCAGCAGGTGGCGATGGTCGCCAACGAGTCGGATTCCGAGCGGGATGCCCTGCAGACGGCGCTCAGGCTGGTCTGCGAGCTCACCGGGTGGCCGGTGGGTCACGTCTACGTCCCGTCCCCGGACACTCGCGGAGAGCTGAAACCGACCGACCTCTGGCACCTCGACGATCCTGAGCGGCACGAGAGCTTCCGCCGGGCCACGAGGTCCGCAGTGCTGTCCGGCCAGGAGCTGCCGGGCAGAGTGCTGCAGAGCGGCCGGGCGGAATGGGTCCGCGACATCCAGGCGGATCCCACATTCATTCGCACCGGCCTGGCGAAGGAGCTGAACGTGCGGGCGGCGCTCGCGTTTCCCGTCCGGACCGCCGAGGAGACGATCGCGGTGATCGAGTTCTTCTCGGACCGGCCCGAGGAGCCCGACGACCGGCTTGTCAACCTCATGGACAGCGTCGGATCCCAGCTCGGCGAAGTCCTGCGTCGGCGATGGACCGAGCAGGCGCTACGGGCGAGCGAAGAGCAGTACCGCGCCCTCGCGGAGAGCGCGAGCGACGCGATCGTCACGATCGACGAGAGGGGTCGCGTGGTCTACTGCAACGAGAGCGTGGATCGGATCTTCGGGTATTCATGCGGGGAGATGAAGGGCAAGGAGGCCGCTCTGCTCCTTCCGGACCGGCACCGGGATGCCTATCGAGCCGGTCTAGCGCGCTTCCTGGAGACCGGCGAGTCTCCGATGGTCGGGCGCTCGGTGGAGCTGATCGGGAGGCGGCGGGACGGCTCGGAGTTCCCCGTCGAGCTGTCGCTCTCGAGGTGGCAGACCGACCGGGGGTCGTTCGTCACCGGGATCCTGCGGGACATCACGGCCCGCAAGTGGGTGGAGAAGACCCTGGAGGAGAAGGTCGAGGAGCTGGCGCGGTCGAATGCCGAGCTCGGGCTGTTCACCTACATTGCCTCGCACGACTTGCGGGAGCCGCTGCGGACGGTGGGCAGCAACCTCCAGCTCCTCGAGCGACACCTCGCCGACCATATCGACGGCGACGCGCGCAAGCAGATCGACTTCGCCCAGGGCGGGGTGCGCCGGATGCAGGCGCTGATCGACGACCTGCTGCTCTACTCGCGCGTCGGGACCGAGGGTCGAGCCATCGAGGACCTGGATAGCGGCGAGGTCGTGGAGGATGCGGTCCAGGCGTTGACCGTGGCGATCGAGGAGTCGGCCGGCCAGGTGACGGCCTCCGGGCTTCCCACGATTCGGGCGGATCGATCCCAGCTCGTGCAGCTGTTCCAGAACCTGGTCTCGAACGCGATCAAGTTCCGCGCCGCGGCGCCCCCCCGAATCGACGTCTCGGCCGAGCGCGAGGGGGACGCGTGGATCTTCTCGGTCCGGGACAACGGGATCGGCATCGAGGGCCGGTACGCGGAACACGTGTTCACGATCTTCCAGCGGCTCCATACGCCCGAGAAGTACCCCGGCACGGGGATCGGGCTCGCGGTATGCCGCAAGATCGTCGAGCGTCACGGCGGCCACATCTGGGTCGAGTCCGCTCCGGGCGGAGGCAGCAGGTTCCGGTTCACGATCCCGATCCGCGCCTAGCAGGGAGGCGCCGGATCAGAAGTCCTCCACGTAACGGATCTCGCCCCGCGGTCCCACCAGGGCCATGCGGATCCAGTTCGGGTCGGCCTCGAAATCGAAGCGCTCGAGCTCATAACGGGTGTGCTCCCGCATGAGCCGGTAGGCGCGGCCCGCGGCCTCCGTCTTCCAGAACTCCATCGTGTCGATGCCGAGAGGCTCGTCGGGGCACACCGCGAAGATCTGCACCGGGCGATGCACGCGGGTCGCGGCGCGCTCGACGAGGGAACGGGAGGCGGCTTCCCGCAGCGCGGGATCGGAGCCCGCGGGCGACGTGTCCGCGAGGATCGGCACGTCCTCGAGGCGGGCTCCCCGGGTCTGGCCCCGGAGGGCGGCGAGCTCGTTGTAGAGATAGACGTCCTTGAGCGCTTTCCGCTCGAGCGCCCCCTGGCGGATCGTCAGCACCCGCTGCATGCGGCGCAGGATCCGGCGCCGATCGACACCCGAGGCGTACGAGGCGTTGAGGGGGAACACGAACAGCAGATCGCACTTCTCGATCCCCGTCCCGAAGTAGATCGGCAGGTTGTCGACGACGCCGCCGTCCTCGAACGTCTCGTCGCCGATCTGCACGTACTCGAACAGCGGAGGGAGGTCCATCGAGGCGAAGACCGCCTGCTCGAGATCCTCGACGGAGGTGGCCCGGGTCCATCGGTCCGGTGGCTCCAGCGGCCGTCGCCGCCCGCTCGCGTTGTCGAGGTCGACGAGGTCGGGGCGGTTCGTGGAGAACTCGAGATGGGCGCGCTCGACGTTGGTGCGGGTCAGGTAGAAGCGCAGGCTGCCGGGGGCGTCGGGCTCGCGCATCACCGCCTCGAGCCGCTCACGGGCGGCCGGATGGTCGTGGAACAGGGAGCGGAATGCCTGGCGCCACGGCGCCGCCGACAGCACGTAGTTGCGGCCGGCCGGAAGGTAGAACGTGGGAGCGACGACCTCGGACAGGTCGAGCCGGCTCCACCACCGCTCGAGCGGGGAGTCGGCGTCCTCGGACACCATGCCGGCCAGCCAGAAGCAGGCATTCCAGGCGCCGATCGAGGTCCCCGCGATCATCCGCACGCTGCCCAGCGCGCCCCGCTCCGCAAGGAAGCCGTGGACCGCGGCGAGGGCGCCGGCCTGGTACGCGCCCTTGGCTCCCCCGCCGGCGAGGATGAGACCGATGCGCCGATAGCGTCCGAGGAGGTTCGCGCGCGGCGCGGGAGCCGGGGGAGGAGTGGGGTCCGGCGGATCGAACCACGCCACCGGCCGTGGCGGGGCCAGGCGGTAGGCCGCGGTCGCCGTCCACAGCGAGGCGAGCAGCGCGAGGGCCAGCAATCCCAGGACGGCCAGCGCGGCGGGGAGCGGAGGCAGCGCGACGACGACCCGCCGGGCGAGGGGCGGGAACGCGAGCCCCAGGAGCGCGCCGGCCGCGAGCAGGAATGGCAGCGTGAACCGCCGGGAGAGACGGAGGAAGAGCCACTGGTAGAGGAGAGCCGAGCTCACGGCGGCTGACGGCGAGAGGCGGGTTCGATTAGGTTGCTCCCGGGCGCCCGGTGTCGGGCGGCGATCTCATCAGGAAAGGAGCGTACGATGGGCATACTGGCGTGGATCGTGCTAGGGCTCGTGGCGGGAGCGCTCGCCAAGCTCGTCATGCCGGGAGATCAGCGCGGTGGCTGCCTCCTGACGACCCTCCTCGGCGTCGCCGGCGCCCTGGTCGGTGGCTTCATCGGCCGCCAGCTCGGGTACGGCGGCGTCGAGACCTTCTCCTGGGGAAGCCTCGGCTGGGCCATCATCGGCTCACTGATCCTGCTGCTGATCTTCGGCTTCTTCTTCAACCGCCGCTAGGCCGGAGACCGGCAGCCCGCGGGACTTCACGCCGCGCGCGCGATGCCGTGAGCGCGGCAGACGCCGTCGAGCAGGAGGTTGACGGCCGCGACCGCGCTCTCCGCGCCGATCGCGGCTTCGCCCGCTTCGGCGTCGTCGCGAACCCGTTCGGCGACCAGGACCCGCGTGGCGGCGGCGTGCTCGACATCGAGCGTGCGGTGGACCTCGAAGTAGTCGGTGCCCGGCGATCCGGTCACCCCGTAGTGCTCGGCCAGCCCGTGGATCTTCTCGCCCGCGACGGCCGGGACCATCGACTCGTACGCCCAAAGCGCGGCCAGACCACGGCTCACCGACCCCGATCCGACCGCCTCGCGGAACGCCTCGATCGCCCGGCGGGTCTCGGGAAGCGGCTCGGCGGCCTCGGCCTCGCCCTCCGCGCAGCCGACGGCGGCGGCGAAGCGGAGCCACAGGGCCGGGTGGTTCTCCGGTCCCTCCTCCTCGTCGCGCAGGTTCTCGAGCAGCGCCTGACGCGTCGGAAGGTCGTCGCACCGCGAGTGCAGCGCGGAGAGATAGGTGGGGAACGCCTTGACGTGGTGATAGTACTGCGCCGCATAGGTGCGGAGCGCGGCGCGGGGTAGCGTCCCCTCCCGCCAGGCGATGTAGAACGGGTGCTTCAGGACGTGACGGTCTTCGATCAGGCGCTCGATCGGTCTCAGCGGGTCCACGGCTCTCTCCGGTCGGGGGTGACGAGGGCTGGACTGCAATCTATCGCCGGGATGCGCGCGGTCAATCGTCGGCGTTCGCCGGGGTCCCGGCCACGAGGTCGAGCAGGATGCGCCCGACGTCGGCTCCGGATCGGATGCCCCCGAACCGGTCGGCGCCGGGGCCGAGCGCGAACACGGGCACGAGCTCGACGGAGTGGTTGGTGGAGCCCCAGACGGCGGCCACCGCGCCGCTCGCGTCCGGCAGGAGCGAGAGCCCTCCGGTCTCGTGGTCGCCGATCACGATGATCAGCGTCGCGGGGTTCCGCTGGTGGTACTCGAGCGCGACGGCGAGCGCGCGGTCGAGGACCTCGATCTCGGCGACGATGCGGTCGAGGGAGAAGCTCTCGTGGCTCAAATGGTCGATATGCTCGTTCTCGATCACGAGGAAGAAGCCGTCCGGATCGCGGTCGAGGACCCGGAGGGCTGCGTCGGTCAGCGCGGCCAGCGTGGGTCGCCGGTGGAGGGTGTCGAAATCCCGGTCGGTCGGGAAGAAGCCGACCAGGCCGAGGACGGAGTCCGACGCCGCGACCGCAGCCAACCCCGCCGGGTCGTCGACCCACGCGCGACCACGGCGGAGCTCGGCGATCAGGTCGAGCGAGTCGGGCCGCGCGGCCGGGTCGAACGCCGCCCGATTGTCGCCCAGGAGGACCTCGATCCCGGCGGCGGCCATCTGGCGCGCGATCTCGAACCGCTGGTTGCGATGGGTGACGTGGGCCGCGAAGGCCGCCGTCGTCGCGTCGGTGATCAACGCGGTCGTGACGAGCCCCGTGGCAAGCCCCGCCTCCTCGGCGACCTCGAGCACTGTCGTCCGGGGCAGCGAGTCCGGTCCCACGCCGACCGCCCGGTAGTAGGTCTTCACGCCGGTCGCGAGCGCGGTCGCGGTGGAGGCGCTCTCGGGGATCGGGCGCGACGTGTTCCGCGGATCGACGAGGCCGACGACGGGGAGGCGCTCGATCGCCAGGCTGTCGGCAGCGTACAGGGCCGCGCTCCAGTGCGCGACCCCGGCGCCGTCGGCGATGAACAGGACGATGCGGAGCGGAGCGCCGTTCGCGCCCGGGCCCGTTCCCTGAGCGCTGGCGTCCGCGGACGCCAGCGTGGTGAGGAGGAGCGCCAGGAAGGCGCCCGGGTTGCGGCCGAAGACCGTCATTCCGGGGCCAAGTATCGAAGCTGGAGCGGGTGAGCGCCATGATCCCGCAGCGCGGGAACGGACCCGCGCCGGCCGGGTACCGGATCGGGCCCACGACGGGAGGGGGTGAGGATGGAACCGACGAAGGTCAACGACGGCTGGGTCTACGCCCGTACGACGGCGCTGATCGGCATCTTCGTCCTGCTGTCGCTCTACACGCTTCACTTCGCGCGGCCCTTCCTGCTGCCCGTCGCGGTGGCGACGATCCTCAGCTTCCTCCTCAGCCCCGTGGTCCGCGGGATGGTCCGGCTCCACGTCCCCCAGGGGATCGCAGCCGCCCTCGTCATCCTGGCGCTCCTGGGGATCGTCGCGGTCGGGATCCAGCGGCTCTCGGGGCCGGCCTCCCAGTGGATCGACCGGGCTCCGGAGGGCGTCGAGCGCGTCGAGCGCCGGGTCCGCGGCCTCCGGCGGCCGGTCGAACAGGTGCAGCAGGCGGCCGAGAAGGTCGAGGAGGAGGTCGAGCGCCTGAGAGGGAACGGCGGCGACCCCGCCACCCGCGAGGTCCGGGTGAAGGGCGGCACGTGGACCGGCGCGTTGCTCTCGGGCACCCAGGCGTTCCTAGGCACCGCGGTGGTCGTGCTGATCCTGCTGTTCTTTCTGCTCGCCTCCGGGGACTTCTTTCTCCGCAAGCTGATCCGGGTGCTGCCACGACTCCAGGACAAGCGCCGGGCGGTCGAGATCGCCCGCCAGACCGAGCTCCAAATCTCCACCTACCTCTTCACGGTCACGCTGATCAACATCGGCATGGGATTGTGCGTGGGGCTGGCGATGTGGGCGGTCGGCATGCCCAACCCGGCCCTGTGGGGCGTCGTCGCGGGGCTCCTCAACTTCGTGCCGTATCTGGGGGCCCTCGTCACGCTGTCGGTGATCACGGTCGTCTCCCTCCTCACGTTCGAGGATCTGGGACGGGCGACGGTCGCGCCGCTGGTCTACTTCGCGATCAACTTCACCGAGGGCAGCTTCGTGACCCCGACCGTAGTGGGTCGACGGCTCACCTTGAATCCGGTGGTCGTATTCCTGGGACTCGTCTTCTGGGGCTGGCTGTGGGGGATCCCCGGCGCGCTCCTCGCCGTGCCCCTGTTGGCGACGTTCAAGATCCTGTGCGACCACATCGAGCCCCTCGCGCCGATCGGCGAGTTCCTCGGGCGGTGAGCCCCCCGAACTCGTCGCGCCGGGGCCGGGGGGTTAGGTTTTCCTCATGACCCATGCAGAGGAGATCAAGCACCACTGGCGCGAGGCCGCGCCTCGCTGGCGGCAGCACGGGGCGATCGTGCGCGAGATGACAGAGCCGGTCTCGCGGGCCCTGGTCGACGCCGTCGGGCCCGACGAGGGAGAGCGGTGGCTGGACGTCGCCAGCGGCGTCGGGGACCCGGGAGCCCTGCTGGCCGAGCGGGTAGGGACCAGCGGATGGGTCGTCGTGAGCGACCTCGTGCACGAGATGACCCTGGCGGCGGCGGAGACGATCGATGGAAGGACTTCGGTGGTCACCGCGGCCGCGGAAGCGCTTCCGTTCCACTCCCGCTTCGACGGCGCGACGTGCCGCTTCGGCGTGATGTTCTTCGCCGATCCTGGTCGTGCGCTGAGCGAGATCCGCGGCGCCCTGGAGCCGGGGGGTCGTGCGGTCTTCGCGGTCTGGGGTGGCCGGGAGCGCAACCCGTTCTTCAACGAGGTATGGACCTCCGTGCGCGATGTCGTTCCCGACGCGCCGGCTCCGGAGCCCGACGAGCCCCATCCGTTCCGCTATGCACCCGCGGGCAAGTTCGCCGCGCTGCTGCGCTCGGCCGGCTGGGTGGACGTGGAGGAGCGGACGCTGCCGTTCGTGATGGGGGGGCCGCTCGCCCTGGGCGAGTTCTGGGATTACCTGCTCTCCTTCAGCGCCGACTTCGAAAAGCTGGTCGAGGGGCTGCCCGCGGATCGGCGCGCCATGCTCAGGTCGGGACTGGAGGATCGCCTGGCGCCCTATTTCCGCGATGGCGCGATGCGGTTCCCCGCCGAGGCGCGGCTGGTGCTCGTGCGAAACCCGGAGGACGACTCCGGATGAACCGGGGGTGGCCGGTGGCCGCGATCCTTCTCACGGTCTCGTGCGCGTCCGCCCGCGCGCCGACCGCGGAGCCGGGTCCGCCTCCTGCCCGACTTCGGGGGCTCGACTTCTCCGCGGAGCTCGACGGGGGGGAGATCGGTCCCCACCGGCTCGGCGGAGAGGTGCGGGTCGTCAACCGGGGGGCCGAGCCCGAGACGCTCGTTTTCCGTGATGCCTGTCCGGTCCGGATCCGCGTCTACGATATCCTCGGCGCCCGGGTCGCCCCGGTGTGGGACGGACCGCCAGGATGCCCGGGGACGCCGGTGACCCTGGCGATCGCGCCCGGAGACTCCGCCGCCCTGCCGATCCCGGCGACGAGCGTCGGCGAGATCCTGGGCGCGAGGCTTCCGGAGGGTCGATACCGGGTCACGGTCTGGCTCGCGCCGGACGACCGGGTCATCGAGATCGAGGTCGGGGACGTGGAGCTGCAGGCGTCGCGCTAGTCGCGGCGGCGCGCCTTCCGCCTACTGGACCGCGTAGACGACCGTGATCTTGCTGCGGGTCTGGCCCAGCGCGTCCGCCTGCGCCTGCTGTCCGGCGTCGCGCAAATCCCGGATGAGCGGGTCGCTCGACTGCATCCGGTGCGGGGCCACCACCACCATCGACTCCGTTCGCTGGTCGAGCAGGCGCTCGACGTCCTGGATCCGCGTCGCGGGGCCGATCGTCGTGTTCGCGCCGAGGCCGTAGACCACGATGTCGTCTCCCGCCACGTCGATTACCACCCGCCGCGCGCTCTGCATCTGACGATCGTAGAACTCGGACACCTCGGCGGTCGTGCGGGGGGAGACGTATTCGATGACCGCGAGCGCCCCGCCCTGGGCGGGACGGGACTCGATCGCGTACCCCTCCGGTGGGCTGGGGGCACCCGTCGCCTCGGGAGAGGAGGCGGTCGTCGCCGGCGCGTCCGTCGTCGTGGGCGTCTCCTCGGCGCCGCCACTCGCCGCGCCGCCCGGCTCCAGGGCCATTCCGACGGTATCGCCGGGAGCGATCTCGTCCTCCGCGGGCTCGTCCCGCCCACAGGCTGCGGCGAGCGCGAGGATCAAGGCGAGCGCGATCGATCGTCTCATCGGAAGTGCCTCTTTCCAGCTCGGGGAAACGGAGGACCCACAATCGGGCAATCTACCCGTCGGTCCGCGACGCTACAACGCTTCAGGGCCGAGGGCCCCCGGGGCGCCGCAGGAGCCCCGGACCGGCGGTCCGCCAGACGAGCCACGCCAGCGACCCGATCCACGCCCCGTAGGCCGCGAGTCGGACCGGGTGGAACGTGATCGAGGTCACGACCGGGCCCGACAGGCCGAGCCCGTGCTCGAGCAGCGAGCGCGAGACCTGCTCGGCGGAGAACCAGCCCCACAGCACGACCGCCCAGTACATGCCGACGAGCTTCCAGCGCGGCATGCGGAGCGGCTCGGGCAGGTACGAGGTGTTGAGGACCGCGACCACGATCGCGAAGCAGTACATGGAGGCGATGGTGAACGGTCCGGCGATGTGGACGAGGAAATCGGGCTCCAGCGCGCGCAGGCTCTCACCCCCGAACCACGACAGCACGATCACCCCCATGCTCGCCGCCACGAACACGGTCAGGAACCCGAGGAAGGTCCGCTTGAGGGTGAGCTCGCGCGTGTGGCGCCCCACCCGGTGGTGGAAGATGTCGCCGGTGATGCGCGTCACCGTGTCCACGATCCCGACCTGGGTCGAGAACAGGATCATCGCGCCCCCCAGGAGGAAGACGATCTCGAGCCAGGCGCCCCCGTGCGCTCGCAGCCATCCCGCCTGCTCCAGGACCATCGCCGTCAGGCCGCCGGCCAGGTCTTCGCGGCCGGTCCCGACCGTCGCGGCCACGAGCAGGGTCGTGATCACGACGCTCAGCAGGATCAGCGCCACGAAGGTCGTCAGGAGCTCGCGCTCGGCGAGCTGCATCCAGCCGCGGAACCGCTCCGCCGCCAGCGGCCGGCCCGCGTCGAAGGCGAACCCGCGCTCCTCGAGCGGTTCGTTCCGTCCCCGGATGCCCGCGATCCGGCCCTGGAAGGCGCTCATCCCGAACCCCTTGTCCCGCACCCAGAGGGACTGGGCGAGGAGGAGCGTACCGCCGGAGCCCGCGTAGGCGACCGCGATCAGGAGGGTCGGGAACTGGTCGCCGGAGAGGAGCCGGGGAGGCACCGACCCCACGGATACGGCTCCCCTTGCCAGCGACATCACGTCCTCGGGAACCACCCCGGCGGCGATCAGCGCCACGAACAGGAGCGGGAAGAAGGCGCAGACGAGCGCGATCTCGAACGTCTCGAGGGCGTTGTAAACGATGCGGGAGAGCGCCAGCGCGCCCCAGATGACGGCCAGCATGATCAGCGCGATCGGCTGCCAGTGGGTGATCGCCTCGCGCCCGGCGAGCGCGTTGACCGCCTCGCGGGTGAAGTCGGCGGACTCGGCGGCCCATCCCGGCCAGAAGAACGACACGAGCGTGGCCACGAGGAAGAACCAGGGCCAGAACGGCCGCCGGCTCATTCGGCCCATCCCGGCGAAGATCGACTCGCCGGTCGCCAGGCTCCAGCGCTCGATCTCCCCGATCACGACGAACTGGGTGAGCACGCCGACCCAGAACAGCCACCAGATCGAGAACCCGTTGACCGCGATCAGGTTCGGCCACAGGAGGAATTCGCCGGCTCCGAGACCCATGCCGAGCGCGATGACCGACGGGCCCACCACATGGCGCAGTCGGGGCACACGCGGCACTTCCTCGAGGCGGAAGAACGGGGGACCGGAGCCTCGCCGGGGCCAGGCCTCCGATTCCGGGGCGTCGGGAAGCGACGCCAGATCGAGCGGCTGGTAGACGCCCTCACGGAAGCGCGCGCCCTCCTCGGGAGGGCAATGGATGCGGGGATCGTGCCGCATGGCGGGCGGACGCTAAGGAGGCGCGCGACGAGGGGCAAGCCGGCTTGGCCCGGCGAGCGCGGCCCGCGTAAGATCGGCCCATGCCGATCGGGGACCACGTCGTTTACTCACCCCGCTCGTGGGCGGACATCGGCCCGCACGTCTTTCCGATGGAGAAATACGAAGGCGTCCAGCGGCGTCTTCGGGAGGAGAACGGCCCGAGCGAGGCGCTCGTGCCCGCGCCGCCGGCGGACGAGGACCTGCTCCGGGTCCACTCGCGGGCCTACCTCGCCGACCTGGCCGGGGGCCGTCACACCCCCCGCACGGTGGCGAGCGAGCTGCCCCTGTCCGGGGAGATCGCCGACTTCTTCCGGCTGGCGTGCAGCGGGACGACGCTCGCCGCCCGAACGGCGCTCGATCGCGGCTGGGCCGCCCATCTGGGCGGCGGGTTCCACCACGCCTTCCGCGAGAAGGCGGAAGGGTTCTGCTACCTCAACGACCTGGCGGTCGCCGCGCGCGTCGTCCAGGCGGACGGATCGGCCGAGCGGGTGACCGTGATCGATCTCGACGTGCACCAGGGGAACGGAACCGCCGCCATCTTCCGCGGCGACTCGAGCGTGTACACGTTCTCCCTGCACCAGGAGGACAACTACCCCGTTAAGGAGCGGAGCGACCGGGACATCGGCCTCGTGTCGTTCGATCCGTCCCGGCGCGGGACCCCCTGGGTCGACGACGCGCTCTACCTGGAGACGCTGGACGGGGCGCTTGAGGAGGTTCTGGCGGAGTCGCGGCCCGACCTCGTTCTCTACCAGGCGGGAGCCGATCCCTACGAGCGCGATCAGCTGGGCGGGTTCCGGCTCACCCTCGACGGCCTGCGGCGGCGCGACGAGTCGGTCTATCGGGCGTGCCGCGAGCGCGGCGTGCCGGTCGCCGTCACGCTCGGGGGCGGCTACGCGGTCGAGGTGTCGGACACGATCGCGATCCACCTCGAGACGGTCCGCGCCGCGCGCCGGGTGCTCGGCGGAGCGGCGTGACCGACGGCCCCGGCGTCGATCCGGCGGGAGGCGAAGCACCGGTCCTGCCGGTCGGAGCCGCGGAGACGGGCCGCCGCTTCTGGTCGGCCTTCAGGAACTCCGAGTACCGCGTCTTCTGGGCGGGGGCCTTCGTCTCCAACATCGGCGCTTGGATGCAGAACGTGGCCCAGGGGTGGCTGGTCCTCGAACTGACCGACTCGGCGTTCATGCTGGGGCTCGTGGGGTTCGCCGGGACCTTCCCTTGGCTGGTGCTCCTCCTCGTGGGGGGCGTCTATGCCGATCGGCTGGACCGCCGCCGGCTCCTGATCCGGGCCAACATCGGCATGATGACGTTCGCCGCCATCCTCACCGCCCTGACGTGGACCGGCGCCGTGCAGATCTGGCACGTCTTCGTCCTCTCGGTGGGGAGCGGTTCGGCGATCGCGCTCGCGGCGCCGGCCTTCCAGGCGTTCATCCACGACCTGGTGGACCGGCGCGACCTCCAGAACGCGATCGCGCTGAACTCGGCGCAGTTCAACCTCTCGCGGGTCATCGGCCCGAGCGTGGCCGGGCTGACGCTGGGAGCGATCGGACTGGCCGGCTGCTTCGGCCTCAACACGGTCTCCTATCTTGCCGCCATCGTCGCGCTGATGCTGATCCGCGCGGGATCGCGCCCCGTCCCGAGCCGGACACCCGTGTGGCAGAGCATCGCCGAGGGAGTGGGATACGTGCGCGAACGGCCGCGCATCCGCGCGCTGCTGACGATCGCCGCGCTGATCAGCCTGCTTGCGATGCCCTACTCCACCCTGCTGCCGATCGTGGCGCGCGACTCCCTGGGGCTGGACGCCGCGGGGCTCGGCTGGCTGTTCGCGATCGGTGGGGTGGGCGCGGTCGGAGGGGCGATGTCGGTCGCCTTCCGCGACCTCCTCCCGCGGGGGCCCTGGCTGCTCGGATGCGCGACCGGGACGGGGCTCTGCACGTTCGCGCTCGGACTCACGCGGTCGCCGGTGACGGCGGGCGCGGCGCTCGTGGGGATCGGGTTCTTCGCCACCAGCGCGGTCGCGCTCTCGAACACGCTCCTCCAGGAGCTCGTGGACGACGGTATGCGCGGCCGGGTGATGAGCATGTTCGGCCTGGCGTTCATGGGGACGTTCCCGGTCGCCAACCTGATCGCGGGCTCGTTCGCCGGCCTCACGTCCGCCTCGACCGCGCTCGCCGGCACCGGCGGCGCGCTGGCCCTGGCGATCGTCGCCATGGCGCTCACCCGGCCGCGGCTCCGGGCGCTCGAATGAGCCGAGCCGCGCGGGTGGCGGCGGTCGCGGCCGTCTCCTTCATCTGGGGGTCGACATGGCTGGCGATCAAGATCGGGCTGGAGTTCGTCCCCCCGTTCCTCTCCGCGGGGATGCGGTTCGCCCTCGCCGCCGCCATCCTCTGCGCGCTCTCGTGGGCCCGGGGGATCCCGCTGCCGCGCCGGGGGCGGACCCACGCCGGCCTGCTCGCCCTCGGGATCCTCAACTTCATCGTGAACTACGGCGCGGTGTACTGGGGGGAGCAGTACGTCTCCTCGGGCCTCACGGCCGTCCTGTTCGCGACCTACCCGCTGTTCGTCCTGCTGATCGCGCACCTGGCTCTCGGGACGGAGCGCATCACCCCACGGAGGGCGCTGGGTGTCCTGGTGGGGTTCGCGGGGGTGGCGATCATCTTCCGCTCCGACCTCGCGGTCTACGATCCGCGCGCCGCGCTGGCGGTGGGCGTGATCCTGATCTCGCCGGTCGTGTCGGCCGTCACCAGCGTGGCGATCAAGCGCTGGGGACACGACCTCCATCCGTACACACTGACCGCGCTGCCGATGACCTACGGGGCGGTGGGACTGACCGCGATCGGCCTCACGGTCGAGAGCCCGCGGGCGATCGAGTGGACGCCGGCGGCGATCGGATCGATCACGTACCTGGCGGTATTCGGCTCGGTGGTCGCGTTCGTGATCTACTACCGGCTCCTCAAGGTGGTGCCGGTCAGCCTCCTGGCCCTGGTCTCCTACGCCTTCCCGGTCGTGGCGGTGGCGCTGGGCTGGCTCGTCCTCGACGAGCGGCTGGCGGGGTCGACGCTGCTGGGGGCGGGAGCGGTGCTGGCCGGGATCGTGCTCGCGACCTGGCGGCGGCGACCGCCGCGCGTGGGCCCGCCGGATCCGGCCCTGGGTGGGCTCAGGCGTCCAGCCAGTCCGACGGATCGTCGGGCTCCCACTTGACCCACTCGAACACGGTGCGGCATCCCCGGCAGTAGAACTGCCGCGACATCAGGTTCCCGCCGAAGGCGGACTCGAGCTCCACGTCGATGGATCCGCAGTGGGGGCAGCGTACCGGGGGCCGCCGCTCCGCCCCGCCGTTCCCGTCGTCAGGCGGATTTGAAGGCGACGTTCTTCGTGCCACGCAGCTCGTCCAGCATCTCCGTGTCGGGACCCCCGGTGGACAGCCGCCGGCGGGCGGGGTCCCAGCCGTCCCAGTCGAGCTCCTCGTCCAGCGACCAGGCCCCCTCGGCCTCCCTCAGGCCGATCTCCGCCGGGTCGCGGACCCGGCTCGCGATCCGCGCGAAGAGCCTCTGGCGCAGCGCGTCGTCGTCCTCCGTGCGGTGGCCGGAGGCGAGCAGCTCCGCGTCGTGGCCCGCCGGGCCGAAGAACGCTGCCGTGTCGCCCAGGGCGCGCCGGAGCGCCTCCCGCAGCGCGGTCCGCGCCGCGTCCTCGCCGGACTCGATGAGCCGCACCCACCCCTCGGCGTGCTCGGCGTGGAATCGCTCCTCGAGCAGCATCTTGGGCACCACGCGCGCGAGCGGCTGGAACGAGCCTCCCTCGAACGAGCGCAGAACGAGCGACAGGGCCAGGTCGACCACCGCGTTGGCGGCGACCAGCTCGGCCCAGCTCTTCAGCGGATGGTCGAGGAACGCGATCGACGCCAGCTCCTCCGGCGGCCGCGCGTCCGCCAGCGGGTCGATCTCCAGCTCGAACTCGCGTTTGAGGATTCCGTGGAGGAGCCGCGTGTGACCGAACTCCTCCTGGGCCATCGAGCAGGCAGCGATGCCGGCCTCGATCGCCGGCGGCCCGAACGTCCACTCGCCGTAGTGGTAGCCGAGCAGGAGCTTGGTGTCGCTCAAGGCGACGAGCGTGCCGACGATCGTCGTGGCGCTCACGCGGCGTCCCCGGCGTCGGGCCGGTGGTCCGGGTGGGCGCTGACGATCGCGTCGCGCGGGACGACCCACATGTCGGCCCAGTCCTCCTCGTCGTAGATGCGCCAGGCGTAGACGCGCGCCAGGTCGATGTCCGGGGCGTTGAGCGTGCCGATGTGGGACATCGGGTCGCCCGGGGCGATGCGGCAGAACACCTCGAACACGCGCTCGCCCGGCCGCTTCACAGGCTGAGACCGGTAGCCATGAGCATCTTCCGGCCGGTATCGGTCAGCCGCGCCTTGGTCCAGGGCGGCGACCAGACGATCTCGATCCGGACCCGCTCGACCCCGGGGAGCGCTACGACCGCTCGCTCGACGTCCTCGAGGATCATCTCCATCCCGGGGCAGCCGATCGAGGTGAAGGTGAGATCGATGACGACGGTGCCGAGCTCGGAGACGTCGACGCGGTAGATCATCCCCATGTCGACGAGGGAGACCGGGAGCTCGGGATCGGTGACGGTCGCCAGCGCCTCCCAGACGGAGCGCTCGGAGACCGCGGTCACGACTTGGGCCCGCTCCCGTTCCCTCCGCGGGCTCCGAAGAGGGTGTCGCCACGGCCCTGGATCATTTCCGTGTACCGCTCGTTCATGGGACCGCGGCCGCGCCACCGGTCCCACACCTCGTCCCAGCTGATCGGCTCGTCGAACAGCCACCCCTTGGCGTCGGGGTCGAATTGGCAGGGCAGCTCGTACTCGAGCACCCACTCGCCCCTCTCCTCGTCGAGGTGGGCGGGCACCTCGACCCCGACCTCGTCGCAGAGCGGGACGACCGAGGCCATCCAGGTCTGGCGGAGCTCGTCGTTCGTCTTCCCCTTGAGCCGATACTCGAGCTGGCCCGAGTGATGCTTGAGCTCGTCGGGGAGGCCGAACCACTCGATCCCAGTCGGAAACATCCAGTCGACCGCGCGCTGGAGCATCTGCTTCACCTCGCCGCCGGCCTTCGACAAGCGGCGCATCCACGACTCCCCGTGGCGCAGGTGGAAGTACTCCTCCTTGTCCACCTTGACGAGCGCCCGCTTGAGCGGGCCGTAGGACGTGTTCTGGTGCACGTCGGAGAGCAGCACGATGCCGGCCCGGTCGAACAGGCCGTTAGCGACCGCCATCTCGGCCCAGTTCTCGAGCGGCTGGTCGAAGCCGTAGGGGTTCTTGAACTCGTGCGGCTTGCGGCCGAACACGAGCTGCTCCTTGTCTTCTCCCAGGTCTTCCAGCAGGCGATAGGCGATGTTCGCGTGGCCCAGCTCGTCCTGGATCACGGCGCTGACCGCGATCCGGCTCGAGATCGTGGGCGCGTCCTTGGCGGCCAGGTAGTAGGCCGGGGCGCTCATGAGCTCGGTGTCTCCCTGGACGAGCATCTGGGTCTTCAGCGCCTTTAGGTAGCCGGGCGTCATGTCCTCCATCGACTCCACCATGAAGCCGTTGGCGATGCGCTCCTTGAGAGCCGTGTCCTGGCTCGGGTCCAGCATCAGGTTCCCGCCTTCCAGATCGAGGCGCTGACCCGCACCCATCCGGCCGGAGTCTCGGGATGGGGCATGACGGTGAGGTCGACGTACGACTCGCCCTGGATCGCGTGCAGCGTCCGTGTCTCGTCGGTCTGGCCCTCGCTGGTGATCTGCCAGCCGGCGTCGGTCAGCGCCTGTCGGTACCATTGGTAGCCGGCGCCCGGCCTGCCCTGCGAGGCGATCGCAATCTCGCTGTAGGCGCCACCCACGTCGTCGGTGGTCGTGGCGGAGAGGACCCTGCTCTCGGGCGCGATCGGGAAGTCCGACGGGAAGGCCGGCGGCAGATCGACGGCTGTGAACTCGACGGGGCCCTCCGGGACGGCCGCGGGCGGAGAGTCGACCCGCGCAGGGCCGGCTTCGGGTCCCTCGTCGGCCGCCTCCGCGCACCCGATGGCCAGGGCGAGGAGGAAGGCCGGCAGGTCGCGGCGCAGGAGCATGAGAGGGTTCTCCGCAGGATGGAGGGAGACGCAGGATGACGACGGAAGGCGAGCGTACGCACGGGCGCGCGGGACGTCAAGCCCCGCCCGACCTCTGGACGATCGGGCATTCGACGCTGCCGCTCGACGCGCTGGCCGAGCGGCTGGGAGAGCACGACGTGAGGCAGGTCGCGGACGTGCGACGGTATCCCGCGTCGCGGCGGAATCCCCAGTTCAACCGGGAGACGCTGAGCGCGTTCCTCGAGGCCCGCGGCATCGGATACCGGTGGCTCGAGAGCCTCGGCGGCCGCCGAGGGGGAGCGCCGCCCGGGAGCTCGCCCAACCAGGGCCTCGAGGTCGCGGGGTTCCGGCAGTATGCGGATTACGCGGGGTCCGAGGCGTTCCGCGCCGCGCTGACCGAGCTCGTCGAGTGGGCTCGTCGGGAGCCGACCGCCATCCTGTGCGCGGAGGCCCTGTGGTGGCGCTGCCACCGCCGCCTGATCGCCGACCGGCTGGTCGCCTCCGGCGGCGTCGTGCGACACATCCTCCCCGATGGATCGGGGGAACCCCACCGGTTGTGGGATCTGGCGCGGCCCGAGGGGGACGGGCTTGTCTATCCCCCCGAGCAGGGCGAACTTTCCCTCGGGCCCCCGCCGCACGACGACTGATCCGATCCACGAAGGAGAGGCATGACGATCTGGACGCGAACGATGATCGCCGTCCTCGGCGTGTGCGCCACGCTCGGCGCCGCCCCGCTCGGGGGGCAGGAGCTGGGGCTCTGGGATTCCGAGCCCGGCCCGCTCGTGAGCGAGATCCAGGCCGGTGTCGACGCCTACTACGGCTTCGATTACGCGGGCGCGCTCGCGCGCTTCGACCGCGTGATCGAGGCGAAGCCCGACCACCCGGCCGGGTACTTCCTCAAGGCCGAGGCGTACTGGTGGCTGTTCCTCAACGACCGTCAGAACGTCCAGGCCCGGCGGGAGCTCGAGCGGTGGCTCGAGCAGGCGATCGCGCGCGGGGAGCGCCGGCTGGACCGCCACCCCGACGACGTCGAGACCCTGTTCATCCTCGGCAGCGCTTACGGCCGCCGGGGCATGCTGGCCGGCACCGCCAGGGACGCGTGGGGAACCGCGCGCGACGCTCAGCGCGCGAAAGGGAAGCTGGACCGCGTGCGGGAGCTGGCGCCCGACAACGTCGACGCGGTTGCCGCCGGGGGTCTGTACCAGTACTACGTCGGGACCTTCGGGTCGGTGACTCGAGCCGCGTCGCGCGTCCTGTTCGGCCTCCGGGGTGACCGCAGGGCGGGACTGGACGCGCTCGACACCGCCCGCCGCAGCGGGACCTACACCCGCACCGAGGCCGGCTTCTTCCAGGCCCTCTTCTACCTCCAGTACGAGGACCGGCCCGGGGCGGGGCAGGCGATCCTCGATCGGTTGCGGGAGCGGTACCCGCGGAATCTCTACTTCGCCACCATGGCCGCTTACGCGCGCCAGCGGCAGGGGCGGTTCGACACCGCGCGGCCGCTCTACGAATCGGTGCTCCGGCGGCTGGCGGGAACGCGCGTCTACGGCCGCGAGGGGGAGAGCCTCACGCGGTTCTTCTACGGTCAGACGCTGATGGCGCTCGGGGACTACGACGGCGCGTGGCGGGAGTTCGTGCGCGTCGTCCAGCTGCGGGCGGTGGAATCCGACGCGTACCCCCACGCCTATCTGTTCCTGGGGCGCCTGGCGGACCTCCGCGGCGACCGGACGATCGCCCTGACATACTACCGGAAGGTCCTCTCGCTGCCCGACGCGGTGGGCTCCCGCGACGCGGCGGAGCGGTACCTCGATCGGCCGTTCGCGACGGGGGAGATCCCGACCCTCGTCGGCGGGCCGGCCGAGGCCCGCTGAGCCGGGCGCGCTACTCGATCGTCCAGGTTTCGATCTCCCCCTCGGAAAGCGTGAGCGTGGCGTCTCTCGAGTGTGTGTCCGCTTCGTCCCGGGCGACGAGCGTCACGGTCTCGCCAGCCGAAGCGGCCAGCGTGAACGTCTGCTCGCCGCTGGCGGGAACGACTCCCAGCTCGGTCGCTCCGCCCCCCGGGTACTCGATCGTCACGATCATCGCGTGCGGCATCGTGTTGGTGATCATCGCCTCCGAGGTCGAGGACGAGGGTGCCACCCCGCCGGAGACGGCCTCGGCGCCGGAGGTGGCGGTCTCGACGGTGTCCGCGGGTGCGGCCTCGTCGGCCTCCTCCCCGCCCTGGCAGGCGGAGCCGAGCGCGACGAGAGCGAGGGAGAGGACGAGCGAGCCGAGACGGCGGGCCGGGGTGTGCATGGGGGACCTCCTGGGGTAAGATCATCGACTGTGGGACAGCCTGCCCCCTCAAGATGCACGGGGGGGGCGCCCGCTGACCAGATCGAGAGGGGAAAGGATGAGGAAGGTCGCGCGCGGGGTCCATTCCTGGACCCAGTACTCGGAGCGGTTGGGGTACAACCTGAACGGCTTCTACTGGAGCGCCGGCGAGGACGCGGTGGCGGTCGATCCTCCCCCTCTGACCGAGGCGATGCGGGACCACATGGAGCGCTCCGGCAAGCCGGGGTTGATCGTGGTCACCAACCACACGCACTGGCGAGCCACCGAGGAGCTGCGCGAGTGGGCGGGCTCGGAGGTGGCGATGAGCGCGATCGACGCGGAGGCGGTGGCGGGGGAGGTCGGGCGCTTCCTGTTCGCCGGGGACGAGCTTCCGGGGGGCTGGCGGGTGATCGACATGCCGGGGAAGACCCCGGGTGAGATCGCCCTCCACCGGGAGGCGGAAGACGGGTCCGTCATCGTGGGCGACAGCCTGATCGGCGATCCCCCGGGGGAGCTGCGGCTCCTCCCCACGGAGAAGATCCACGACCGCGCGCAGCTCGTCGTGAGCCTGACGCAGCTCGATCCGCTGGAATACAACGTCCTGCTGGTCGGGGACGGCGAGCCGATCCTGCACGACGCGGCGCAGCGGGTGCGCGACTTCCTCCGCGAGTTGACCTGAGGCGGACGTGGACGTCCTGTTCGTCCTCGATCCCCTCGACGTCCTGATCCCCGAGACCGAGACCTCGCTGCTCCTGGCGGGCGAGGCCGCACGCCGGGGGCACCGCTGCTGGATGGCGCACGTCGGCGACCTCTCGCTGTCGGGGAGCGCTCCGCGAGCGCGCGTCCATCCGCTCGAGGTGCACGAGGACCTGCGCCCGCCCGCCCGTCTGGGAGTGGCCGAGGACCGATGGGTCGAAGGGTTCGATCTGGTGCTCATGCGGAAGGATCCACCCGTCGACATCGACTACTACAACGCCTTGCTGATCCTCGAGCGCGCCGCGACGGACGTGCCGGTGATCAACGATCCGGGGGGCCTCCTCGTGTCCAACGAGAAGCTCCTGCCGCTGGAGATCCCGGGCGCCGCCGCCCCGTCGGTCGTCACCGCCGATCCCCGGGTTGTCACGGAGTTCGTCCGCGAGCACGGGGACGTGGTCGTCAAGCCACTCAACGAGTTCAGCGGCCGCGGCATCGCGCGCTATTCCACCCTGGACTCGAACCTGGACGCGGATTCGGTGGGGGCGCTCGCCACCCACCAGGGGCGGCACGTCATCGTGCAGCGCTTCCTGCCGGAGGTGGAGCGGGGGGACAAGCGGATCCTCGTCGTCGCCGGCGAGCCCCTGGGGTGGGTGAATCGGCTGCCCCGGCCCGGGTCGTTCCGCGCCAACATCCATCAGGGTGCGCGGATCGAGGCCACTACCGTGACCGACCGCGAGCGCGAGGTCATTGCGGCGTTCCGGCCGATCCTGGCCGAGCGGGGCCTGGAGCTGGCGGGGTTCGACTTCATCGGCGAGACCCTGACCGAGATCAACGTCACGAGCCCGTCGGCCCTGCGGCAGATCAATCAGGTGATGGGGGAGAGGCTGGAGCGGCGACTGGTGGACTGGCTGGAGTCGCGCGCCGGCGAGGGGGTGCGTTGGGCGCCCGCCTGAGCGCGCGCGCGGCCTGCGGGCTGCTCGCCGTCCTCCTGGCCGCGCTGGCGCCCGCGTGCGGGGGCAGCGGCCCGGTCTCGCCCCCTCCGTCCGCCGACAGCGACGGAGACGGCCTGGCGGATCTCGAAGAGGAGGCGCTCCTGCGTCAGTACCGGCCGGTGTGGGACTTCGACGTCACCGAGACCCTGTTCCCGATCTCGCTGGAGGAGTGGGCGGCGCTCGGCGAGCGGGTCGTGGGCCCCGCGGGCGGCTCCGCGGCGTACTCCGATCCCGCCACACTGCTCGCCGCGGTCCAGGCGTTCCCCGCGGGTACGATGGAGACGGCGGCCGACCCGTTCGCCGGGCTCCCCCCTTGCGGTGCCGGGGCGGGATGCAACGACGCTCCTGTCTTCGTCGACGCCGTGCCGGTGGGTTTCACCCTCGGAGGGCGGAGGAACCTGGTGTGGCTCCACTACTGGCTGCTCTACCATTACGATCTGAAGCTGGCGCTGCCGGGTTCCAATCAGCGTCCCCAGCACTACGGGGACTGGGAGCACGTGTGCGTGCTCGCGTCGCTCGACGACCTCGGCGACCCCGACGCCCCGCCCGTCGGGATCCACTACCATGCTCACGGCAACCTCGAGGTCGCCGCCACCGCCTCTTCCTGGCACGCCGACGCGGTGGGGCGTTTCCACCCGCGGGTTTATGTGGAGGCGGGCGGGCACGCCTCCTATCGCGACCCCGGCGAGACGCTCCTCGGACCCCACTTCGGCGGGCGGATCGACCCCGACGGGCTGGATCATCCGATGGTCTTCCTCCAGCCGCACATGACGAACCGGGCCGATCCGGTCGACGAGATCGTGAACGCGTTCCGCGGGCGCTGGGGGCAGACGACGGGCGAGACGGGGCTGAGCCCGATCGGGCCGCTCGACTTCAACCACCCCTGTGACCACGACTACGATCGCTCGCCCGGGCTCTCCGACTGGATCCCGGCCTGCAGCCAGTAGCGGCCGTCGCGACGGGCCCCGCCGCCGGCCGGGCCTACTCCCCGAAGAGGAACGAGACGCCGCCCGAGATCTCGAAGTTGTTCGTGACGTCGGTGTCGCCGCCGCGGTCGAGCCAGATCAGGTTGTCCCGCAGCTCGACGCGTATTCCCCATGCTGGGTCGGCGGGCCGGTCGAACCACTTGATGCCGACCGCGATCGGGACCAGGAGATCGGTCTGATCGTCGATCCCCGGAGCATCGCTGTATTTGGTCGTCGCCGCGCCGATCCCGAGGCCCAGGAAGAGCCGGGTCGTGCTCTGGGAGGCGAAGTTGTACTCGACGCCCCCGCTGTAGAGGTAGGTGTGGACGTCGATGTCATCGCCGGTGGTCGCGATCTCGTCCCGGGGGATCCAGTCGAAGCTCCCGCCGAAGCTCCAGCCGCTCAGCAGGTTGACGAGGATCCGGCCGCCGAACATCGCTTCGGTGTCGTCGCCGCGCCCCTGGTCGGGGAAGAATGCGCCAGCGTGGAGGTTGAGCTCGTACGGGCGGATGTAGCGGCCCTGGGCCTGAACCACTTCCGCGCCTGCCAGCGTGAGCACGGCCAGCGCCACGGCAACTCGCCAATCCCTCATCATCCACCTCCCATCGGGGGGTTTCCGCGGCCTGGTTCGGTACCCTCCCGCGCGGAGCGGGGTTCCGGGCCCCCCCTCGACGGAACGTCAGCCACCGAGGATCAGCGACAGCCCGACCGCGACCGACCAGTCGTTGCTGACCTTGGTCTCCTCGTCGTCCGAGTAGACGATCCGGTCGCGCACCTCCAGAGTGCCGCCCCAGGAAGGATCGGTCTTGGAGTTCAGCCAGCGGACGCCGACGCCGACCGGGACCATGATGTGGGATTCGTCCTCGACTCCTTCGTCCTCCAGTTCGCTGCCGGGCTGGAAGCGCGCCACGCCGGCGCCGATCAGGCCGTAGAACTGGGCCCGCGTCACCGAGGGGAAGCCGTAATGGAGCTCCCCGCTGTAGTACCACAGAGTGGCGTCGAAGTCGTCCTGGCCGACCTCGATGGTGGTGCCGACCCAATCGGCGGTCGCCCCCAGCGCGACCCCGGAGCCGACGTGCAGCAGCGCGGTCCCACCGGCGAACAGCTCGGTCTCCTCGACCTGGTCGAGGAAGGCCACGCCGCCGTGGACGTTGATCTCGATCGCGGAGGACAGGTCGAGCCGGTCCTGTGTCAGCGCTGGGGAAGCCGCTATCGGGACGAGCGCCAGGGCGATCAGCGGTACCGTCACGTGCCTGTACATCGTTTCGGACCCCCGGAGGAGAAGGAAGCAGTGGGTGGCCGCGGAGCCGGCCGACCGCCGCCAAACATAGATCGGGTACGGCGCGAAAAAAAGAGCGCCCGGCCGGAAGGCCGGGCGCTCGTGGCTACTTCGGTCTTTTCGGTTGCCGTCTCTACGAGCCGAAGAAGAACGATATGCCGCCCGAGAGCTCGATGTTGTGGAACGCCTCGGTGTCCCGGTCGCCCTCGTCGGGGTCCAGCACGTCGTCGACGAGCACGATGTTGTCCCTCACGTCGCCCCGGAAGCCCCAGCTGCTGCCCGGCGTGACCCACTTGATGCCGCCGCCGATGGGGATCATGAGGTCGGTGAAGGTGTCGTCGAATCCCTCCGGCAGGTCGCTGTACGAGGTCGTCGCCGCGCCGATTCCCGCGAGCAGGAAGATCTGAAGCGGGTTGGCGGTGGCGAAGGTGTAGTTGATCTCGGCGCTGTAGAGGTAGGTGCTGACGTCGATGTCGTCGCCGTCGAAGTCGGCGTCGCTCAGGACGTAGTCGAAGTTCCCGCCGAAGCCCAAGCCGCTCGGCGTGTTGTACCCCAGCCGCGTGCCGAACATCACATCGGTGTCGCTCTCGCCGCCGTCCCCGCTGTCGAGGAACAGGGCCCCGACGTGGAGGTTGAGCTCCCAGGGCGCGGGCGCCTGAGCCTGGGCGCGGGCGGTGAAGCCGAAGACGAGCAGAGCTGCGAATGCCATCGCGAACGTGGTGCGTTTCATGTAAGCTTCCCTCCAGTTGTGGTTGGATCTCCGCATAACCTAACTCTTTCGCATGCGTAGTACGAACATTCGGTCCTCCAGGTTCCCCCGGCGACCAGAACCGGAGTCGATCGGGCACGAAAGGGCGACAGGGCGCAACTTTCCGGGGGACCGGATGGTACGAAGATTTGAGACCTCTTTCGGACCGATCGCGCAAAGGAGCGAATAAATGACCGATTCATCGTACTTTCTACGGTCTCTGGCCCTCGGCCTGACGATGGTCGTGGGAACGCCGATCGTGGCGCGCTCCCAGCCTGCCGTCGCGCCCGCCACGGCGGTCCGCGTGATCGAGGTCATCGACCCCCGGAGCGGGAGCTCCGTGCGCCAGGTGGCGGAGGACCTGACGCCGGCGGAGATCGCGCGCGTTCAGCGCGCGCTGGCGGCGGCCGGGTTCGTCACCGGGCGCGCGACAGGCACGCTGAACCCGACGACCCGCCTCGCCCTGGGGCGCTTCCAGGCCGCGCGCGGCCTCCATCGCTGCGAGTGCGTCTCGTACGAAACCGTGGTCGCGCTGGGGATCCGGCCGGTCGTCGTAGCCGCCGTCCGGGCCCCGATCCAGCGCGGCTACGGGTCCGACGTCGTGGTCGTCGTCCCGCACCACCGTGTCGGAGTGGGCCACCGGTCGGCCGTAGTCGTGGGACATGGACCCTCGGTCTTCGTGGGCCACGACCCGGCCCGCGGCGGGAGCTGGACCGGTGCGGGCCGGACCGGCGTGCGCGCGCCGGCCGACCCGCGCCCGCCACGGCCCCGGCCGGGCGTCTCGGTCTCCGGCTCGGGCGCCGAGATCCGCGCGCTCACGCCGCCGCGCCCTCGTTCCCGGACCCCGTTTCCCGGCTCCGCGGTGGCGGCTCCCTGACGCGAACCTCCGCCACTCCATCCTGAACGTGCGACGGGCCCCCGTTTCCGGGGGCCCGTCTTCGATCGCGGCATTCCCTTCGCTTCGCTTACCGCCTCATCCCGTCGTGCCGCGGATCGCCTGTGCCGGACGGTAGGTCTGATACGTGTTGGCCGGCGAGCACAGGGGGAGGAAGATCTCCCGGTACGGGCGCGCGGCGTCGGTCCGGACGTACACCGGCACGCCGTCGTAGACCCCGACCCGGGTCAGCTCGCCTTCGCCGATCGTCCGGCTGGTGCCGAACTTGATCCAGTTCCCGCCCTCGATCGTGATCTGGGCGTCGGTCCGGTACCAGTCGCGTCCGTCCACGCATGCTGCCGGCTCCTCGACTACGATCGGGCAGCCGTTCGCGTCGACCTCGGTCCCGGCCGGTGTGTTCGGGCACTGGTCGCGGTCGTCCGGCACGCCGTCACCGTCGGAGTCGACCGGGATCGGGCAGCCGCGGGAGTCGACCAGCGTCCCCAGGGGCGTGTTCGGGCAGCGGTCGAGGTCGTCTGTGACCCCGTCGCCGTCTGAGTCGCCTACCGGCTCGGGCTCCTCGTAGCGCGGGCCGCCGCCGAAGAAGAACGAGATGCCGCCCTGGAGCGCCCAGGTGTTCGTCGCGTTCTTGTCCGTGTCCTGCTCGACGGGATCGAACTCGTCGAGCCAGATGATGTTGTCCCGCGCCTCGACAGTGAGGCCCCAGGACGGAGCGAAGGCGTCGTTCACGTACTTGAAGCCCACGAAGACGGGAACCAGGAGGTCGGTGAAGTTTTCGCTGCCACCGTCGGGCGGGATGTCGCTGAACCGTCGCGTGGCGGCGCCGACCCCGGCTCCCAGGAACAGCTTGGCGCGACTGGTCGCGGGGAAGGCGTAGTGCAGCTCGGCGTCGTAGAGGTAGAGGTTGATGTTCATGTCCTCGTTCGCGGATCCCGGTGGATTCGGAACCTCATCGAGAAGGACCCAGTCGAAGTTGGCGCCGATCCCGAATCCGTTGGCGAAGTTGTACTGCAGCCGGGCTCCGAAGAGCGGATCCGTGTCGGTGTCGTCGTCGGCGTCGTCGAGGCCGAACTCGTCGACATCGAGGCCGAGGTCACGCTGATACACGCCGCCGTGGAGGTTGAGCTCCCAGTTGCTGACCTGAGCGCGCGCGAGGTCGGGCAGGAACAGGGCCGCCGCGGCCACGGTGGCGAGAGCGTAGAAAAGCTTCTTCATGGCTGGGAATCCCCCGTTTTGAGAGCAAAAGTGTGCAAATCTCTGTTCCCTCCTGCTCAAGTATCGGCGCCAAGATACGGGTCGTCTGTCAGATTCGCGACATCAAGGAGCGTCAAGCGGGGTCGGAATCTCGCTCGGCGGCAGCGGGCGCTCCGCGCGGAGCCAGAGGATCCCGGTGAGGATGAGGGCGCCCCCGACCCCCTGAAGCGGGCCGATCCGCTCGCCGAGTACGACCGCCGCGAGGAGAACGGTGACGACCGGCTCGATCGTGGAGAGGATCGCCGCGCGACCGGCCCCCACGTGCCGGATCCCGACGAGGAAGAGCGTGCTCGGAAGCGCGGTCGAGATCAAAGAGAGCGCGATCACGAGCCCGAGGCCCCGCGAGCCGCCGCCCAGGGTCAGATCGCCGGACAGGAGCGCGGCGGTGGTCAGGACGGCGGCGGTCGAGGTCAGCGTCACGGCCGCGCTGCCGTGGGCGGGGAGCGCTCGCATGAGAGGGCGGCTCAGCACGATGTAGATCGAGAGGGCGAGCATGGCGAGGAGGACGAGCGCATAGCCGAGCGGTCGGCCTCCCTCGGGTCCCGCGCCCACCGTCAACGCGCAACCCGCCATGGC
>DATKCO010000111.1:0-20393 GCA_035513155.1 Gemmatimonadota bacterium | reverse complement strand
GGAGGTCGTGGCCGCCACCGGCGCGCCCGTCTACCTCCACCCCGACGCCGAGCCGATGCTCCATTCCGCCGAGGCGAACCTGTCCACGTTCGCGGGGACTCCCGTCACCGCCCCGGTCCCGTACACCCCGGTGGCGGACGGCGACCGGCTCACGCTACTGGGACGCGAGATCCTGGTCTACCACACCCCCGGCCACGCGGATGGGAGCGTGTGCTTCCACTTGCCCGCAGAGGGCGTGGTGTTCACCGGGGACGCGCTGTTCCAGGGGTCGATCGGGCGCACCGACTTTCCCGGCGGCTCGCTGGAGACGCTGCTGGACGGCATCCGCCGGAAGCTCCTCGTCCTGCCGGACGAGACCCGCGTCCTCGCCGGCCACATGGGGGCGACGACGATCGGACGGGAGCGGCGCACCAACCCGTTCCTCGCGGACGGCGGGTCCGTCCGAAGCGTTCGCTGAAGGACGCGGTGCGGCGCTACGCGGATCACCTGCGGCTCGAGCGCGGCCTGTCGCGGAACACGATCGCGGCCTACACGTCGGACATCGAGGGGTACCGGACGTTCGCCGACGAGGAAGGCCTGGAGCCCGACGCGCGCGCGACCGTCCGGGCATGGCTGACGAAGCTCGCGGATCTCGGGCGGAAGCCCTCGACGTCCGCGCGGAAGCTGGCCTCGCTGCGAGGCTGGTTCCGCTGGCGACTCTCGGAGGAGGACCTCGAGGCCGATCCCACCGAGGCGCTCGACGCGCCGCGATTGGGACGGCGGCTCCCGACGGTTCTGTCGCTGGAGGAGGTCGAGCGGATCATCGACGCGGTCGACGGCACGCGGCGGTTTCCCCTCCGCGACCGGGCGATGCTGGAGTTCCTGTACTCCACCGGGGTCAGGATCTCGGAGCTGATCGCGATCCAGCTCGGCGAGTGCGCGTGGCGCGAGCGCGTGGTGCGACTGGTCCCGGTGCAGCGGAGGGTCCGCCGCAGGGATGGCGCGCGGGAGACGAGGAGGGTCGGCCCCAAAGGCGATCGGGCGCGCATCGTGCCGATCGGCTCGCGCGCCGTCGCGGCCGGGATCGCCTATGTGGAGGGCGAGCGGGGGCAGCTCAAGGGTGCGGGCTCGGAAGGGAGCCTGTTCCTCAACGCGCGCGGACGACCGCTCTCGCGGGTCGGCGCGTGGCAGATCGTCCATTGCCATGTGCGGGCCGCCCGCGTCGGAAAGAAGGTGACCCCTCACACGTTCCGTCATACTTTCGCGACCCATCTGCTGGATCGCGGCGCCGACCTGCGTGCGGTGCAGGAGATGCTGGGACACGCGGACATCGCCACCACGCAGATCTACACGCACGTCGACGCACCCTACCTGCGCGCGGAGCACCGCCGCTACCACCCCCGAGCGTGAGGTCCGAGAGCATGGGTCTTCGATTTTCCCCCCGGGCAGTCCTTCCGACCGTGATCCTCCTGACCGCTGTCGCGGGTCCGCTCGCGGCGCAGGCTCTCCAGGTGGAGCTCGACCCGGAGCTTCCGGCCGCGACCGCGCGGATCGTGGAGATCGCGATCGGAGCGCCGGGAGCCACGGTGTCGACCGGCGACACGACGATCGCCGCCGGCCAGGAGACCGCCGGCCCGCTCGCCCACTTCGGCGGAACCCTCGTGCTCGAGGGCACGGTCCGGGGTGACGTCACCGCGGTGGGTAGCCTGGTGTATCTGCGGCCGGGGGCCCGGATCGAGGGGGACCTGACGATCCTCGGGGGCTCCTTCTACTCGACCACGATGGCCGAGGTCGGCGGCCGGACGCAGTGGCTCCGCGAGGAGCCGATCGAGGTGATCGCGGTCGCGCCCGGGCGCCTCCGGGTCGAGTACGAGCCGCCGCCGGGCCCCGGCTTCCCGATCGAGCCGAAAGGGTTCGCGGGCGTCGTCATCCACGGATACAACGGCGTCGACGGGCTCGTCTTCGGGCTCGAGGCGGGCCTGCGGGAGCGGCGCGAAGGTCCCCGGACCGAGCTCTCCGGGGGACCGGTGTTCCGGAGCGAGCGCAGCGACGTCGGCTGGCGGGTCGCGGGACTTCGGGAGCTGCCCGGGACAGGCGGCCTCGCCATCGGCGCCGGCACCCACCGAGTGACGGTCTCGCCCGAGCGGTGGCACCGCGGCGAGCGGGGGAACGGCCTGGCGTCCCTGTTCTTCGCGGACGACGACCGGACCTATCACGAGCGGACGGGCTACGAGCTGTGGGTCGAGAAGCCGTTCCCGCTGGCGGCGCTCCTCGTGCGGGCCACCTGGCGGGACGACGACTTCGAGTCGCTGGAGAGCGTCGAGCCGTTCGCGTTCTTCGGCGACGACGAGGACTGGCGCGAGAACCCGCCGATCGACGAGGGGCGCGGTCGCTCGCTCGCCGCCTCGGTCGTCTTCGACCGCCGGAACGATCCGGGGTTCCCGACCCGCGGGGTGTGGGCGGAGGGGCGGTTCGAGCACTGGGGGTTCGGCGGCGACTTCGAGTTCGACTGGGCGCAGGGACAGGCGCGGGCGTACCTGCCGATCCCGACCACGCCCGGCTCGTTCGTCGGACTGCGCGCGATGGGAGGCGGCCGGTTGGGCAGCGGGGACACGCTGGCCCCCCAGTTCCTGTACCGGCTCGGCGGGGGCAGCACGGTCCCCGGGTACGACGCCCTCAACCCGCTCCTGACCGGCGACCGGATGGCCTTCGTCACCGCCACCGTCCATCAGGGGCTGGTCGGGGTCGAGACGCGCCTCTACCTGGTCGGGATCGCGAGCGTCGGCGACGCGTGGCTGGAAGGCGAGGACGTCGAGTGGAACAGCGGTTTCGGCGGCGGCCTCGCGATCCACGGGAAGGTCCTCTACGCGGGGCTGGTCGCGGTGTACGGGGTGGAGGAGGGGGAGTGGCAGATCTATACCCGCCTCACCCCCTGGTTCTGATTCGGCGCGTGAGGATGGCGCAGCTCGGCGTTGCCCGTCGTCGGCCGTCCCTGCGGCGTGCGCGTCGCACGCCTCGGGACACCTCCTCGGGCGCCTTGATCTGCGCCAGCCTGACGCGCCGACCGGACCCCGGCGCGTGAGGATGCCCGATCTCTTCGTTGCGCTCCGCGGTTCGCCCTGCGGCGCACTTTTCAGTGCGCCTCGGTCGTCCCTTGTCGCGCGCCTCGACCTCGGGCATCCTGACGCGCCGGCCGGATCTCTTTGGGGGATCCCCTCGACCCAGACTCCCCCCGCGTGATCCTCGGGGCGATCCCGGCGCGGTGGGGAGCGACGCGGTTCCCGGGCAAGGCGCTGGCGGACGTCGCCGGTCGGCCGCTGATCGCCTGGGTGGTCGAAGCGGCGCGGGGTTCGCGGACGCTGGACGCGGTGGTCGTGGTCACCGACCACGCCGGAATCGCGAGCGCGGCGACCGCGGCGGGCGCGCGCGCGGTCGTCATCGCGCGGGAGGCCGCTTCCGGAACGGACCGGATCGCGCACCTGCTGGCGGAGGACGAGCGATCTTCTGCGGCCCAGGTCGTCGTCAACGTCCAGGGGGACGAGCCGTTGCTCGAGCCCGACGCGATCGACGCGGCGGTCCGGGCGCTCCGGGACGATCCCGGCGCGGACGTCTCGACCCTCGCCCGGCGGCTCCGGTCCGGCGAGCGCGCGGACGATCCGAACCTCGTGAAGGTCGCGGTGACGGATGCCGGGCGGGCGCTCTACTTCTCGCGCTCTCCGGTCCCCCACGGCGCCGCGCCGACCGTCCACGTGGGCCTCTACGCCTATCGCCGTGCGGCGTTCGACCGGTTCGCCGCCGCCGCGCCGACCCGACTGGAGCGGACCGAGCGGCTCGAGCAGCTGCGGGCGCTCGAGATCGGGCTCTCGATCTCGGTCGTGCCATACGACTCGCGGTCGATCGGCGTGGACTCGCCCGGCGATGTGGCGCGGGTCGAAGCGGAGCTGAGCGGGGCCCTGGGGCGGTAGACGCGAGACGGGTGGCGGCATAGATTCCCGGTTTCGAGCGAGCCGGCAATCCTCTACCGGAAGCCCGATATGCCCGAGGCGCACGCCACCCGATACGTCTTCGTGACCGGCGGCGTGGTGTCGTCCCTCGGCAAGGGGATCTCGGCCGCCTCGCTCGGCATGCTCCTCAAGGAGCGCGGCCTCTCGGTCACCCTCCAGAAGTTCGACCCCTACATCAACGTGGACCCGGGCACGATGAGCCCGTTCCAGCACGGCGAGGTCTTCGTCACCGACGACGGCGCGGAGACCGACCTCGACCTGGGCCACTACGAGCGGTTCATCGACCGCTCGCTCTCCCAGGATAACAACGTGACGACCGGCCGCATCTACCAGTCGGTCATCGCGAAGGAGCGGCGCGGCGATTACCTGGGCGCGACCGTCCAGGTGATCCCCCACATCACCGATGAGATCAAGCGCTCGATCACGCGCCTTTCAGAGAAGGAGCCAGATCTCGACGTCGTCATCACGGAGATCGGGGGCACGGTGGGCGACATCGAGAGCCTGCCCTTCCTGGAGGCGATCCGGCAGTTCCGGCTCGAGCACGGGCCGCGCAACGTGTGCTGCATCCACGTCACGCTCGTCCCCTTCATCAAGGCCGCCGAGGAGCTCAAGACCAAGCCCACCCAGCACTCGGTGCGCGAGCTGCGCGCGATCGGCATCCAACCCGACATCCTGCTGGCGCGGTGCGAGTACCCGCTGACCGACGAGATGCGCCGCAAGATGGCGTTGTTCTGCAACGTCCCGGTAGAGGCCGTGATACCGGCGCGGGACGTCTCGTCGATCTATCAGGTGCCGCTGGCGCTCCACGAGCAGGGGCTCGATCAGTTCGTCGTCGACCACCTGGGGCTGGAGACCGAGGAGCCGGATCTCTCGACGTGGCGGCGCATGGTGGGACGGATCTACCACGCGAGCAATCCGGTCGACATCGCGATCTGCGGCAAGTACGTCGACCTGCGGGACTCCTATAAGTCGATCGAGGAGGCGCTGATCCACGGTGGCGTCGAGAACGACGTCGAGGTGCGGATCTCGTGGATCAACTCGGAGACGGTCACCCGGGAGAACGTCGCCGCGAAGATCGACGACGCGGACGGGCTGCTCGTCCCCCCGGGCTTCGGCGAGCGGGCGACCGAAGGGATGATCGAGGCCATCCGCTACGCGCGCGAGACCGGCACGCCGTATTTCGGGATCTGCCTGGGTATGCAGATGGCCACGATCGAGTTCGCGCGCCACGTCTGCGGGATCGAGGACGCCACGTCGACGGAGTTCGATCCCGACGCCGAGAACCCCGTCATCTCGCTCATGCCCGATCAGGAGCACGTCGAGGATCAGTGGGCACGCGAGGTGTTCCGCCGCGAAGGCGGCCTGAGGACGGCCGACAAGGGCGGCACCATGCGTCTCGGCGCGTATCCCTGCCAGCTTCACGAGGACACGCTCGCGCGCCGGATCTACGGCACCGATCTCGTCTCGGAGCGGCACCGGCATCGCTACGAGGTGAACAACGCCTTCCGCGGCATCCTGGCGGAGCACGGCCTGGTGTTCAGCGGGACCTCGCCGGACGATCGGCTCGTCGAGATGATCGAGGTCCCCGATCATCCGTGGTTCATCGGGTGCCAGTTCCATCCGGACGTGAAGTCCCGGCCCACGCGCCCCCATCCGCTGTTCCGCGACTTCGTGCGCGCGGCCGCCGAGCACCGGGAGCGCCACGCGGCCGAGGGACCGAACCGCCAGGAGTCGGTCGCCCGGGAAGAAGAAGAAGTGGCGACTTGACCCCGGCCGCGCAGAAAGCGCGCCATCCGGTTCCCTGCGGTCCGCACGTCCTGGGAGACGGCGCGCTCTTCGCGATCGCCGGACCGGACGTGCTCGAGAGCCCCGAGCTCGCGATCGAGACCGCCATAGAGCTCCGCAACGTCGCCGGGAGGCTCGGCCTTCCGCTGATCTACAAGTCCTCCTACCTGAAGGCGAACCGGAGCTCCGCGGACGCCTACGTCGGGCCCGGCATCGAAGCGGGCCTCGAGATCCTGGCCGAGGTCAAGCGCCAGACCGGGCTGCCGGTCCTGACCGACGTCCACGCGGTCGAGGAGGTGGGTCGCGCGGCCGACGTCGTCGACGTGCTGCAGATCCCGGCCTTCCTCTCGCGCCAGACGTTCCTCATTCGCGCGGCGGCGGAGACGGGTCGGATCGTGAACCTCAAGAAGGGACAGTTCCTGGCTCCCGACGACATGGCCCTGGCGATCGAGAAGGTGACGGCGGCGGGGAACCAGAAGGTGATCGTGACCGAGCGGGGAACCACGTTCGGCTACCACGACCTCGTGGTCGACATGCGCTCCCTCGGACGCCTGCGCGCTCTCGGGTTCCCGGTCGTCTTCGACGCCACCCATGCCGTCCAGCTCCCGTCGGCGGGGGACGGAGTCTCCGGAGGCGAGCGGGAGTTCGTCTCGCTGCTGGCGCGCGCGGCCGTGGCCGCGGGGGTCGACGGGGTCTTCCTGGAGACCCACCCCGACCCGGCGACCGCCCTCTGCGACGCCGCCAGCCAGTGGCCCCTCGATCGGCTCGAGCCCCTGCTCCGCACCCTGCGGGAGCTGCACGCGGCACGGACCCGCCCGGGGGCGGAGGCGTGAGCGCCCGGGAGCGCGTTCGGGGACTCGTCTTCGACGTCGACGGAGTGTTGACCGATGGGACGGTCTCGATCTCCTCCTTCGGTCACGAGTCGAAGCGGTTCTCGGTCCAGGACGGAACGGGGATCCTCTGGTGCCGGATGCTGGGATACGAGCTGGCGCTCGTCAGCGGGCGGGAGTCGGGCGCGACCACGATCCGCGCGGAGGAACTGGGGATCCAGGAGGTGTATCAGGGAGTCCGCGACAAAGTCGCGCAGGTGAGTGCGTGGGCGGACGAGAAGGGACTCGAGCTCGAGCAGATTCTGTACATGGGAGACGATCACATCGACCTGCCGGTCTTCGAGGCGGTGGGGATCAGCGTGGCGCCGGCCAACGCCGACCCCCACGTGCGCGCCCAGGCCACCCATGTGACGGCGGCCGGCGGCGGCGCGGGCGCCGTGCGCGAGGCGATCGAGTGGCTGCTGGAAGGCGCTGGACGGCTGGAGGAGGCCTTCGCGGCCTATCGGGAGCGCATCTCCGGCGGCTCGCCCGAGGAGCTTTCCCGGTGAGCGGGGGGCCGCCGGACTGGCTGGCGCGGGCGCGGCAGACCCTGATCGTCGAGGCGGAGTCGATCCGCGCCCTGGAAGCGCGCATCGGTCCCGCGTTCGTGGAGGCGGTTGACCGCCTGTTCGCGTGTCGCGGCAGGGCGATCGTAACGGGGATGGGGAAGAGCGGGCTGGTGGGCCGGAAGATCGCGGCCACCCTCACCTCCACCGGAACCCCGTCCGTCTACCTCCACCCGGCTGAAGGGGTCCACGGGGACGCGGGGCTGGCGATCAAGGGCGATGTCGTGATCGCGCTCTCGAAGAGTGGGGAGACCGGGGAGCTCCTCCAGCTACTCGGCATGTTCAAGCGCTTCGATCTCCCGGTCGTGGCGCTCGTCGGCGCGCCCGGCTCGACGCTCGCGCGCCACGCCGACGTCGTGCTGGACTGCTCGATCGCCGGGGAGGCGTGCCCCCACGACCTCACCCCGACCGCGTCGTCGGCCGCCATGCTCGCGATGGGCGACGCGCTGGCGATGGCGCTCCTGACCCGGCGCGACTTCCAGCCCGAGGACTTCGCGGTGTTCCATCCGGGCGGGAGCCTGGGGAAGCGACTTCTGCTGACCGTGGCCGACGTCATGGTCACGGGCGATGACGTGCCGTCGGTCCCGGTCGGGGCGACGATGCGGGAGGCGATCGTCGAGATGGCGCACAAGCGCGGCACCGTGCCGATCGTCGACGAGGAGCGCAGGGTGGTCGGGGTGGTGACGAACGGGGATCTCATGCGGCTCATGGAGGAGACCGAGCAGGTGTTCCAGATCCCGGTGCGCAAGGTGATGACGAAGGATCCGAAGACGATCGCCGCCGCCACCCTGGCCGCCACGGCGATCAACCAGATGGAGAACCACGGGATCGTGGCGCTACCGGTCGTCGACCCGGACGGCCGCCTGGAAGGGATCGTCCACCTTCACGACTGCATGCGGGCGGGGGTGGTCTGAGTGGGACGATCCTCACGACTCCTGGCGCTGGCTGCGGTGGTCGCGCTCGGCGGCTGCGACGACGGCGCGCCCGCGCGCACGGGGACGGCGGAGCTTCCCGCCGGCCGGCCTGGGATCGGGCAGCCGGACCAGGTCGTCGAGAACGGAGAGCACGTCCTAACGGCGCAGGGCGTGAAGAAGGCCGTGCTCGTGGCGGAGCAGCTGTACTTCTACAACCAGGCCGGTAAGGTGTACGGGGACACCATCGAGGTCAGCTTCTTCAACGACTCGGGCGAGTTCCAGTCCATGCTGACCGCCCTGGAGGGGGAGATGAGCCAGCGCAGCGAGGACATGATCGCGCGCGGCAACGTGGTCGTCCGCGGCTCCGGCTCGATGATCCGCACCGAGGAGCTGCACTACGACCCGCGGCGGAACCTGGTCACGAGCGACAAGCCCACCGAGATCAACCAGCAGGGGAACGTGATCCGGGGGCAGGGCGTGGAGAGCGATCCCGCGCTGACGAACATCCGGATCCGCGGCGGTTCCGCCGTGCTGAGGTCGGAGCCGGCGCTGGGTGAGACCCCGCGGCGTGAGGCGGAGGAGGCGGACACGACCGGTGCCGCGACTCCCTAACCCCGGGCGCGCCGTGATCTTCGCCGTTGCCCTCGGGGTCACGGGTCCGTGGGCCGCGCGCGCCCAGCCGGCCGACCAGCCGGTGGTCATCGATCACGCCAGCCTGCTTCGCCGCGTCGTCGAGGGGGACTCCCTCACTTACTTCCTCGAGGGCGCCGTGCGCGCCCACCGCGGGCCGATCCAGATGCGCAGCGAGCGGGCCACGATCTACCGGCAGAGCCAGGTGGCCGACTTCGAAGTCAACGTCCACTTCTGGGACGAGACCACTGAGATCTTCGCCGACCGGCTCCTCTACTACGAGGTCTCCAACCAGGCGCTCGCCACCGGGAGCGTCCAGGTCATCGACCGCCGCAGCGGCTCCCAGGTGGCCGCCGATACGGTGCTGTATCAGCGCGACCTGGGCCGGGTTACCGCTCGCCCGCGACCGCACGGGATCGTACTCCCGCAGGACACGACCCGGCAGGAGGACCCCTTCCACGTGTACGCCGACATGATGGTCTTCGAGAGCGATACGACCGGGACCCGGATGGACGGGATGGGCCGCGTGCTCATCGAGCGGACCGATCTCACGGCCGTGGGGGACAGCCTCCATTACGACGAGCGCGACAATCGGGTAGCGCTGCGCAAGGAGCCACGGGTGGAGACGCTCGAGACCTACCTCACCGCGGAGCGGATCGACGTGCTCCTCGACGACAATCGGCTCGACGCCCTGATCGCGCTAGGTGAGGCGAGGGCGGTGGACAAGAAGGACTCGATACCGGCGGCGGTGCCGGCCGCGTTCAACCACGTGGCCGAGCAGTCGTTCCTCGAGGGGGACAGCCTGAACGTCGAGTTCGCCGAAGGCCGGATCGACTGGCTGGTCGCGCAGGGTCGCGCGCGGAGCCTCAACTACGCACTCGAATCCCCGCCCGGCCCGATCGAGACCTGGAGCATCAACTATTTGCTGGGTGAACGGCTCGAGCTGAACTTCGAGGGCGACACGCTGAGCCGCGTGGTGGCGAGCGGCGGACACCGCGGTGTGTACCGGAGCGAGGAAGTCCGGATCGGCGGGCCCGAGCGCCGGCCGAGCGAGCCGATCCCGCTGCCGCCCGATCTCTCGCTGCTGGCGGGAGCGGAAGCCAGCCGCGTTCGCGACCCGAGGTCGGCCCGCCGTGGCCGGGGAGGACGATGAACGAAGCGACCGGAGCCCCGAGCACCGCCGGTCCGGCCGCGCACGACTCCGAGGGACTCGTGCCCGACGTACGGATCCGCGCCGACTCGCTGCTCCGCGCCGAGCACCTGGTCAAACGGTACGGCAAGCGCCGAGTCGTCGACGATGTCTCGCTCGAGGTCCACCCGGGGGAAGTCGTCGGCCTCCTGGGGCCGAACGGGGCGGGGAAGACGACTACGTTCTACATGATCGTCGGCCTCATCAAGCACTCGCGCGGGCGGATCTTCCTCGACGGCGAGGAGATCACCCACAAGGCGATGTACAAGCGGGCGCGGATGGGAATCGGCTACCTCTCCCAGGAGCCGTCGGTGTTCCGCAAGCTGACCGTCGAGGACAACATCATGGCGATTCTCGAGACGACCGGCCTGCGGCGGAAGCAGCGGAAGGAGCGGCTGGAGACGCTGCTCGACGAGCTCGGCCTCCGACGGGTGCGGAAGAACAAGGCCTACTCCCTCTCGGGCGGCGAGCGGCGGCGGCTCGAGATCACGCGCGCCCTCGTCACCCAGCCTCGCTACATGCTCCTGGACGAGCCCTTCGCCGGCGTGGACCCGATCGCGGTGGACGACCTGCAATCGATCGTCGCCAGCCTCCGGGACCGCGGCCTCGGCATCCTGATCACCGACCACAACGTCCGCGAGACCCTCGAGATCACCGACCGCGCTTACCTGCTGTACGACGGGCGGATCCTGAAATCGGGCGATGCCGAGGAGCTGATCGCGGACCCCGACGCGCGGCGCCTCTATCTGGGCGAGGACTTCCGCCTCTAGCGTCGGCGGATCGACGGTCGGACCCCCTCCCGCCGGGACTGTTGAAAACCGACACCGGCTGCCTTAGGTTGGAGAGAGCATGGCATGATTCGTGCGGCGGTAGAACCCGCCTACGCGACCAGGGTGTCCACTCGCCTCCCCACGACGGGTTCCTGCATGGCGCTACGACAGCAGCTCCAGATCACACAGCGTCAGGAGATGCGGATGAATCCGCGCCTGTACCAGGCGATGGATCTCCTGTACCTGCCGCTGCTCGAGCTGGAGCAGCACCTCAAGCAGGAGCTCGTGCAGAACCCGTTCCTCGAGATGAGCGAGCAGGAAGAGGAGTTCGCCGAACAGGCGGAGTCGGAGGAGCGGGTCGAGGAGGAAGAGGAGGTCGATTGGGAGGAGATCCTGCTCGACGGCTTCGACTCCGGCTACCGTACCGGACCGACCCGCGAGCGTCCGGACGACGTCGTGGAGCGGGTGGGCGAGACGACGATCGACCTCTGGGACCACCTCCTGACCCAGCTCTATCAGAACAACGGCAACCAGGACGGTGACGCCCGAGTGGGCGAGGAGATCATCGGCAACATCGACGAGGAGGGCTACCTGACGTGCTCGGTCGAGGAGATCGCCTCCACGATCGAGGTCACGGTCGAGCAGGTGGAGCGCGTGCTGGAGCGGATCCAGCGGATGGATCCCTCCGGCGTCGGCGCGCGCGACCTGCGGGAGTGCCTGCTCCTGCAGATCGAGGACGCCCTGGGACGCGACACCCTGCCCTACCGGATCGTGGAGCGGCATTTCGAGGAGCTCTCGACTCACAAGTACCACGAGATCGCCCGGGCGCTCGGCATCAGCCCGCACGATGCCCAGGAAGCCGCCGACGTGGTTGCCGGCTTCGACCCCAAGCCCGGCCGGAAGTACGCCGCGGACGACAGCGACTACGTGACCCCCGACATCATCGTCCAGGAGGTGGACGGGGAGTACCTGATCGCGCTCAACGACGGAGACCTCCCCCGGCTCCGGATCAGCCGCACCTACCAGCAGCTCGCGCAGAACGGGGAGTTCAAGGGGAAGGCGAAAGAGTTCGCCCAAGCGAAGCTGAACGGCGCGAACTGGATCATCCAGGCGATCGAGCAGCGTCGCCAGACGATGATCAAGACGATGCACGTCATCCTCGAGCGCCAGCGGGAATTCTTCGAGAAGGGCATCCACTACCTGCGGCCGCTGACGCTCAAGGAGGTGGCCGACGAGATCGGGATGCACGAGTCGACGGTCAGCCGCGTCACCAACGAGAAGTTCGTCCAGACCCCCCGGGGCGTCTTCCGATTGAAGTTCTTCTTCTCCAGCGGTCTCAGCACCGAAGAGGGCGAGGACGTCTCGGCGCGCGGCGTCAAGGCGCGGATCGAGGAGCTCATCGCCAAGGAGGACCCGCAGGACCCCCTGACCGATCAGCAGATCGTGGAAGCGCTCAAGGACGAGGGGATCCAGATCGCACGTCGGACGGTACAGAAGTATCGCGATCAGCTCGGGATCCTCTCTTCCCGCTATCGCAAGCGCGTGAAATAGACCTTCCTCCCTCCATTGAGGAGTCACAGTCCATGGAGATCACGCTGAGCATCCGGCACGGTGAAGCTCCCGACGCCATGAAGGTCTACGTGCGCCAGGAGGTCGACGGCCTGTCGAAGTACTTCGAGCGACTCGTCGAGGCGGACATCGTCCTCGATCAGGAAGGCCACCGGAGCATCGCCGAGGTCCGGATCCACACCTCCAACGACACCCACTACGCGAGCTCCGAAGCGGGCGATCTGCGGACCGCGATCGATTCGACGATCGGCAAGCTCAAGCGCCAGCTCAAACGCCACAAGGAGAAGCTGACACGTCGGCAGCTGACGAAGATCGAGCGCGAGCGGATCTACGGGGCGGCGGCCCGCCCGGACCGTCAAGCCTCGCTGGATCCGGCGGTGGCGCCGATCGAATGGGACCGCATCTCGAGCCAGGAGGCCATCACTCGCTTGTCGGCCAGCGACGAGGACATTCTCGTGTTCGTCGATACGCGGGACGGGGTGGTCAAGATCGCGCGGCGCGACGGGGCCGAGTCCGTCAGCGTCGTGGAGGCCGAGACGTTCGAGGTCGAGGAGCGTTAGACTCCCCTCCATGGCGCTGACGGTCGCCAAGCTGCTGGCCCGCAAGGCCGACGTCCTCGGGCTCGCGCTTCTGACCCGGGAGTCCACCACCGAGCGGGAGATCTCGAGCGCCGAGGTCGGCTCGCCCGGACTCGTGCTGGCGGGGTTCACGGAGCGTTTCACCCACACCCGCTCGCAGGTGCTCGGGGAGACGGAGCTGTCCTACCTGCGCTCCCTCAGCCCCGAGGCGAGCCGCGAGGCCGTCGAGCGGTTCCTCTCCTTCGAAATCCCGGTCGTGTTCATCACCAAGAGCCTCGATCCTCCGGCGGGCCTGGTCGATACGGCCAACGCGCGCGGCATCCCGATCGTCGCGACGCGCCTGAAGACCGGCGAGTTCTACGGTTCGATCAAGGCGTTCCTGGAGGCGCAGTTCGCGCCGTCGACCTTCCTGCACGGGTCGCTGGCGGACGTGTACGGGGTCGGGCTCTTGTTCATGGGACGAAGCGGGATCGGCAAGTCGGAGTGCGTGCTCGACCTGGTGGAGCGCGGCCATCGCCTCGTCGCCGACGATCAGGTCCATGTCACCCGTCGCTCGGGGGGCATCCTGATCGGGCGTGGGAACTCCGTGCTCGGGTTCCACATGGAGATCCGCGGCGTGGGGATCATCGACATCCAGTCGCTGTTCGGCATCCGCGCGGTGCGGCTCCAGAAGCGGATCGAGGTCGTGGTCCGGCTGGAGGATTGGGACGAGAGCACGCCGGTCGAGCGGGTGGGGCTCGAGGAGGAGCGCACGCAGATCCTGGACGTGGAGATCCCGTTCGTCCGCGTCCCGCTCAATCCCGGCAAGAACATCACGGTCATCGCCGAAGTCGTGGCGATGAACCATCTCCACAAGTTCGCCGGCGGCCACACGGCGGAGCAGTTCAACGCCCGCCTGATCGAGCGGATGCGGACCAAGGCGGAGACCGAGACCTACCTGGAAGAGGATTACGAGTGAGCGAACGGTGCGGGGTCGTGGTGGCCCACAGCCGCCTCGCGGAAGGGCTGCTGGCGGCGCTGGCGCGCGTGGCCGGGGAGCAGGAGAACCTGTGGGCGGTGTCGAACCACGGTCTGGACGGCGACGAGCTGTACGAGGAGATCGCCGGGATCCTGGAGGAGCGCGGCGCGGGGCGGGACGCCTACCTGCTGAGCGACATGGACGGGGGCTCCTGCGGGCAGGTCTGCCGGCGGCTGCTGGCCGACGGCCGGGTGCGGGGGGTCTTCTTCGGCGTCAACCTGCCGCTCCTGGTCGAGTTCGTCTTCCTGCAGGTGGAGTCCCCCGAGGAGTTCGTGACGGCGACGGTGGAGAAGAGCCGGAAGGCCCTCGGCGCTCGCCCGTGAGCGTCGTCCTGTACCGCGTCGACGAGCGCCTGATCCACGGACAGGTCGTCGTCGGATGGGCCCGCCGGCTTTCGCCGCGCCGGATCATCGTGGTGGACGACGAGCTGGCCGCCGACGAGCTCGAGCAGTCGATCTACCGCACAGGTCTGCCCGTGGACATCCGCGCCGACTTCTGGAGCGTGGCGGAGGCGGTCTCGCGCCTGCCGGCCGTGGAGGCGTCCGACGAGCCCGCCTTCGTGCTGACCGCGAGCCTGTCGACCATGGCGAGGCTCGCGAAGGACGGGCTCGTCGTCGGAGAGATCAACGTCGGCGCAATCCATCGCGGCGAGGGGAGGAAGCGGGTGCTGCCCTACGTCAGCCTGGGACCGGAGGAGCAGCGGCTCATCGACGAGATGGAGCGGGCGGGCGTGCGGGTGGTCGCGCGCGACGTGCCGACCGCGCCCGCGGTGCGGCTGATCGAGCGGGAGCGCGGTTGAGCCTCCTCGAGGCGGGGCTCCTGGTCGTGCTGGGGGCGGTCGTCTTTCTCGATCAGTGGCCCACGGTCCAGTCGATGGTCTCGCGCCCGATCGTCACCGGCCCGATCGTCGGATGGATCCTGAACAACCCCGCGGACGGGGTGCTCTGGGGAGCCACGATCGAGGCGATGCAGCTCGCTGTCCAGCCGATGGGAGCGGCGCGCTACCCGGATGCCGCCCTGGCGGGGCTGCTGGGGACGACCGCCGCCCTCACGGGCATCCACGGAGGCGCCTACCCGGCGGCCTGGGCGGTCGCGGTCGCCGTAGTCGCGGGCTGGGGGGGAGACGCGGTGGGGCGCGTCCAGCGGCGCTGGAACGCCCGTACGGCGGCGGCCGTGCGGACCCGCGTCGCGGAAGGATCGCTGGCCGCCCCGGGGCGGGGGATCGCGATCGCGCTCGCGCGCGCCGCCGCGCTCGGCGCGGCGCAGACGGCGGTGGGATTGCTGGTCGTCCTGGCGGGTGGGTGGCTCCTGGCCGGCACCCCGTGGGCCGGGCCGCTGGACGTCGGCGATCTCCGGATAGCCGCCACCGCGATGGCCGCCGTGGGCGGCGCGCGGGTGCTGGGGCTGGGACGGTGGCGGGCCGCGACGCTCGGGATCGGCGCCCTCGCGGGGGTCGCCCTCGTTACTTGGGGCTGGGCGGCGTGAAGCGCGATGCCGACCTGTCGCGGCGGCTCCGGCGCGAGCGGCGCCAGGTCGCGCTCCGCTCGACGCTCCTGCAGGCGGTCTGGAACTACGACTCGCTGCAGGCGGTCGGGTTCGCATGGGCGATCCTGCCGGGCCTCGAGCGGATCCGCCCCGACCCCGCGGAGCGCGCCGAGCGTCTCCACAGCCACCTCGAGTCGTTCAACACCAATCCCTACATGGCGACACAGGCGATGGGGGTGGCGCTCCGGATGGAGGAGGAGATCGCGCGTGGCGCGGCCGGCGCCGAACAGCGCCTGACGCGACTCCTGCGCGCCCTGCGGGGGAGCCTGGGCGCGATCGGGGACGACCTGTTCTGGGCCGCGTGGCGGCCCGCGCTCGGGCTTGCCGCGGCGCTGGCCGCGCTGGCGACCGCGAGCGTGTGGCCCGCGATCGTCTACCTGGTGGCGTGGAACGGCCTCGCCCAGGGGGTGCGCGTGGCCGGCGTGCGCGCGGGGTTCGCCGCGGGCGCGGGGGTGGCGCGGGTCCTCCAGGACCCGTTCTGGGCCAGCGCCCGCCGGGCGGCGCGTCTCGGAGGCTCGTTCGCGGCCGGCGTCGCGCTCGGCGCCGGAGCGGCGTGGTCCGTGGTAGGCGGTGGCGAGTGGCAGGGTGGAGCGATATTCTTTCTCTCGGTCGCCCTGCTCTGGCTGGCCGGTACCCGCGTCGGGCCACGGGGACGACTGCTGTCGCCCGCCCTGGCGTTCCTCGGCGTCGTGGTCCTCCTCGGCGCAATTCATTACTTGTCCCAAGGAGCCTGGCCGTGATGTCCGCGAGCTGCCGCGCATCGGTCCAGATCCGCAACAAGCTGGGTCTCCATGCCCGGCCAGCGGCGCACTTCGTCCGCCTGGCAGCCCGCTTCTCCGCCGACATCTTCGTCATCCGCGGCTCCATGGAAGTCAACGGAAAGAGCATCATGGGTGTGATGATGCTGGCGGCGGAGGAGGGAGCCCGGATCGAGATCCGGGCCGAAGGGGAGGACGCCGAGAGGGCGGTCGAGGAGCTGGCCGCGCTGATCGATCGGGGCTTCGACGAGGACGACGACGGGCGGCCGGTGCGCGCCGGGGACACCGCGGATGAGTGACCCGCGGCCCCCGGAGGTCTACCACCACGGCCAGGGCGTCTCTCCGGGGGTCGCGTACGGCCGCGCCTATCTGATCACCCCCGACACCCTGCGCGTGCCGCGGCGCGAGATCCCGGCGGCCGAGGTCGAGGCCGAGGTCCGGCGCTTCGAGGAGGCCCTCGGGGCCACCCGGGCGGACATCGGGCGCGTCAAGGTCGCGCTCGAGCAGGCCGACAAGGGCGATGAGGCGGAGATCTTCGACTCCCATCTGCTGATCCTGGAGGACCAGGCCCTCATCGAGGACGCGTGCCGGCGGATCCGGGAGGACAGGGTGAACGCCGAGCACGCCTTCTCCTCTCAGGTGGTCGAAGTCGTCGAGCGGATCGAGCGCAGCGGGAACGCCTACCTCCGGGAGCGCGTGCGCGACATCCGGGACGTCGAGCACCGGGTGGTCCGTACGCTGCTCGGCCAGCGCGAGCCGGCGGTGGGGGATCTGCTCCAGAACGCGATCCTGATCGCGCACGACCTGCCGGCAACGCTGACCGCCGAGCTCGACCGGGACCGGATCCTGGGCTTCGCGACCGAGGTGGGAGCGGCCACCAGCCACACCGCGATCCTGGCGCGCGCGCTCGAGATCCCCGCCGTGGTCGACCTGGGGGCCGTCCTTCAGCATCTGTCGCACGGCGAGTCGATCGTGCTCGACGGACGCGAGGGGCTCCTGATCCAGCACCCGTCGCCCGACACGCTGGCCGAGTACGAGCGGTTCAAGGCGAAGATCGAGCGCAAGCGGGCGGAGTGGGTGAGCCTGGCTGGCGTCCTGGGCCGCACGACGGACGGGACCTCGCTGTCGTTCCTGGCCAACATCGAGTTCAATCGCGAGGTGGACGCGGCGCTGGCCTTCGGCTGCGAGGGGATCGGCCTGTACCGGACCGAGTACCTGTTCCTGCAGGGCGGGGGCGACATCCCCGAGGAGGACCAGTACGCGGTCTATCGGGGACTCGTCGAGCGCATGGAGGGCCGGCCGGTCACCGTGCGCACCCTCGACCTGGGAGGCGACAAGCTGCTGGCCGGCATGGAACAGGAGGAGAACCCGTTTCTCGGCTGGCGCGCGATCCGGTACTGCTTGGACCGCCCGGAGGTGTTCCGGGCGCAGCTGCGGGCGATCCTGCGCGCCGGAGCGGAGGGGCCGGTCGCGATCCTGATCCCGATGCTCACGACGCTCGGGGAGGTCGATGCGGTACTGGAGCTGATCGACGAGGCCCGCGAGGAGCTCGCAGCGGCGGGTGTCCCCCATGCCGGCTCCTGCCCTGTCGGCGCCCTCGTCGAGACGCCGGCCGCGGCGCTCATGGCGGAGCGGCTCGCCGAACGCTTCGACTTCCTGTCGCTCGGGACCAACGACCTGATTCAGTACACGCTCGCGGTGGACCGCGGAAATCGACGCATCGCCCATCTCTATCAGCCGTTCCATCCCTCGGTCCTGCGGCTGATCCGGGAGGTCGTGGACGCCGCGAGCGCGGCCGGGAAGCCGATCACCATCTGCGGCGAGATGGGATCGAACTCCCGCGCGGCCGTGCTCCTGCTGGGCCTGGGCGTCCGGAGCTTCAGCATGGTGCCCGCGCGGATCCCGCGCATCAAGCAGATCCTCGGGCGGGTGAGCGTGGAGGAAGCGCGCGCGACCGCGGCCGAGGCGCTCCGGCAGCGCGACTCCGAGGCGGTCAAGGCGATCATCGACGACCGCTTCGCGGAGCGCTTCCACCACGCGGCGACCCGGTGAGGCCGGCGTGAGAGAGCCGCGGCCCCCGGCCTCCCCGACGGCCACCGAGCTGGCCCTCTGGCGCCAGCGCGAGGAGCAGCTCGACCGGTCGGACATGCGCGGGCACGTGAGCGCGTTCGGCGAGCGGCTCCGGGCCGCGATCCCGCCCTCGCTGGCGTTCGCGACCGCGCTCGAGCGCTCGGAGACGACACCGGAGGCGATCGTGATCCTCGGCATGGGCGGCTCGGCCATCGCCGGCGACCTGGTCGCCGCCGCGTTCGTCTCCCGCGGGACCGTGCCGGTCCTGACGGTCCGGTCGGGGGAGCCACCTGTCTGGATCGACGAGCGGGCGTTCGTGATCGGCTCCTCCTACTCGGGAGGCACCCAGGAGACGCTGAGCGCCTATCGGACCGCGCGCGGTCGAGGGGCTCGCGGTGTCGCCATTACCACCGGCGGAGCGCTGGGCGCGGTGGCCCGCGAGCTCGGCGACCCGGTCCTCGATCTGCCGACGGGGATCCCGCCGCGGGCGGCGCTGCCCGAATCGCTGGCGGCGTGCGCGCTCGTCGTAGCGGCTCTAGACCCGGCGGTGGACGCGGGGACGCTCGCGGGCGAACTCGAGCGGGCCGCGGCCGCCCTCGACGGCGCGGCCACCGAATGGCTCGCCTGGGACGAGCGGAACCCGGCCGTCGGCATCGCGGCCTCCTGCGCCGACCGGTTGCCGATCGTCTACGGCGGCCACCCCGTTTCGATCGCCGCGGCCGCACGCTGGAAGACCCAGCTCAACGAGAACGGGAAGATCCCGGCCTGGACGGGGGCGTTCCCCGAGCACGGGCACAACGAGATCGTGGGGTTCGACGGGGCCCATCCCGCGCTGGAGCGGTTGGCGCTCGTCTTCCTGGAGACCCCTTGGGACGATCCGGGGGTCGCGCGGCGGATGACGTGGGCCCGCCGGTCCTACTCCGGGAAGGTCGGCGTCGAGCACCGCGTCGAGGCCGGCGGGGAGTCGCCGCTGGAGTCGATGCTTCTGTTGTGCTGCCTGGGGGACTGCGCTAGCTTCCTCGTTTCCATCATCACCGGGAGAGACCCCACCCCCGTGCCGTCCATCGACCAGCTGAAGGCAGAGATCGCACGTTGAAGATCGTCATCCCCGCCGCCGGGCAGGGGACCCGGCTCCGGCCCCACACCCACACGCTGCCCAAGGTCATGCTGCCGGTCGCGGGCCGGCCGATCATCGGGCACATCCTGGCCGACGTCGCGGCCCTGCGCCCCGACGAGGTGCGGCTGGTCGTCGGCTACCGCGGCGACACGGTGGAGGAGTACGCGCGTCGGGCCTTTCCCGACCTGCCGGTCCGCATCGTCTGGCAGGAGCGTCAGGAGGGACTCGGTCACGCCGTCCTCCTGGGGCTCGAGCCCGGCGACCACGACGACGTGCTGGTCGTGCTGGGGGACACGGTGTTCGACGTCGATTACGCGGAGGTCGTTTCGCGCGACGATCACGTCCTCGGCGTGCGGCCGGTGCCGGATCCCGAGCGCTTCGGGATCGTGGAGCTCGACCCGTCCGGCGACCGTATCGCGAGGCTGGTGGAGAAGCCCACGGAGCCGAAGGGCAACCTGGCGCTGGTCGGTCTCTACTACGTGCGGGACGGGGAGCTCCTGCGGGCCGCGATCGAGGGCCTGGTCGAGGACGACTCGCGGACCCGCGGCGAGTACCAGCTCACCGACGCGCTCCAGCGGATGATCGACGCCGGCGAACGGTTCGTGCCTTACGAGATCGGTGGGTGGTACGATTGCGGGAAGCCGGAGACCCTGCTGTCGACGAACCGGGCGCTGCTCGACATGCGGCCCCGCGAGGTCCCTCCGGGGAGCGCCGAGCGGAGCGTGCTGATCCCGCCAGTCCACGTCGACGGGAGCTGCGTGATCGAAGGCTCGGTCGTCGGGCCGTACGTGTCGCTGGGAGAGGGAGCCACGATCCGGAACGCGATCGTGCGTGACTCCGTCCTGGCGGATGGCGCCCACGTCGAGAACGCCGTGCTAGAAGGCTCGATCCTGGGCCCGGATGTCCGGGTCCGCGGCCGGGTCCGGACCGTCAACCTGGGAGAGAACTCGGAGGTCGAATGGTGAAGACCGCCCCCGCCAAGTCTCCGGCGCGCGCGGAGAGTCCCGCCCGCACGGACCGCTACGTGTTCAC
>DATKCO010000110.1:0-10149 GCA_035513155.1 Gemmatimonadota bacterium | reverse complement strand
CGCGATCGCCGCCTCCTGTCCGCCGCGGAAGCGGTAGAACCCCTCGCTCGTCCGCTGCCCGGTCAGGAACGGATGGTCGCGCTCGTCGACGTCGCTGGTGATGAGCCCCGCGCTGTGGGCGTCGGTGCGGGCGATGAGGATCGTGGGTACGTCGAGCACGTCGGCGGCGAGGTGAAGGGCAAGGGCACGATGGAGACGTAGTTCCTGGAGTCGCGCGTGACTGCAGTTCCGGAAGAGCTCGAGTCGGCCCTGGCCTTGGCCTGCCTGGAATTGACGGCCAGAATGGGATACCGTATCCATCGTGGGCATCACCGATGAGATGCACTATCCGTCGCTGGCGCGTCTGTCCGTCGCGGTCCTGCTTCTCCCGTATCTGATTGGTTGCGGGATAGCGATGGGCCGCCTGGCCAACCGGAACAGAGATGATTTTCCTCGCCTGCGCCCAGGCATGACGCGTGCAGAGGTCGTCGAGGTCATGGGAACGCAGAGCGGGATGGCTCCTCAGCCCTGGCGCTGCGTGGCGTCGCATGACTCGACCGGGGCCGCCATCAATATCTGGTACTACCTAATGCAGCGTCCTTACGATCAATCTGAACGCGAATACCTGTCGCCCATTGTTTTCCAGGATGACGTCGTCCTGGGAATTGGGTGGGATTTTCTAGATGATGTGGGAAGACACTTCATGGTCATCGGTAATCGCAATCGATCACGAATCTCGCGGCTCACGGAAGGCATGACAAAGGAACAGATCGTCTACTTGATGACCCACGAGCCTCCGAATCTGGGGGCCCGTGAGGATCGAACCTACGTCATCCCACAGCCCCATCGAACGGTCACCCATCCGCTTCCCGGGGATGGTCAGATCGAGATCTGGTACTACCTCGTCAGCAAACCAGCCGGAGGGGGGGAGGCTTGGGACTACCTGGCCCCAGTCGTGCTGAAAGACGAAATCCTGATCGGCACGGGGTGGGAGAAAACCCGCGAGATTGCGGAGCACTACGATTTCGTCGACGCCCTGTTGAGGTTCGTCGTGTCAAGCGGCTGCAAGTAGCAATCACGCGAACTGCGCCACCTCCGTCGACTCCGCCAGCGCGGACGTGCTCGCGGTCCCGCACGAGATCACCTCGCGCACGAGGTCGAAGTAGCCGGTGCCGACCTCGCGCTGGTGGCGGGTGGCGGTGTAGCCCACCGCCTCGCTGGCGAACTCAGCCTCCTGGAGCTCGGAGTAGGCGAGCATGCCGCCCGTCCGGTACGCGGACGCCAGCGTGAACATGCCGTAGTTCAGGGAGTGGAACCCGGCCAGCGTCACGAACTGGAACGCGTACCCCATCGCGCCCAGCTCCCGCTGGAAGCCCGCGATCGTCGGCTCGTCGAGACGCGCCCGCCAGTTGAAGGATGGGGAGCAATTGTACGCCAAGAGCTTGCCGGGGTACGCGTCCCGCACGGCCTCCGCGAACTCGCGCGCCTCGCCGAGGTCGGGCGTCGAGGTCTCGCACCACACGAGGTCCGCGTACGGCGCGTACGCCAGCCCGCGCGCGATCGCCGCCTCGAGCCCGCCGCGGAAGCGGTGAAACCCTTCGGTCGTCCGCTCGCCGGTCAGGAACGGATGGTCGCGCTCGTCGATGTCGCTGGTCATGAGCCCCGCGCTTTGGGCGTCGGTTCGCGCGACCAGGATCGTGGGCACGTCGAGGACGTCGGCCGCGAGCCGAGCCGCGACCAGGGTCTGGACGAACTGGCTCGTCGGGAGGAGCACCTTGCCGCCCATGTGGCCGCACTTCTTCTCCGACGCGAGCTGGTCCTCGAAGTGGACTCCCGACGCGCCCGCCTCGATCATCGCCTTCATGAGCTCGTACGCATGGACCGGTCCGCCGAATCCCGCCTCGGCGTCGGCCACGATGGGGACCATCCAGTCGACGGAGTCGTCGCCCTCGGCGTGGTGGATCTGGTCGGCGCGCATGAGCGCGCGGTTGATCCGCCGCACGACGTCAGGCACGCTGTCGCAGGGGTAGAGGCTCTGGTCGGGGTACATCTGACCGGCCTGGTTGGCGTCGGCGGCGACCTGCCAGCCGCTCAGGTAGATCGCCTTGAGCCCCGCCTTCACCTGCTGCATCGCCTGGTTTCCGGTCAGCGCGCCCAGCGCGGCGACGTAGTCCTCGGTGTTCAGCAGGTGCCATAGCCGCGCGGCCCCCCGCTCGGCGATCGAGTGGCGGACCTCGAACGTGTTCCGGAGCCGCGAGACATCCTGCGTGGTGTACGGGCGGGTGATCCCGGACCACCGGTTCAGGCGCTTTCCGTTGGATTCACTCTTCAAGTTGAGCATGTGCCGCCTCCTGGTGGATCCGTTGGGGGTTGCTACAGCGGGGCCTGAAGTCCGCTGGTTCCTTCCGCGCGCAGTCGTGCGCGCTGGGTTTCGAGGTCGGTGCCGGCGAGCTCGGAGCGGCAGGTCAAAAAGGGACGAAACCGCGCCTCGGTGAAGATCGCCTCGGCGTCCACGCACGCGTCGGCGAAGCCGATCTGCGCGCCCTCCTCGTCGAAGATCGCGCGGACGAGCTCGTGTGTGACGACCGTGCCGTCGTCGAGCGCGATGCCGTGCCGCAGCCACTGCCACACCTGCGCGCGGGAGATCTCCAGTGTGGCGAGATCCTCCATGAGGTCGTCCCACGCCACGCAGCCGATGTCCTGGTTCCATCCGTGCATGTAGGCGATCCCTACCCGCACATTCTTGCGCAGTCCGTCCAGCGTGCGCGGCCCCTGCGGGCGCGGCAATAGGTCAGGGCGGTCGTCGATGTCGGGAACCACGTCGAGCTGGTTGTCGCGCGGAAAGGCGGACATCGCCGGGCCGATGAAGTAGGGATGCGAGACCCAGCACCCGTCGTGGCCCATCGACGCCTCGAACGCCTTGTCCTCGACGACCTTCCTGGTCTGCTCCTCGCGCCGCTCGGCGGTGCCGCCCGGTGTAAACGCGGACATGCCGCCCATCGCGAATGCGCCATGACGATGGCAGACCTTGACCAGCCGCAGGGCGTAATCCCGCATCCACGGACGGTTCAACGAGATGCTGCCGCGGTCGGCGAGCACGCGATCGCCGTGCTCCCGCAGGACCTTGATGTCGCTGAAGATCTTGTCCCAGCGCCCGACGTTGAGCCCCGCGGCGCGCCCGCGGATCTCCCACAGGATCTCCTCCATCTGGAAGGCGGCCGGGAGCGTCTCGATCAGGAACGTCGCCTTGAGCGTCCCGGCAGGGATCGAGAGCGCTTCCTCGAGCAGCGAGAAGAGCCGGTTCCACCAGCGCGCCTCGAGACGGTGCTCGCACTTGGGGACGTAGTATTTCGGGGTCTTGCCCTGCCCCAGGAGTCGCCGCGCGGTGTGCCAGACGCTGAGCGTCAGGTCGAAGAGGCCCGCCGAGACGGGCGCGCCGTCGACCAGCACGTTGGACTCGTCGAGGTGGAGCCCGCGGACCCGCACCATGAGGAGCGGCATGTCGTCGCGGTCGAGCCGGTACTCCTTCGCGGGCTCGCTCGCGCGGCCGGGCTTCGAGAACACGAGCGTGCCGTCGACCGCGCGCGTCAGGTTCTCGATCCCGCGGACGACGTTCTCCCACGAGGGTTTCATCGAGTCCTCGAAGTCGAGCATAGCCGCGTCGGCGCGGTCCCCGCCCTCGGTTCGGGAGAGCATGTTGATGACCATCTTGGGATCGGAGACGGGGCCGGTGACCTCGACCCGGCGGGTCAGGAGATCGGCGGGAAGGGGAGCGACCCGCCAGTCGCCGGAGGCTTCGCTCATGGGGAGGTACTCGGGCACCGCGCCGGCGTCGTACTCGCGCTGGCGCGCCTCGCGGGCGCCCAGAAGCTCCCGCCGTTCGGGCTCGAGGCGGGCGTGGAGGCGGGCGACCAGCTCCAGGGCCGCCGCGTCCAGGACCTGCGCGGCGCGCTCGGTCCGCGCCTCTTCCCGCACCTCGATGAGACCCTCGACCACCGCCGACTCGTCGACCACGACCCCTCCTCCTGACTCGACCGGGGCTCCCGGTTCGATCGGGGACCGATCGTATCATAAGCGAAGATACTTTGCAAGCGAAAGTTCGCTCCTTTACGAAATCGCCGGAATCCTGTATCCTTCGCTCGTGGCGAAAGGTCCTGTCCGCTCCGAAGTGTCCCGGGTCGATCCCGTCCGACTGGGCGCCGAGAACCTCCGCTTCATCCTCGGGCTCAAGCTTCGGAAGCATCGGCAGGAGAAGGGACTGTCGCTGTCGGACCTGGCCGCGCGCGCGGGCATCTCGGTCTCGTACCTGTCAGAGATCGAGAACGGGCGGAAGCACCCCAAGCCCGAGAAGCTGATCCGGCTCGCGGAGGCCCTCGCCGTTCCGTACGACGAACTCGTCTCGCTCCAGGTGGCCGGCGAGCTCGACCCGCTCAAGGCCTTCCTCGGCTCCGAGTTCGTGCGCGAGTTCCCGTTCGAGCTCTTCGGGATCGAGCCGCAGCACCTGTTCGCGCTCGTGGCCGACACGCCGAGTAAGTCGGCGGCGCTGTTCGAGACGTTCCTCGAAATCGGCCGCACGTACGGCGTCCAGGTCGAGCACATGCTCTTCGCCGCGCTCCGCTCCTACCAGCAGCTCCGCCACAACTACTTCCAGGAGATGGAGAATGCCGCGGCCGCGTTCCGCGCAGCCCAGGGCTGGGCGAAGGGCGAGAAGCCGTCCGACGACGCGCTGCGCGCGATCCTCGAGGAGCGCCACGGCTGCGCGGTCGACGAGGAGAGCCTCGCGCGGCACCCCGAGCTTCACGGGTTCCGTTCCGTGTTCGTCCCCGGGGATCCGCCGCGGCTCCTCGTGAACGCGCGGCTCCTGCCGTCGCAGAAGGCGTTCATCTACGGGCGCGAGATCGCCTACCGCGAGCTCGGCCTGCGTGAGCGCGCGGTGACCGGCTCTTGGCTCCACGTCGACTCCTTCGGCCAGGTGCTGAACAACTTCAAGGCGTCCTATTTCGCGGGCGCGATCCTGATCGACGAGGAGGCGCTGGTCGAGGAGCTCTCCGAGCTGTTCGCGCGCGAGCGGTGGGACGGCGAGGCGCTCCTCGATTGCATGCGCCGCTTCGACGCCACACCCGAGATGTTCTTCTACCGGCTATCCCAGGTCGTCCCCGAGCGGTTCGGGCTCGCCGACGTCTTCTTCCTCCGGTTCCATCACGCGACCGGCAGCGACGACTTCCGGCTGACGAAGGTGCTCAACTTCTCGCACGTTCCGGTGCCGCACGGGATCGGGCTCGATGAGCACTACTGCCGCCGCTGGCCCGCGCTCCGGCTCCTCGGCGACCTCGACAGCCGGCAGTGGACGGGCCGGCCCGGCGACCCGCTCGTCGCCGCGCAGCGGTCGCGGTTCCTGAACGAGGACGCGATGTTTTTCGTGATTGCGGTCGCGCGGCCGCTGGCGCTGACCGAGGGGATGAAGTCGTGCGTGTCGTTCGGGTTCCTGGTGAACGACGCCTTCCGCGAGAAGGTCCGCTTCTGGGGCGACCCCGATGTGCCCGAGCTTCTCGTGAACCTGACGTGCGAGCGCTGTCCCCTCACGCCGGAGGAGTGCCAGGACCGCGTCGCCCCGCCGACGATCTACCGCCAGGAAGAGCGGCACCAGGCGCAGGCCCGTGCGCTCGCGGAGCTCCTCGACCCCCCGCGCAGTTCCCATTCATTTCGAGACGGAGCTCCGAGAGTGCCCCCACCCTCGAGAAAGGATTGACCACATTGCCCATTGAACGCTCCATCGCGCTCGTCTTCCCGGCCATCCTGGCGACGTTTCTCGCCTGCAGCGGCCCCTCGCCCGAGAGCCGCTCCCCATCCGAGGAAGCCCCCTCCTACGGTGGCACCGCGGTCGTGGCGACGGGATCCGACTTCGACGTCTTCAACGAGCTCGCGACGACGTCCGCCCTGGGCGACCAGGTCGTGGGGCACGTGCTGTTCCAGAACCTGCTCGTCTACGACGAGTCGCGCGATTACGCCTACGCTCCCGCCCTCGCGGACTCCTTCTGGGTGGCCGACGACGGGCTCTCGGCCACGTTCCGGATGCGCGACGGGGTCCGCTGGCACGACGGTGTCCCGGTCACGGTCGACGACGTGGTGTGGTCGTTCGAGATGTCGAAGCGCGACGAGGTCGCGTATCCGGAGCGCCAGACGCTCCAGTACGTCGAGCGCGCCGAGCGGGTCGACGACCGCACGGTGCGGTTCGTCTTCAACGCCGTCCACGCCGAGCCGCTCGCCGACTTCGCCTACTGGACGCCGATGCCGAAGCACCTCCTCGAGGACGTGCCGCCCACCCAGATGCCGACCGCCGCGTTCAACCGCGCGCCGGTGGGGAACGGCCCGTTCCGGTTCGTGTCCTGGAGCGCCAACGAGCAGGTCGTGCTCGAGGCGAACGAGGACTTCTGGGCGGGGCGCCCGTATCTCGACCGGATCGTCTTCCGCGTGATCCCGGAGCCGGCCACGGTGGTCACCGAGCTCCTGAGGGGCGGGGTCGACCTCTACCGGAACGTGCCGCCGAGCGACATGGTCCGCCTCGAGCAGAGCGCGTCCGCGCGCCCCCTGTCGTACCCGTCGCTCGGGTTCACGCTCGTCCTCTGGAACCTGCGGAACCCGGTGCTCGCCGACGTCCGCGTGCGCCGCGCGCTCGCGATGGCGACCGACCGGCAGGCGATCATCGACGGCCTGCTCCAGGGGTACGGCGAAATGACGGCGGGACCGGCCGCCCCGCGGCAGTGGGAGCGGAACGCGGATCTCGAGCCCTGGCCCTATGATCCGGACGCGGCGCGGCGGCTCTTCGCCGAAGCGGGATGGCGGGACACCGACGGCGACGGCGTCCTCGACAAGGACGGAGCCCCGCTCCGGTTCCAGATCACGACGAACACGGACAACACCCTGCGCAAGGACGTCCTCGTCGCGCTCCAGAGCCAGCTCCGCCAGGTCGGCGTCGACGCCCGGCCGCGGGAGGTCGAGTTCAACACGCTGGTCGACCAGTGGATCGGCGGGACGTTCGAGGCGCTGGTCGCGGGGTGGGACCTCTACCTCCGCTTCGATCCGTCCCAGCTCTACGAGACCGGCGCGTCCTACAACGGCGGCGCCTACTCGAACCCGCGGGTCGACGCGCTCCTGCGCCGCGCGCTGACCACGCTGGACCGGGCGGAGTCGAAGCCGCTGTGGGACGAGCTCCAGGAGATCCTCCACCAGGACCAGCCCCACCTCTTCCTGTTCGCCGACCACGAGCGGTGGGGCGCGAGCCGGCGCCTCAGGGGTGTGGAGCCCGCCGGCTCACCAAACGCCTACTCGCCGCTCGCCTCGGTGGCGCGGTGGTGGATCCCGCCGGCGGAACGGTAGGGGGTCGAGGCCGGCGGGGAGGAGCCCGTACTCCGGCGGAGAACCCCCTTGATGAACGCTCCGGCGCGCAACATATTCGTTGCATGACGAGGAGGAGAGCATGACCCGATCCACCGCCGCGCTCCGGCGCCGGGAGGTCGCGGACTTCATCCAGGAGGCCGCCGGCGGGGAGGCCAGCACCTGGCTCCTCTACCTGGCGGCCCGTCGCCCGTTCCCGTCCGACGCGGCGCTGGCCGATGCGATCGGCGTCCACCGGAGCCAGGTCGCGCGCTGGAAGGGGGGCGGACAGGCGGACGCGGCGAACGAGGAGCGGCTCCGGAACCTGGGGACGGTGGTCGAGAGTCTGACCGGCTACCTCGAGCCGGACGCGATCTCCGACTGGCTGACGGGCGTCAACGCCCAGCTCGGACACCGCCGTCCGATCGACGTCGTGCTGGATGGCCACGTGGCCGAGGTGATCGGCGCGGTCGAGGCGGAGAAGCGCGGCGCCTACGCCTGAGGCGTGGCGCGCGTTCCCGTGGAGCCGGACGGCCCGGCCCGGCGAGAAGTTCTCGCCCTCGTTCGTCCCGGAGAGCGGGGGGACGGGCCGGTTCGACCTGCCGGGCGAGCGGGTCTTGTACGTGGCGGAGTCCCCGGAGCACGCGATCGGCGAGAAGATCGGCCGCTACCGCGGGACCGCGCTCCGGCCGTCCCATCTGCGCGAGTACGGCCTTCCGCTCGCGCTCGTTCCGGTCGGGATCGAGGCCGCGACCCGCGCCGCTCTGGTCGATCTCTGCGACCCGCGGGTCTTGCGCGCGCGCGGGATCGCGCCCGATCACGTGGCCGCGCGCGAGCGCGAGACCACGCAGGGGATCGCGGCGCGGCTGGCGGAGTCGGGCGCGCCCGGCCTTCGCTGGTGGTCGTCGTACTTCGGCGAATGGCACGCGCTCGTCCTGTTCGCCGACCGGCTGGAACCCGGCGCGCTCGAATTCGGCGCGCCGCGCGTCGTCCAGGCGGGCGATCCGGCGCTGGTCGCCGCGCTGACCGCCCTCGGCATGCGTTGGGCCGGTTAGGGATCGCACCGCTCCGACCACGCATCGCGTGGCCCCGGAATCGGTTGACATCCCCGTCACGCCCCCGCAGATTCCGTTTGTTATCGAGTCGTTGCGCCGAGGGATCTGGCCCCCGGCCCGAGCCCCTCGTTCGCCCGAGGGGCTTTTTCGTTCCCGACGCGCGCTTCGATCCAGGCCCGTGCGCCACCCGTCGTCCGCTCAGCCGTCTCGGACCCGAGAGCGAAAGGACGAGCCATGGGTACCGTTTCGAGAAGCCATCCCCGCGTCAACATCGGTGTCTTCGTGCCGGACCTCGACGACGCCCCTTACCTGGCGACGGAGGTCGAGAGCCGGCTCTACAACGTGACCCTGCTGCCGCGTGCGCCGATCCACCAGCTGCTCGACTTCTCGTTCCTCCAGTCGAGCCGGAACGGGCTGCGGTCGCTGCTCGTGCTCGAGGGAGGCTCGTGCGTCTCGCTGGAGCGCAGCGGCCGCGTGCAGTCCGGCCGGGCGCTGCCGGTCGAGCTGATCGTGCGGCCGTTCGGGCTCGCGACGTGCGCGAAGATCCCCACGTCGGAGTCGATGATGGAGCGGACCGAGCGGCTGATGGCGCGGTGGGCGACGCAAGACGAGCCGCCGGCGGGTCGCGATCCGCTCAAGGGAGGCCACGTGGCCACCGTCGAGGAGCGGGCCGACCACGCCGGGCTCAACCCCAGCGGGGTCCCCACCGGCCTCGCGCTCTGCGAGGAGTGCGGGGAGTGGAACGGCTGGTGCCTCGACCCCGACGCCCCCGAGCCGACGCTCGTGCCCGTCTACTGCGGCTGTCTGAACTGGACCCTGTGCGCGCGCTGCGAGGAGCCGTTCGCCGAGCGCACCGTGCACGGCTGCTGGTGGGACGTCGAGGCGGAGCGCCCGCGCTACGTTCCCGGATCGCTCGCATTCGCGCACCGCTGCGAGGAGCCGTGATCGCGGGGTCTTGACCGGTAGCTACAAGTAGCTACAATCCGGGCATGCGCGCCGTCGGGATCCGCGACCTCAAGAACCGCTTGAGCGAGTACCTCCGGCTCGTCCGCGCGGGGGAGCGGGTGCTCGTGACCGACCGGGGAGAGGTCGTGGCCGAGCTGGGGCCCCCCGGAGAGGCGGCCGCGCAGCGAAACCTGCCCCCCCGGCTCCGCGAGCTGATCCGCCAGGGGCTGGCGACGCCTGGAGCGCCCCGGGGAGCGCATCGCTACGAAATCCAACCGCGGCTCGTTCCCGACGGGACAGCCGAGCGACTCATCGACGAGAACCGCGGGGATCGGTGAACCTCTATGTGGAGTCCAGCGCGATTGTCTCCTGGCTCCTGGGGCAGTCTCGAGGTACCGAGGTCGTCGAGCAGCTCGATGGCGCGGACAACGTGGTGTCCTCGGAGCTGCTGCTCCTGGAATGCGACCGGGCGGTGATCCGGGTCGAGTCGTCCGGGCAGGTCCCCGCTGCGGAGTCGGCCCGTGTCCGGGGCGACCTCGCGCGCGCGTCGTCGTACTGGACTCTGCTGCGGATGGGAGACGAGGTGCTGGAGCGCGCGCGCCGGCCGTTCCCGCAGGAGCCGGTGCGGTCACTGGACGCCCTGCACCTCGCCACTCTCATCCTGGGCCGCTCGATCTTCGCCGATCTCGAACTCCTCAGCTTCGACGATCGGATCCGGGCGAACGCGGCCGCCCTGGGGTTCGCGATCGCCGGATCGTGACGGTCAGTTCTCCTCGACCCGGATCTCGCCTTCGAC
>DATKCO010000109.1:0-5859 GCA_035513155.1 Gemmatimonadota bacterium | reverse complement strand
CCGGCCGCGACGGCGGTTTATCGGGCGACTACGGCGAGATGCCCCGCGCCTCGACCTCCAGCACGATGCGGACGTCGTCCCCGACCACCCAGCCGCCGGCCTCGGTGAGCCGGTTCCACTGGAGCCCGTAGTCCTTCCGGTTCACGGTGGTCTCGGCCGTCCAGCCGGTGATGGGCTGCCCTTCCCGGCCCGTCGTCGCGCCCTCCAGCACGACGTCCAGGACCACCGGAAGGGTGACCCCGCGGATCGAGAGGTCCCCCGCCACCTTCAGCCTGCCCTCTCCCGCCTCTTCGACCTTCGTGCTCTGGAAGGTGAGGGTGGGATAGGAGTCGGCGGCGAAGAAATCGGGCGAGCGCAGGTGATTGTCGCGTCGCTCGTTGTCCGTGTCGACGCTCGCCGCGTCGATGGTCGCCGTGACCCACGACGCCTCCGGGTCCTGCGGATCGTAGGCGAACGTCCCGGCGAAGCGGTTGAACCTGCCGGTCACCGTGGACACGCCCAAGTGCCGGACCTTGAACATCACCTGGGTGTGGGACGTGTCGACCTCGTACTCGACGAGGCCGGGGGAAAGGGTCGTCTGGGCTCGGCCGACATCGGCGAGACCGAGCGCCGCGAAGGACAGCGCGAGCGCCAGGGGCAGAGTGCGTTTCATCGGTGCTCCTCGAAGGAGTTCTCATGGGAATCAGGATCGTCCAGTCGCTCGATCCAGGCGGCGAAGGCCGCGAGGAACTTCGCTACGTGGGCCCGCGTGGCTTCGTCGACCAGCCGGCCATCCGGGTCGAACAGCTCGGAGGCCCGACGGACGAGTACTTCGGGCTGCGGCATCGCGAACGAGTTCGTGAACACGAACGCCTGCCGGAGCTGGCTCTGTCCCCGCGCGGTGCCGCCCATGCCGGGCGTGGCGCCCATGATCCCCACGGGCTTCCCGTCGAGGACCGATTGTCTGGGCGGGCGGCTCGCCCAGTCGATGACGTTCTTCGTCACTCCCGGCACGCCCAGGTTGTACTCCGGCGTCGCGATCAGGAGCCCGTCCGCCGTGCCCACCGCGCGCTTGAAGGCCGCCACGGGCTCGGGGTCGCCCTCGGCCTCGACATCCGCGTTGTAAAGCGGAATGGATCCGATATCGAGGATCTCGATGGCCATCCCCACGGGAGCGAGCTCAGCGGCCGCGCGAAGGAGCGCGCGGTTGTAGGACGCCGCGCGCAGGCTCCCCGCGAAGCCCGCCACCCGGAGCGTTCCCGACTCGTTCACCGGATCACCTCCTCGTCTCGAGACGGTCGGAGCGAGGCCACGATACCGAGTTGGAGAGCGCTGAGCAGCGTCCCGAAGGGGAGGTACCACAACGCGCCGGCGGCCAACGTCGCCAGCATTCCCCGTCCCCGGGGCAGCCGCGGCAGCAGCACGGCGGCCATCACCAGCCATATCGTCCCATACGCCAGGAAGAAGGCCTGCATTCCCGCAGCCCTGGGATTGACGCCGACCGCACGGACCACCGACGCCCAGGGTCCCAGCTGTCCGGCGTGTGATCCCGCGGTTGGAGTCACGTAGTCGCCGGTCATGATCGCGTGCGCGCCGTCGAAGACGAACCAGCCGGCTTGGAGCGCGACGAGTCCCCCGAGGACCGCTACCCGACCGCGCACAACCCGCCCCCGCGCACGAGCGCCGCGACGGCCTCGATGTCGGCCGATCCCGACCGGTCCTCGACCAGCCGCGCGGCGCGCTCCCGGATCGCCCCGTGCGCCGCTTCGATCGGCGGCGAGGATTCCAGGGGGCGCAGGAGGTCGATCCCCTGCGCCGCCGCCAGGAGCTCGATCGCCACCACCCGCTCGGAGTTGGCCAGCGAACGCGCGGCCTTCCGCGCCGCCCAGACGCCCATCGACACGTGGTCCTCCTTGTTGCCCGAGGTGGGGATCGAGTCCACGCTCGCCGGGTGCGCGAGTCCCTTGCACTCCGAGACCAGGGCCGCGGCCGTGACCTGATGCATCATGAACCCGGACTGGAGGCCGGGATCGGGGGCCAGGAAGGGGGGGAGGTCGCTGAACGCCGGGTCCATGAGCGCGTGTGTCCGGCGCTCGCTGATCGACGCCAGGTCGGCGATCGCGATCGCGAGCAGGTCGAGCGCCGAGGCGACCGGCGCGCCGTGGAAGTTCCCTCCCGAGAGCACCCGGCCTCCCTCCTCCGCCTCGGCGAAGACGAGCGGGTTGTCGGTCGCCGCGTTGATCTCGATCTCGAGCACTCCCCGGACGTGCGCCAGCGCGTCCCGGACCGCCCCGTGGACCTGGGGCATGCAGCGGAGGGAGTACGCGTCCTGGACCTTGCCGCAGCCGGCGTGGCTCTCCGCGATCCCGCTCGTCTCCCCGAGGAGAGCCCGGAGCCGCTCGGCGGAGGCGCGTTGGCCGGGATGGGGGCGGGCGGCGTGGATCTCCACGCTCAGCGCCGCGCGCGTGCCGCGCATCGCCTCCAGCGACATCGCGCCGGCCACCTCGGCCGCTTCGACCAGTCGCTCGGCCCCGAGGAGCGCCAGCGTGCCGATCGCGGTCATGACCTGGGTGCCGTTGACGAGCGCCAGCCCCTCCTTCGGCGCCAGCTCGAGCGGCTCGATCCCCGCCTCGGCGAGGACGTCCGCCGCCGGCACCCAGGCTCCCTCGCGCCACGCCTCGCCCTCGCCGATCAGGGTGAGGCCGAGATGGGCCAGCGGGGCCAGGTCGCCGCTCGCGCCGACGGAGCCCTGCGCGGGGATCCGCGGCCGGACCCCGGCGTTGAGGTGCTCGATCAGCCGCTCGCACACGACCGGCCGCACCCCGCACCGCCCGCCGGCGAGCGTGTTGGCCCGCAGGAGCGCGACCGCGCGGGTGGCCCGCTCGGCCAGCGGCTCCCCCACGCCCGCGGCGTGGCTCCGGAGCAGGTTGACCTGGAGAGCCGCCAGCCGGTCGCGCGCGATCGCGGTCTCGGCCAGTCGCCCGAAGCCGGTCGTCACGCCGTAGACCGCGCGTCCCGAGGCGATCGCCTCCTCGACCACCGCGCGGCTCGACTCCATCCGCTCCGTCGCCGCGGCCGCCAGCCGCACGCGGGCCCCGTCGGCCACCCGCTCGACGTCCTCCAGCCCGAGGCTTCGGCCGTCGAGGACGACCTCCGCCCCTCCGCGGCCCTCACTCACGCCGCACCCGGTACGGGATCTGGAGGTCCGGGACGTCCTTGAGGAACACGGCGAATGAGACCAGGATTCGATCCTGCGGCTCCGACGGGAAGTAGTTGATCCCGAGCGTGGCCTGCCAGTCGTGCAGCTCGCGGACCAGGTTCAGCGTCTGGCCCTGCAGCGTCCCCTCGGTGATGTCGTAGTTGGTGCGGTAGTTGAGGCTCCAGTGGGAGCTCGGCAGGAGCTGCGCGCCGATGCCCAGGCTCTGGCGGTTCGATTCTCCGCTGCGGCTCCGGGTCCAGGAGTGGGTGAGCGAGAGCGACCACGGCCCGAACCCCTCGCTTTGCTCGGCCAGGTTCTGGCGGGCCTCGTCGAGGTCCCCCTCGGCCCCGCGCCCGGCGCGCGCTTCGCTGGCCGCCGACGCCTCGCGCACCCGCGGAGCCGAGATCGTGCGGCCCTGCCGGATGGTGAAGTCGACGTTGAGACCGCTCAGGAACGGAACGAAGAGGTCGCGGGCCTCGCCCTGCTTGACGAGCTCGTGATCCATCGACATCCCGATGTTGAAGCTCTCGCCGAGGCCGGTCGTGATCCGCGTGTTGAGGTTTCCGAACCCCAGCTGGTCCTCCTCCTGATGGCGGCGGATGTCGAACGCCATGGTGTTGGACACGCTCAGCAGGTTGATCGTTCGGGTGGCCTCCACCTCGGACGTTTCCTCCCCTTCCTCCTCCGCCGCGGCGGAAGCCCCCTCCCGCACCGGGAGCTTCACGTCGAAGTCCTGGTTGAGGCTGAAGCTGGCGGTGAGCCGCTCGCGGGTCAGTCCCAGGTCGTCCGGCTCGACCCCCCAGAAGTTCGGCTTGGGCGAGTAGCTGAAGCCCACCGAGGGGGCGACCGTGTGGCGAAGGCCCCTCATCGGTCCCGGCGGATCGTCGAAGATGCGAAAGAAGCGCGTGCTCAGGTTCAGGCCCCCGTTCAGCTGGCCGTTCCCCGTCGTCGCCGCGTCGTCGGCTAGCTGGTCGTGGTCGACCTGAGCGGAGTACGACATCGAGGGGTTCGTCTTGATGACCCCGAACAGCTCGAGCGGCCCGCTGAGCGTGAACTGGGCCCGCCCCTGCTGCTCGTTGATCACCGTCTCCGTCGGCAGGTCGAGCGGACGGCCGAGCGAGTCGGTGGGGATGTTCGTGACGGGGTTCCCGGCGGAGTCGACCGCCGCCCGCGAGAGCCGTCCCACCATCGAGGCGCTCGCGCTGTACTGGAGGTTCTGGTACCACGACCGCCCCGACGGGTCGCCCGCTCCCGGTCCCGGGCCGGGGCGCGAGCCCCACAGCGGGCGCTGATTGATCGAGATGCGCAGATCGGGCAGGCGGTAGTCGGTGCGCTGGACGTCGAGCCGGAAGTCCGCGTCGGCTCCCGCCACCAGCGAGCCCCAGCCGAACCGGGTGCTGTAGCTCGCCGCGGACCGGAACGCCCGCTGCAGGATCTCCTCGGGATCGAACGAGTTCCGCCGCAGGAACGAGCGGCTGTTCGACCAGTTCACGTTCACCGACGCGCGCGTGACGGGGCTGATCGTGTGGTCGTGCGCGAAGCGGATCAGGCGCGAGGTGGAGTCGTCGATACGGTTCCACACCTGCTCGGCGTGCAGGTCGCCGTCGAACTCGTACCGCAGGGCATAGCGGGCGTCGAAGCGGAGCACCGTGCGCGACTCCGAGTACCAGTCCGCGGAGACCCGGGCGTCCGCGTAGTCCCCGAACACGTAGTAGTAGCCGAGATCCTGGACGTTCCGCTCCTGCCCGCTGCCGAAGATGATCGTGTTGAGCCCGATCTGCGGCCGGAGGAAGCCCGAATGGCGCCCGCGGGTGATCGGTTCCACGTACCACGGCAGGAAGAAGACGGGCACGTCGGAGAAGTAGAGCACGACGGGCGAGGCAACGATCACGTCGCGCTGCCGCATCTTGATCTGGCTCGACGCGAAGCGGTAGTGCGGCTCGGGCAGGTCGCAGGTCGTGAAGTTGCCGTGCTCGACCAGGTAGGTGGACTCCCCGATCTTGCTCATCTGGGTTCCCTGCAGGATCCACGGCTCGTAGACCGTGGTTCCTCCGCCCAGCCGGCCGCTCCGGCGCTCGAGGTCGTACATCAGATCGACCCCGCGCGTCTCGGACTGTCCCTCGGTGAGGACCGAGGCCCCGAACGTCGCGACCGCTCCGGACTCCCGGTCGTAGAAGAGGGAGTCGGCGGTCAGCTTGGAGGGGCCGCGCGAGACCGACGCCTCCCGGAACGCCTCCACCACGCCTTCCCGGCTGCGGAACAGGATCCGGTCGGCCTGGAGCGAGGTGCCGCCCTGGTCCGCTTGCGCGTTCCCCTCGAGCACGATGACCTCGCCCTGGGGGTAAAAGACGAGGCGGTTCCCGTGGTATCGGATGGGCGCGCCCTCGACCACGACTCCGGTCGTGTCCGCCCCTTCCAGAAGCCGCTGGTACAGCGCGTCCGGAGGCGGCACCCGCCCCGCCGGCGACTCGCCGGGCGCGGGCTCCCCCGCCCGGGGCCGGTCGACCCGCTCCTCTCCGGCCGGGCGCTCGGCCTCGGGCTCCTCCCCCGGCTCCGGCTCCACCCGCGCGCGCTCCCCCCGCCGCCGCTCCTCCTCCGCCCGCGCCTGCGCCTCCAGCGCCTCCCTCTGCTCGGTGGTCAGCACGCCCGGGGGCCGGGGGGCGGCGGTGTCGGCGGGCGCC
>DATKCO010000108.1:0-7632 GCA_035513155.1 Gemmatimonadota bacterium | reverse complement strand
GGCGTCGTCGGCCGCCGTCCAGGTCAGCGGCCGCCCCCCCCCGTTGGCGATCGTCAGGTTCGCGGTCGTCCCGGAGCTGCCGAAGTCGACCTGGGACGGCGAGACCGACAGCTGGGCCGGAGAGGCGACGACGACCGAGAGCGCGACCGTGCGGGTGCCGCCGTCGGAGTCGAGCGTCAGCGTGGCGGTGTGGCTCCCGTCGGAGAGGGCGCTGCGATCCGGCGTGACGGTGACCCGGGTGGTCGCGCCGGGGGCCGTGGTGCCGCCGGCGGGCTCGACCGGGGCCCACCCGGGGCCGCTCCAGCTCCAGTGGAGCGGGGCCATGCCCGCGTTGACGACGTCGACGGTGGCGGAAGCGTCGTCCTGCCCCAGCGCCAGCGAGACCGGGAAGACCTCCGCCGCGGGCGTGGACGGCGGCGGGACGTCGAGCTGCACGCCGACCTCCAGCGATGCGGCGCCGACCACGAACCGCAGCAGGCTCGCGTAGGTCCCTGGCCCGAGCCCGGTGCGGTCGACCGCTACCCGCACCAGGACCGATCCACCGGCGGGAAGCGTTCCCCCGGCCGGCGTCGCGGTGATCCACGAGGCGCTGGTCTGATGGCTCCAGGTCGCCGACCCGGGTCCGAGGTTCCGGAGCACGACCGTCGCCTCGGCCTGTGCCGCGCCGAGCGATAGCGAGCTCGCGGAGACCGTCACCTCGGGTGCGACCGAGGGCGTCTGTCCGGGAGCTGAGGGGTCCGGCACGCCGGACGTCGGATCGACGGGCGAGGATGGGCCGCCACACGAGATGGCGAACGTGACGAGGAGGAAAGTGGCCGCGGTGCGGATCGAACTCGATGACACGGTGGTGTTCCCTGGACTGGAAGAAGGGCGCGTCGTGACGGCGTCCCCGAAAGGAGCAACCATCGTGCCAGCCTGCCGCCTGCGGGCGGACGGGGCCGGAACCCGCTCCGCACGGAAGGCGGGTTCCACGATCGTCCCGCGCCGCTTCCATCCGGGTCGAGCCGATCGGAGACGTCGTCGCACTTCGCCACGCTTGACGCGAAGAAAGGCCGCGGATAAGATGACCGTCCATGCGTGAATCGTTCGACCGCGGCGCGTTCTACTTTTTCGGTGGCTGGTGGCCCCGACCACCGGTGGGCGCCGTGTAGCGGACCGCGACCTGGAGATGTCGCAGGCGACCCACCTGAGGAACCTCAGGTGGGTTTTTCGTTGGGGATTGGAGGGCCCGCCGGAACCATGAACACGATGCCGTTCGATCCCGGTCGCGAGATCGCGGCCGACCTGGACACGCCGGTCTCGGCCTTCCTCAAGCTGCGGGAGCTGGACCCGGTGTTCCTGCTCGAGAGCGTGGCGGGCGGCGAGCGGGTGGGGCGCTTCTCGTTCATCGGGATCGGCCGGCGCCACGAGGTGACGCTGGAGCGGGACGCGCTTTCGGTCGACGGCGAGTCGCGCGCGATCGACGGCGATCCGCTGTCCGCGCTGCGGCGGTGGCTCGAAGGGTCGGGGCTGTCGAGGCCCGGGCTCCGGCGGGCGCCGGCCGGCCTGGTCGGCTACGTGGGCTACGAGGCCGCGGGCTGGTTCGAGCGCCTGCCCCCGCCGGGCGAGCCGGCGTTTCCGCTCCCGACGGCCGCGTTCGTCGTGCCCCGCGCTCTCCTCGCTTTCGATCACGTCCGCTCGACGCTGACGTGCCATCCCCTGACCGGCGACGGGGACACCGCCCTCGAGCGGGAGATCGAGCGGGCGCTGCGCGACCACCCCGCCGCGCCGCCCGCGCCGGGCTCGAGCGACGCACCCGCGCCGAACCACTCGCGCGCGGAGTTCGAGCGCGCCGTCGAGCGTGCTCAGGAGCACATCCGGGAGGGGGACGCCTATCAGGTCGTGCTCTCGATCCGGTTCGAGGGGGAGACCGACGCCGCGCCGTTCGCGGTCTATCGCGCGCTCCGGCTCCTCAACCCGTCCCCCTACCTGTACTACGTGCGGGCGGGAGGGGCCGAGATCGTCGGCTCGAGCCCGGAGGCGCTGGCCCGGCTCCAGGGCCGGCGCGCGCTGCTCCGGCCGATCGCCGGGACGCGCCCGCGCGGCGCCACATTCGAGGAGGACGCGGAGCTCGCCGCCGAGCTGGCCGGCGACGCGAAGGAGAACGCCGAGCACACGATGCTCGTGGACCTCGCCCGGAACGATCTCGGGCGGGTCGCCGCGCCGGCGACCGTCGAGGTCACCGGGCTCAAGGAGGTCGAGCGGTACTCCCACGTCATGCACCTCGTGAGCACGGTCGAGGGCGTGCTGGCCCCGGGCGCCGACCAGTTCGATCTCTTCCGCGCGTCGTTCCCGGCCGGGACGGTGACCGGGGCGCCGAAGATCCGCGCGATGGAGATCCTCTCCGAGCTCGAGGGCGCGCCCCGCGGGCCCTACGCGGGATCGGTCGGCTACTTCGGCGTCGACGGCGGCATGGATCAGGCGATCGCGATCCGGACCCTCGTATTCCACGCCGGCCGCTACTCGTTCCAGGCCGGCGCCGGGGTGGTGGCGGACAGCGTTCCGGCGAAGGAGCACGCGGAGGTCCTGAGCAAGGGGCGGGCACTGGCGCGGGCGCTGGAGCTCGCGGGCGGGGCCCTGTGACGCGCGTCGTGGTCATCGACAACTACGACTCCTTCACCTGGAACCTCGTCCAGGCCCTCTACGGCGAGGGCCGGGAGATCCTGGTGCGGCGGAACGACGCCCTGGACGCCGACTCGCTTGAGGAGCTCGCGCCGACCCATGTCGTCATCAGCCCCGGCCCCGGTCGGCCGGAGGACGCCGGAGCCACCTGCGCGATCGTCGCGCGGTGGTCCGCCCGCGTGCCGATCCTCGGCGTCTGCCTGGGCCACCAGGCGATCGCGCACGTCCACGGAGGGCGGGTCGAGCGCGCCCCGCGGGTCGTCCACGGCCAGGCGTCGCGCGTCTATCACGACGGGCGGACCCTCTACTCGGGGCTGACGAACCCGATGCAGGCCGGCCGCTACCACTCGCTGATCGTCTCGGAGCGGGATCTCCCCGCCGGGCTCGAGGTTTCGGCGTACACGCCGGAAGGGGAGATCATGGGCCTTCGCGTGGCCGGCACCCGAGCCGAAGGCGTACAATTCCATCCCGAGTCGATCCTGACCGCGGACGGGGCGCGGCTGCTCGCCAACTTCCTGCGGGGGACGCCGTGAGCCCGCTTCGGGGGATCCGGGGAGCCGTCCAGCCGCCGGCCGACACGGCCGCGGCGATCGACGCCTCGACCCGCCGGCTCCTCTCGGAGATGGTGGAGCGGAACGGCGTCGACCCGCGAAGCGTGACGGCGATCTGGTTCACCCAGACGGCCGACCTGACCGCCGCGCACGCGGCGACCTCGGCGCGGGCGCTGGGCTGGCGGCACATCCCGCTCCTCGGCGCACAGGAAGCGCCGGTCGAGGGCCAGATGGCGCGCGTGGTCCGGGCCCTCATGATCGTCGAGACGGACACCGATCCCCTGTCGGTGCGCCACGTCTATCTCGGCGCCACCCGCGCCCTGCGCGACGACCTGAACGAGAACGGAGCCTGCGAATGATCGTCATCCTGAAGCCCGGCGTCTCGCTCCAGGAGATGGGCGAGCTGGTCCGGTTCATCGAGTCGCAGGGCCTGCGGGTCGGCCGGATCGTGCGCGGGGAGGAGCGGACGGTGATCGGCCTGATCGGCGAGGAGCGCCACGTCCCGATCGACCGGATCCGCGCGTTCGAAGGCGTCGAGGACGTCGTGCCCGTGCTGAAGCCCTTCAAGCTCGTCAACCGCGAGCTGCAGAAAGAAGACTCGGTCGTCCACGGCGGCGGGTTCCGCTTCGGCGGCGGGGGCTTCACCGTGATCGCGGGGCCGTGCGCGGTCGAGTCGGGCGATCAGATCCTCGAGATCGCGCGCTTCCTGAAGGACCATGGGGTGGACGTCCTGCGGGGGGGCGCGTACAAGCCGCGCACCTCGCCGTACTCGTTCCAGGGCATGGAGATCGAGGGCCTCGAGCTGCTGGCCCGCGCGCGCGAGGAGACCGGCCTGGCGATCATCACCGAGGTCGTCTCGGCGGAGGACGTCCCCGCGGTCGCCGCGGTCGCCGACATCCTCCAGGTCGGAGCGCGGAACATGCAGAACTTCCGGCTGCTGCAGCACGTGGGGCGGACCGATCGGCCGGTGTTCCTCAAGCGGGGCCAGAGCGCGACGCTCGAGGAGTTCCTGCTGGCGGCCGAGTACATCGTGGCCGAGGGGAATCCCAACGTGATCCTCTGCGAGCGCGGTATCCGCACCTTCGAGCGGTACACGCGGAACACCCTCGACATCGCCGCGGTGCCGCTCCTCAAGCAGCTCTCCCACCTGCCCGTCGTCGTCGACCCGAGCCACGCCACCGGGCGCCGCGACCTGGTGCCTCCGCTGGCGGTCGCCGCGCTCGCGGCCGGGGCGGACGGGCTCATGGTCGAGGTCCACCCGGACCCCGAGAACGCGCTCTCCGACGGCCCGCAGAGCCTGACGTTCGAGATGTTCGCGCGGATGATGGAGGATCTGGATCGCGTCCGCGCGGCGCTCAGGCCGCATCCCGCGGTGGTGTGAGCGGGATCCGGCTCGAGCCGCTGGGCCGGATCCGGGCCCGCCCGCGCGTCCCCGGCGACAAGTCGATCTCGCACCGCGCCCTGATCCTGAACGCGATCGCCGGCGGGTCCGCCACCGTGAGCGGTCTCGCCCCGGGTCTCGACGTGCGCTCGACGGCGGCCGCGCTCCGCGCGCTGGGCGCCGGGGTCGAGACCGGCCCCGACGGGACGACGGCGCGGGTCTCGGGGCCCGCCGGCTGGGGGGCGAGCGACACGATCGACTGCGGGAACTCGGGCACGACCGCCCGGCTCCTGCTCGGGGCGCTCGCGCCGCGGGCGCGGGACGGGGTGACGCTGGACGGGGACGCTTCCCTGCGGCGGCGACCGATGGCGCGCGTCACCGATCCGCTACTCGGGATGGGCGCCGGCATCACCGCGCGCGGGGAGCCCGGGCGACTGCCGCTCGAGGTGCGCGGGCGGCCGCTGGCCGGCCGCCGCCATCGGCTGGCGGTCGCGAGCGCACAGGTGAAGTCGGCGATCCTGCTGGCGGGCCTCGGGGCGGAGGGCGAGACGGTGGTCGAGGAACCGGCCGTCTCGCGCGACCACACCGAGCGGATGCTCGCGGCCATGGGCGCGCGGATCGAGACGACGGAGGGTCGCGTGCGGCTCGAGCCGGGCCCGATCGCGGCGATCGACGTCGCGGTGCCGGGAGATCTCTCGTCGGCCGCGTTCTTCCTCGGCCTGGCCGCCGCGGGGGGTGGCGAGGCGCGGATCGAGGGCGTCGGCCTGAACCCCGGCCGCACCGGCTTCCTCGCGCTCCTCGGCCGCTTCGGCGCCGCGGTCGACGTCGAGCCCGCGGATGGGGGTCCCGAGCCGCGAGGCGTCGTGACCGTCCGGGCGGACGGGTTGGCGGGGATCGAGGTCGCGCCCGCCGAGGTCCCGGGGTCGATCGACGAGCTGCCGCTCGTCGCGGTCGTGGCGACGCAGGCGGAGGGGGAGACCCGGGTGAGCGGCGCGTCCGAGCTGCGGGTCAAGGAGAGCGACCGGATCGCGGCCATCGTCGCCGGCCTGTCGGCGATGGGCGCGGAGATCGAGCCGCTCGCCGACGGCTTCGCCGTCCACGGCCCGACCCGGCTCACCGGCGCGGCGCTCGACGCGCGCGGGGATCACCGGATCGGGATGGCGCTCGCCGTTGCCGCCTCGCTCGCGCGCGGCCCGTCGATGCTGACGGGAGCGGAGTGGGTGGACGTGTCGTATCCCGGCTTCTTCGCCGCGCTCGCGGGGTGCGGCCCGGCGCGGGTGTGGGCGTGACCGGGTCCCGCCCCCTGCACCTCGCGCTCGTCGGGTGGCCGGTCGGCCACAGCCTGAGCCCGGCCCTCTGGGAGGGGGTCGGCCGGCGGCGCGGGATCCCGATCGAATACGCGCGCTATCCGGTCGAGCCGGACGACGAAGACGCCTGGGAGTCGCTGTGGGCGTCCGACCTCCACGGGTTCAACGTCACCGCCCCCTGGAAGGAGCGGGCGGCGGAGCGGTGCGACGCGCTCTCGCCCGCGGCCGAGCGCGTGGGGGCGGTGAACACGGTGGTACGAGCCGGTGACTCCTGGATCGGCCACACGACCGACGGGTACGGCTTCGTCCGCAGCGTCCTGGCGGTCGACCAGCCGCTCAAGGGGCGGTCGATGGCGGTCCTGGGGACGGGAGGCGCGGGCCGCTCGGTGGCGCGCGCGGCCACCGATGCCGGCGCGGACGTTACGCTCGTGAGCCGCTTCCCGAGCCGCGTGCCCCGCGGCTGCGAGGACCTTCCGCGGATCGACTGGGAGGCGCTGGCCGCGGCCGAGCCGTTCGACCTGGTCGTCAACGCGACGCCGATCGGCCGCGGCTCGGCGTCCGGCCCGCCGCCGCTCCCCTACGGTCGCTGCTGTCCCGGCGCCCTGGCGGTCGACCTGAACTACACGCCCCCTGTCACCGCCTTCCTCCGCGCCGCCCGCGCCGCCGGAGCGCGCACGCTGAACGGTCTCGGGACCCTGATCTACCAGGCTTGTCTCGGGGCCGCGCTCCTCGTCGACCGGGATCCGGCCGCGTCGGAGTCGTACGAAGAGGACTTCCGCGCCGTGGCCCGCGAAGTGGCGCCCAGGGTCGAGGGATGAACGGGCGCCGACTCCGGTTCCTGACCGCCGGCGAGTCCCACGGCGAGCGCCTTCTCGGCATCCTCGACGGAATGCCCGCCGGCGTGCCGCTCGCCGCCGCGGACATCGACGGGTACCTGTGGCGCCGGCAGGGAGGCGTGGGCCGCGGTGCGCGGATGAAGATCGAGCGCGACCGGGCCGCGATCGTGGGCGGGACCTGGATGGGGAAGACGGCGGGGACGCCGGTCGGGATCGCGATCGAGAACCGGAGCGTCATCCCGCAGGACCGCCAGCCGATCCGCACGGTGCCGCGCCCCGGCCACGCGGACCTGACCGGGATGCTGAAGCACGGGTTCGACGACGCCAATCCCGCGATCGAGCGGTCGAGCGCGCGCGAGACCGCCATGCGGGTCGCCCTCGGCGCGGTCGCGCACGCGCTCCTGCGGGAGCTCGGCGTGGCGGTCTTCGGGCACGTGGTCTCGATCGGCGGGATCGACGCCGGGCCGGACGGCGGCGACTGGGAGGAGCTCGTCCGGGCGCGCGATCGGAGCGCGCTCTTCTGCGCCGACCCGGCAGTCGAGGCGGCGATGATGGCGCGGATCGAGGAGGCCAGGGAGCGGCAGGAGACGCTCGGTGGCGTGGCCGAGGTCGTCGCCCTCGGGGTTCCCCCGGGCCTCGGCTCGTACGCGCAGTGGGACACCCGAATCGAGTCCGCGCTCGGCGCCGCGCTCCTCTCGATCCAGTCGGTCAAGGCGGTCGCGGTCGGCGACGGCGTGACGATCGCTGCCGAGCTCGGCCGCGGGGCGCAGGACGAGATCTTCTGGGACGGCGGCGTGAGCCGGCGGACGAACCGGGCGGGAGGGATCGAGGGCGGGATCACGAACGGGGAGCCGGTCGTGGCGCGCGTCTGGTTCAAGCCGATCTCCACCCAGCGC
>DATKCO010000107.1:0-8087 GCA_035513155.1 Gemmatimonadota bacterium | reverse complement strand
GGCCGACCCATGATCTGCCCGAGCTGCGACGCCGAGACGGCCCCCGGATCTCGATTCTGCAACCACTGCGGCGCGCCGCTCCCCGTCGCCGCGCCCCCCCAGGACGAGACTCGACTCGTCACGGTGCTCTTCGCCGACATGTCGGGGTCGGTGGGGGCGACGGAGGGACTCGATCCCGAGACCGCGGTCGAGAGGGTAAACGAGGCGCTGGAGATCATGTCGACCGAGGTGATCGCGCACGGCGGTCGCGTCGACCGCTATCTCGGAGACGGCCTCCTCTCCCTCTTCGGCGCGCCGCGGGCGAGCGAGGACGATCCGCAGCGAGCGATCGCCGCCGCGCTCGCGATGGTCGCGCGGGCGCGCGCCCGCGGCTGCGATCTGACGGTCGGGATCAACACCGGCGAGACCTACATCGGACGGGTGGGATCGGACGCGCACCGCGAACGCACCGTCATGGGGCCGGTCGTGAACCTGGCCGCGCGTCTCCAGGGCTCGTGCGCCCCCGGGGAGATCGTGGCTGGCGAGTCGACCTGGAGGCTGGCCCGGCGGGCGTTCGAGTTCGAGCCGCGCGAGGTGGCGATCAAGGGCCTCGGAGAGCCGGTCCCGGCGTACCGGGTGATCCGGGCCCGGCCGCGACCCGAGCGGGCACGCGGGCTCGAAGGCCTGCGAGCGGAGCTGGTCGGTCGGGAGCCGGAGCTCGATCGACTGACGGAGGCGCTGGCTCGCGCGCACGAGGGGGAAGGGCGCGCGGTGACGGTGGTCGGCGAGGCGGGAGTGGGCAAGACGAGCCTGGTGGCCGCGGTGAGGCGGCTGGCGGAAGCGCGGGCCGACGACACGCTGTGGCTGGAAGGTCGCTGCCTCGAGTCCACGGCCTCCACCCGCTATGCTCCCTTCGTCGACCTGCTTCGCCAGCGCTTCGATCCCGGCGGTGGGGTCGCCTGTGTCGACGCCGTGGGCGAGGAGCTCGCGACGCTCGTCGACGAAGGGGCGCTCGCCGAGGACCGGATCGAGGACGTCCTGGTCCCGCTGCTCGATCTGCTCTCGCTACCCGATCCCCGAGTGGTCGCGTTCGGCGAATTGCCGCCCCATCAGGTAAAGAGCCGGACGTTCCTGGCCCTGCTCTCCTATCTCTCGGCGCTGGCGTCACGCCGGGTACTGATCCTCCTGCTGGACGACCTCCATTGGGCCGACAGCTTGACGCTCGAGCTCGTGCCGCGACTCGTCCAGTCGCTGATGGAGTGGCGGGCGCTGCTGCTCTGCGTTCAGCGCCCTTCCCAGGAGCACGCGTCCAGGCACCTGGTCTCCCTGGTGGCGCGGCACGCGGCCGGCCGGCACGTCGATCTCCAGTTGCTCCCCCTGGATCACGGCGCGGCGCGACGGCTCGTCTTCGAGCTATTGGGAGTAGACGGCCTGACGGAGCCGGCGGTCGGCGCGATTCTGGACAAGGCCCAGGGCAATCCCCTGTTCCTGGAGGAGATCCTGCGATCTCTCCTGTCGAGCGGTCAGATCGAGCGCGACGGGGCCACGGTGCGAGTCTCGCCCAACCTGCGGCTGGACGAGGTTCCGACCACGATCCAGAGCATCATCCAGTCGCGCGTCGACCGCATAGAGGAAGAGCCCCGCCGTGTGCTGCAAGGGGCCGCCGTCATCGGCCCGCTCTTCCCGCGCGGGTTGCTGGAAGCGGTGATCGAGCGCGGTACTGACCTCGATCGGGCGCTCTGGCACCTCGAACAACACGAGCTCGTTTACCTGGATCGTGCCGTGCCCGAGGAGGTTTACTCGTTCCACCACGTCTTCACCCGCGATACGGTGTACCGGAGCCTGCTGAAGCGTCGGCGGGAGGAACTGCACCGGGCGGTGGGGCGCGCGATCGAGGCGTCATATCCGGATCGTCTGGAAGAGCACGTGGAGGCGCTCGCCTACCACTACGATCGCGCCGCGGACGCGGAGCGGGCCGTGCAATTCCTCTTTCGGGCGGCAGAGAAGTCCCGCCGCGCGCATCTGAACGAGGAAGCGGCCGCGAGCTTCCACCGTGTGCTCACGAGGCTCGAGGAGGCGGCCGACGGCGAATCGTCCAGCCCCCTGGTCGAGCTTCGCGCGCGTGCCCACGAATCGCTCGGTGACGTGCTCGAGCGAATGGGGAGACACGACGAGGCGGTGGAATCGTTCGAGCGCGCGCTGCGCGACCGATCGCCCCGGGAGACCGTGGCGCGCGGTCGCATCCTCCGCAAGGCGGGCCTCGCCCGACAGGTTCAGCGGCGACGGGATGAGGCGATCGAGATGTTCGATCGAGCAGTCGAGGCGTTGGGTGGCGCGCCGCAGCCCCCAAACCCCGCGTGGGACGAGGAGCGATCGGCGATCGAGCTGGGGAAGATCATGGTCGAGTACTTCACCTCCAGCGTGGAGGTCCTGACCGATCGAATCGAGCGCTCGCGCCCCGTCATCGAGGAGCGCGGAACCGCCTTCCAGCGGGCATGGCTGTACAACTCGCTGGCCTTGCTCGGGCTGCGCCGGGAGCGGTACCTGGCGTCCGACGCGACCGTCGAACACGCCCGCGCCGGCTACGAGAGCGCGCGTGCGGAAGGCGCCCGGGTCGAGATCCAGGACATCCATTTCAGCTACGGCTTCTGCCTCATGTGGTCCGGTCGGCTGGACGAGGCGGAAAAGCACCTGCTGGAGACGCTCGCGGAGGCCGAGAGGACGGGCTACGCGACCATCCATGCGCGCTGCGTGACCTATCTGACCCTGATCGCCCGGCGAAGGGGCGACGTCGAAGGGGTTCGCGAGTGGGCCGAGCGCGCCCTCCGGGTTGCCCGCGACGGAAGCATGCCCGAATACATCGCTTCGGCGGAGGCCCACCTGGCCTGGGCGGCGTTGCGCCGCGATGACCTGGACGAGGCGGAGCCTCTCGCCCGCAGGGCCTTCGCCGCGTTCCGGGAGAGCGGGGGTCCCTACCGCGTGCTCGCCTGGATCGCGGCTTGGCCGCTCCTCGGGGTGGAACTCGCCCGCGGGAACCTTACCCCCGCCGTGGAGATCGGCCGTCAGCTGCTGGAGGACGTGGCCCAGCCCGCCCCCCCGGCCGTGGCCGAAGTCCTGTCGCAGGGGGTGGCGGCCGCCGGGCGCGGGGACGAGGCCGGCGCGCGCGAGCGCCTGACGGAGGCGGTCCGCCGGGCGCGGCCGCACGGCTTCCTGTAGCACCGCGAGGCCTGACCGCGGGGCGCCCCGGCGCTAGTGGTCCGGGTCCGTCGTCAGCACCCTGCGAACGGCGGATTTCCATCCCTCGTAGAGCACGGCTCTTCGCGATTCCTCCATGGACGGCTCCCAGGCGCGATCGAGGCGCCAGCCGGCGGCGATCTCGTCGAGCGAGCCGAAGACCCCGCTGCCGAGGCCCGCGAGGCCGGCGGCTCCGAGGGCGGTGGTCTCGATGTCGGCGGGACGCTCGACCCGGACGTCGACGAGATCGGCGAGGAACTGCATCGCCCAATCGTTCCGCGCGAAGCCTCCGTCGACGCGCAGGGCCCGGGGCGGGCTCGCGCCGTCGGCTCGCATCGCTTCCAGGAGCTGGCGGGTCTGGTAGGCGACCGCCTCGAGGGCGGCCCGCGCGATCGACGCCCGCCCCGAGTCCCGGGTCAGCCCCACCAGCGCGCCCCGGGCGTCGGCATCCCAGTGCGGGGCCCCCAGACCGACGAACGCCGGCACGAGGTAGACGCCCCCCGTGTCGTCGACGCTGCGGGCCAGGGGGTCGGTCTCGCCCGGGTCGTCGATGATCCCCAGCCCGTCCCGGAGCCACTGCAGGGTGGCGCCGGCGACGAAGATGCTCCCCTCGAGCGCGTAGGTGATCCCGTCGTCGATCCGCCATCCGATCGTGGCGAGAAGCCGATTCTCGGAGTGGAGGCGCCGGGTCCCGGTATTGAGGAGCGCGAACGCCCCGGTGCCATAGGTGCACTTGACCATGCCCGGCTCGAACGCCGCCTGCCCGAACAGGGCGGCCTGCTGGTCGCCCGCGACCCCCCGGATCGGGATCTCTGCGCCGAAGAGGTCCGGCGATGTCCGGCCGAAGTCTCCGGCGGAGTCACGCACCTCGGGGAGGACCGCGTCGGGAATCCCGAACAGGTCGAGGAGCTCCGGGTCCCACCGCTGGCGGTCGATGTCGAACAGCGCCGTGCGCGAGGCGTTGGACACGTCGGTGGCGTGGACCGCGCCGCCCGTCAGGCACCACAGGAGCCAGGAGTCGACCGTCCCGGACGCGAGCTCGCCGCGAGCCGCGGCCGGGCGGGCGCCATCCACCGCGTCGAGGATCCACGCCAGCTTGGTGGCGGAGAAATACGGGTCGAGAAGGAGGCCGGTCCGGCGGCGGACGAGTTCCTCGTGCCCCGCGCGGCGCAGCGCGCGACACGCGTCCGCGGTCCGGCGGTCCTGCCACACGATGGCGGGGTGGATCGGGCGGCCGGAGGCCCGCTCCCATACGACGACCGTCTCGCGCTGGTTCGTGATCCCGATCGCGGCGACGGCCCCGGCGCCGCCGTCCAGGGCTCCGATCGCCTGGCGCAGCGCCGCGACCGCGTCGTCACGAATCCGCGCGGGATCGTGTTCGACCCATCCGGGACGCGGGAAGCTCTGGGGGAGCGGCCGCCGGGCGACGTGGATCGGGCGCAGAGCGCGATCGTAGGCGATCGCGCGCGTCGACGTGGTGCCCTGGTCGAGCGCGAGCAGCATCTGAACTCTCCCTTCTCGGGCCGTCCACGATGCGCACCGAATCCCCACTCCGCAAGCCGGCTCGCCGGCCGTGCCCCGGGCGCCGCGCCGCTCCCCACCTAGCTTCCGCGCATGCCTGGCACGCCTCCTCCGCCCGCCGAAGTCCGGATCCACCCCTTGGACCCTGCGGTTCGAGGATGCTGAGCTGGATGCGCGCTTCCGCCCGCGGTACCGGTTGTCCGCCCGGCGCCAGGTGACGTCGGCGGTCCGGGACCGGCTGGTCGACGGCTACGAGCTCGCCGAGCGGGGAAGGATCGAGGTCTCGAGGGAAGGCGTCACGCGTGAGAATCCGGGGGCGCGTGGCTCCGCGCCCCCGGCTCCTGTCGGCGTCGAGGTCCTACTTCAGCAGCATGTCGTGTGGCGCGCCGGCCCCGTTCGGCAGGCCCTTGAAGTCGGGATGGAAGTCGGGATCGACCCGCATCCCGTCCGGGCCGACGTGGAGCAGCCAGGCTCCGAACTCCACATCGCCGTCCATCCCGGACAGGATGGAGTTCGTCACGTAGAGCCGGCGGCTGTCCGGCGAGAGGCTCATCATGTTCGGCTGCGGCAGAGGGACCTCGGTGAGCAGCTTGGGGCTCATGGGGTCGGCGATGTCGTACTGCTGGACCTTGCCGCCCGCCCACAGCGTCAGGTAGAGGAAGCGGTCGTCGTACGAGACCCGCATGTCGACGGGGACCGATCCGTCGGGCAGGCTGAGGACCCGGTGGAACGCCATCACGCCGTCACCGTCGTCATCCTCGCCGTACCAGACCGAATTCCCGAGCGCCGCGTTGACGAAGACCCCGCGGGCGTCCGGGTCGTGCATCCAGCGGACGGCGAACGGCGCCGCGTCCAGATCCTCGACCTGCAGGACCTTCTTCTGCTCCCAGTCCCATACGACGGCCTGCTTGCCGGCGTGCTCGAGGTGGGTGCCTTCCATGACATGCATCGGATGAGCCCAGGCCGAGGTGATCATCCGGTTCATGGCCGGCTTGACCCCCACGTCGTACATGAGGCCGGGGGAGCCGTCTGGATTGACCACGGGGTACGCCTCGACGAACTCGCCCTCGTCGTTCAGCACCACGAGCGCACCAGGGCCGCCGCCGCCGACCGCGCCGAGCATGGCCAGCATGACGCCGCCGGGAACCGCGAACACCGAATGGGGGCCGGTGTAGCCGGTCTCGTCTAGTTGGACCTGTCGGATCAGGCTCGGATTCCGGGGGTCCGTTCCGACGTCGTAGATGTACACGGTGTTGGTGGCGATCGCGCCGCCGAAGATCCGGTTCGCGTCGACGTTGTAGCCGAAGTGATGGACCTCGTTGGCGGCGCTGCCGGTGGGCGCGGTGGCAATGATCTCCCCGAAGGTCTCGGACTGCGGATCCACGTCTACGACGGCCAGCAGATCGCTTTGCTGGTGATCCGCATCGCGCGTCCAGACGTAGAGGATCTTCTCCCGCTCGCCCGGCTTGAGCCCCTTGACGAAGGGGGACTCGTCCGCGACCGGCCGGGGAGCGACGAAGCCCGCGCCGACCAGGGCGGCGACCGGTATCAGGGTTCGTAGAGTCACTTGGGCGCACCTCCTGACGAATCGTTCCGAAAAGGACGGAGTCAGCACCCTTCCGGTATAGCACGAGTCAGCGCGAGGATCAACCGGTTGCCGTCGAGGCGGGCCCGTTGCCGCGCGTCATCGCCGATCCCCCCCGGGTCGTCCGGTTGCTCCAGATCCCCCCCTCGCTCTCCACGCGTTTGATCTCGTACAGATGCGCTCCCGCCCGGCCGGTAATCTGGGTAAGAGGGTCGCGGGGGGAAGCAGCGGCCGCGAGAGGAGGAGTCGATGAGAGATCGCGAGGCAGGACCAGCACCGTCCCGATCCACGTGGCGACGTCCTTCTAACGGTGAGAGGCGCGAGGCCCCTCCCGGGCCGGGGGGGAAGAAGCCCTTCGTCCAGGTCGCGCCGAACGTGTTCGTCGATACCCGTTCCGGGCGGATCATCATCATCTGACCCAGACGCGGAGGCGGTTCAGAGCGGGTCCGCGATGGCGGACCCGCCGGCCGCTCCTGCTTGCGATACGACCGGTCCCGCGTGATGTTATAAGGATGCCACAGCTTCTGAAGATCGAGGGCCTGGAGCGGGCGGAGGAGAGCGCCTCCTACCGGCGCCCGCTCTCCGATCGTCCTCGCAAGGGCCTGCTCATCGCTCCCGCGTTCCCCTCCAACTCGTTCTGGAGCTATCGACACATCATGCCGATGATCGGCAGGAAGGCCGCCTTCCCGCCGCTCGGGCTCATCACCTTCGCCGCGTTCATGCCGGAGAACTGGGAGTTCGAGCTCATCGACCTGAATGTCGTGCGCCCGAGCGACGAGGAGTTGCGGGACCGCATGGCGGACGCGGATGCGATCTTCACCGGCGCCATGTCGGTCCAGAAGCGATCGCTCCTCGATCTCCTGGAGGGCCCCGCCCGGGGGCTGGACACGCCGTGGATTCTGGGAGGGCCCTATCCTTCGAGCTATCGCGACCAGATCCTCGAGCCGCGGACGGCGTCGGACGCGGTGCTCCACGACGGGCTCGACGTGCTGGTGTGGGGAGAGGGCGGTCAGTGGGTGGACGCGATCGGAGGCATCCTGGACGACCCGGTGCTGGGTCGCCACCGTGAGGGCCAGCCGATCTTGCTCATCCCCCAGGCGATCGCAGAGCAGGAGGCCGGTTCGCGCAAGGCCCTCAACGACCGCTCGATCTTCCGCGAGATGGAGTACACCCCACCCCCGCGCTGGGACCTGGTCGACATCGGCGACTACCGGGCGCTGATGAAGCAGACCACGGTCGGCTGTCGCTTCCGCTGCGACTTCTGCGACATCATCCAGTTCAACGGCGGCTTCACCCGTCCCAAGACGCTGGAGTCGATCCGGGAGGAGCTGGCGATCCTCTACGACCTCGGCCACCGCGGCGGGATCTTCACGGTCGACGACAACTTCGTGGGCAATCCCCAGGCGATCGAGGTGATCCTGGAGGAGATGATCGGCTTCCAGCGTGAGCACGACTACCCGTTCTCGTTCTACACCCAGGCCAGCCTCGACCTGGGAACGCCGAAGCTGGCGCATCTCCTGCCGCTCATGAAGCAGGCGGGTTTCAACGAGGTGTTCCTGGGGATCGAGAACCCCGATCCGACCGCGCTCAAGACGATGAACAAGAAGCAGAACCTGATGGTGGACATCGCCGACACGGTCGGTCGGATCCAGGACGCGGGGATCGAGGTCATGGCGGGCTTCATCTTCGGCGGAGACGAGGACACGCCCGCGACCGCCGACGCGATCGCGGACTTCGCCAAGAGGGTCGCGATCCCGACCGCGATGAC
>DATKCO010000106.1:0-17267 GCA_035513155.1 Gemmatimonadota bacterium | reverse complement strand
CACCTACCCGGCGTTCGCGCTCGCCGTCGCCGTGGGCGGCGCGCCGGGCTACGACCGGTTGAGGCGCGCGGGAAACCAGATCACGCTGGATGGAGAGCCGATCGCGCTCGACCGGGGCCGACTCCGGCCCCACTGGCGCGGGGCCTTCACGGACCGCCCATACCGGGTGATCCCCGCGGGAGAGGTGCTCCACGCCTACGGCCAGGTCGCGAGCGGGGCCGACCCGGACCTCGACCCCGAGGTGTTCCGCGGCCGTGACGTCCTCGTCGGCGCCAGCGCCACCGGCGTGGGAGACCTCGTGACGGGACCCTTCAGCGCGACCGAGCCGGGAGTGTTCCTCCAGGCGTCCCTCGTGGACACGATCCGCTCCCGCGACTGGCTGCGCGCACTCCCGCCGGGCGCGTGGTGGGCCGTGATCCTCCTCGTGCCGCTCCTGGCGGGGATCTTCCTCGCGCACGTCCGCTCGATCGCGCGCGGTGCGCTGGCGCTCGCCGCGCTCGTCGCTCTCCTCACCGCGCTGGCGCTCGCGGTCTTTCTCACGGGCTGGATCGTCCCCTGGGCGGCGCCCGTGGGGGGCGCGGTCCTCGCGTACGCAGGAGCCATGACCGGCCGCTCGCTGACCGAGGGACGCAGGAACCGGGAGATCAAGCAGGCCTTCGGCAAGTTCATTCCGCCCGACATGGTCGAGACGATCGCCGAGGAGGGCCTCGGCCTCCACCGGCGGGTCGATCGGCGCGAGCTGACGATCCTGTTCAGCGACGTGCGGGGCTTCACCACGCTGGCCGAGGAGCTCGCGCCCGAGGTTGTCGTCGAGACCCTCAACGAGTACCTGTCGGCGATGGTGGAGATCGTGTTCCGGCACCAGGGCACGCTCGACAAGTACATCGGCGACGGCCTGATGGCGTTCTTCGGAGCCCCGCTCGAGGACCCCCGCCACCCTGAAAACGCCGTCCGGGCCGGCTTGGCGATGCTCGAGCGCCTGGAGACGCTGAACGCCGGCTGGCGAGCGCGCGGCCGTCCGGCGCTCGAGATCGGGGTCGGGATCCATACCGGCGAGGCGGTGGTGGGGTTCATCGGCGACGCCGACCGCCGCATGGACTACACGGCGATCGGCGACACGGTCAACCTCGCGAGCCGCCTCGAGGGAACGAACAAGGAGCTGGGGACCCGGATCCTGATCTCGGGGGCCACGGCCGAACGGCTGCCTCCCGATCTCCGGGCCGCGCCGCGCGGGGTCGTGCGGGTGAAGGGCCGCACCCGGCCGGTCGAGGTCCTCACGCTGGAAATCCCGGAGGCCGCGACTAAGATTAGGTCCGTCCAATGAGCCAACTTCCGCTCGACCAGTTCTTCTCGGGCCCGGGACTCCTCTACGCCACAGTCGGGGTCCTCGCCCTCATCGGACTGATCATCCGCGCGGTCAGCAAGGACCCTCTCGTCCGGCGCCGGGCCACGCTGGTCGTCGGCCTGCTGCTGATCTTCGTGATCCTGCGGGTGGCGCTGGCCGAGATCCCGCCACGCATCACCGGGATCATCCTCACGCCGACGGGCGATCGGGTCCAGGGCCTCGTCCCCAACGCCAGCTACCAGATCGTCAGCATCGTGATGCTGATCACGGGGATGCTGGCGCTGCTCCTGATCGGCTCGATGTTCCTGGTCGACTTCCTGCTCGTCGGCCAGCTCGATTTCGAGATCCCCAACATCCTGCGCGACGTCACGCTGATGGTGTTGTCGTTCCTGGGCGTCATGCTGATCCTGATCTACCGCACCAATCTCGACGTGGCAGGGCTGTTCACGACCTCGGCCGTGCTCTCGGTGATCATCGGTCTGGCGCTCCAGGACACGTTGGGCAACGTGTTCAGCGGCCTGGCGCTCCAGACCGAGCGTTCGTTCAGCGTCGGGGACTGGGTCCGCTTCGGCGAGATGGAGGGGGTGATCACCGACATCTCCTGGCGGGCGACGATCCTGCGGACGCGGGCCAACGACCTCGTCATCATCCCGAACTCGGTGATCTCCAAGGACGTGGTGGTCAACTACAGCGCGCCGACCCGGGTCCACGCGATCCTCGCCGATATCGGCGTCCATTATCGTCACCCGCCGGCCGTGGTGATCGCCGCCCTCGAAGAAGCGGCGGACCAGACTTCCACCATCCTCAAGCTGCCGCGTGTCGACGTGCGGACCTACGACTACGGGGACTTCGCGATCACCTATCGGGTCAAGTACTGGATCCGGGACTACGGAGACCTCGAGGACATCCAGAACGCGTTCAAGACCCGCATCTGGTACGTCTTCAGCCGCCACGGCATCGAGATCCCGTTCCCGATCCGCAACCTCTACCTCCACTCGGTCACCGAGGAGACCGAGAAGGCGGCCGTAATAGAGGCGGAGAATCGCATCTTCGGACAGCTCCGCGGTGTACCCCTATTCGACCCGCTCACGGACGAGGAAACCCGCTCGCTCGCCTCGCGGGCCCGCATGGAGCGTTACTTTCACAACGAGGTCGTCATGCGCCAGGGAGACCCGGGAGATTCGCTGTACATCATCGACGAAGGGAGCGTGGAGGTCGTGGTGAGCCACAATGGACGGAGCGAGAAACTGGCCGACCTGGGACCGTCGGCGATCATCGGAGAGATGGCGCTCATGACGGGCGCCGAGCGGACAGCCACGGTGACCGCATCGGTCCCCACACAGTTCGTGGTGATCGACCGGGAGGCGTTCCGCAAGACCCTGCTCCAGAACCCGCATATCGCCGAGCAGATCTCGGAGATGCTGGCGACGCGTCAGGAACAGCGCGACGCCACGCTGGCCGCGTTGCACGAGGCGGCGAGCCAGGAGCCGAGCGAGGAGAAGGGGCAGATCCTCTCGCGGATCTGGGAGTTCTTCGGCTTCCGCGCGGGAGCCCGGCTGTGAGGCCGCTGCGGATCGTCGGCGCCGCGCTGGCCATCGGAGCTCTCCTGCCCGCGGTCGGCGCCGCGCAGGCGCTCCAGGCGACCCTCGACGCACGCCGCGAGGCGCTGCCCGGGGGGAAGCACGCGTGGCAGGAGACCTGGCTCGTCCCGGAGGAGGGGGCGGCGGCCCCGGAGGCGAGCCAGGCCACCCGGTTCGCCGGCCGGGTCACGGCCTACCAGGACGCCCGCAAGGAGCGGCTCGAGCTGCGCGCCGCCAGCGGCGACGGGCTGGCGGAGCCGGTGGTCGTCGTACTCGACGGCGAGCAGTACTGGCTCGTGACGCGGGTCGGGGCCACGCCCCTCGCCCAGAGCGCCAGGGCCTCGGACCCGTGGCTGGCGCTCGTCCTGTCCGGCCCACCCGGGGAAACCCCGGCCCACCGTGTCCTGCCCGCCGACGCCGGGGGCGTCGCCGCGGTGGTCCTGCGGGCCACGGAGCCGACCGACTTCGAATCGTCGTCCGCGTTCGCGCTCAAGCTCCCGCAGGCCGGGAGCGGGCTCATGCGATCGGGGCTCGCCGCGTTCAGCCCCGCCAACGACCCCAGCGTCACGGCGGCGGCCGGCGCGCGCGGGGTCGACCAGGTCCGGACCGCCAGCGGCACGGTCTCGGTCACACCCGATCCGGCCGCCGTGCAGTGGATGGAGGGCCAGGGCGTGACGCCGATGGCGCTCGAGCGATTCCGGCTCGAGGCCCGGCTGGCGCCGTACGACGCTCTGCCCGCGGAGGCGGAATCGTGAGCGGCGGGCTGGTCGTCCGCCTGGCCGTGGCCACCGGTCTCCTCGCCGTGAGCGCCGCGCCCGCCGGGGCACAGATCTTCGACAGGGTGCGGGAGCGCGCGGAGCAGGTCGTCGGGGTCGCCGAGAAGGTCGGCACCGCGGTCGTTCCCATCTCGACCGAGCAGGAGATCGAGATCGGGCGCGGGATCGCCGCCACCGTGGCGGGCCGCTACCCGGTGTCCCGCGACACCGTCCTCACGCGGTACGTGAATCTCGTCGGGAACGTCGTCGCGGGGGTCGATCCGCGACCGGACATCGTCTACCGCTTCGCCGTCCTCGACAGCGACGAGGTCAACGCCTTCGCCTCCCCGGGCGGATACGTCTTCGTGACCCGCGGCGCCCTCCGGCTGATGGAGGACGAGGCGATGCTCGCCGCGGTGCTGGCCCACGAGGTCGCCCACGTGAACCAGCGGGACGTGATCGAGGAGATCCAGGACCGGGCGCGGACGGATCTCGGCATCCGTGAGGCAGCCGAGCGCGTCGACATCACCGGCGGGGAGTATCTCGAGAAGGCGATCGGGGCGGGCGCCAACGCGCTCTTCATGGGGCTGAGCCGCGAGGACGAGATCGAGGCCGACACGATCGGCGTGCGGACCGCTTCGGCCGCCGGCTACGACCGCGGCGGGCTCCAGCGCTTCGTTTCCCGACTCGAGCAGCACGAGGATGACGCGACCCTGTCGCTGCTGACCAAGACCCACCCCGACCCGGACGACCGGCTGCGCGCGATCGACGCCGCCGAGAAGCGGATCCCCGCCGACCGTCGCGGCCACGTCGTCGCCGCCGAGCGCTTCCGTCGACATCTGGAGAGGATGGAGGCCGCGACCAGCGCACCCGGACGGTGACGCGTCCCCGGCATCGACATCCATGCGGTCATGGTCCAGGCCACCGAGGTCGCCGGGAATAAGGCAATGAACCTGTTGGATTCCTGCCAGCGGATCGTGATCAAGCTGGGGACGAGTGTGGTTACCGGCGCTTTCGGGAGCGTCGAACGAGGGCGTCTTGACTTCATCGTTCGGGACGTCGCCAATCTGCGGGAATCCGGCAGAGAGTGCCTACTGGTTTCCTCAGGTGCGGTCGGACTAGGTCGAAAGCTGCTCAATCAACATGAGCGGAACGATCTGGCGCTTCGGCAGGCTTGCGCTAGTGTGGGACAGAACCTACTGATGACGACCTACCAAAAGCTCTTCGCCACATACGGCCTCACCGTGGGTCAGGTTCTGGTGACGTCGGATGATCTCGCGGATCGCACCAGATATCTGAACCTCCGAGCCATGCTCTCCGAGCTTCTCGCGTTGGGAGTCGTGCCGATCATGAACGAAAACGACTCTGTTTCGACCATGGAACTTCAAGAGCATGGAAGAGAGAAGATATTCGGGGACAATGACAAGCTCTCGGCATTGGTAGCCAGCAAACTGGGCGCCGACGCCCTGATTCTATTGACCGATGTGGACGGCGTGTACGATAGGAATCCTCGGACGACCAGAGGTGCCAGGAAGATCAGACGGATCGAGGATCTTGATGAGCTGAAGACGATCGATCCGACCGGCAAATCCCTGCACGGACGCGGTGGGATCAAGTCAAAGCTCAAAGCCGTGCAGCTGGCTTCGATGAGCGGGGTTGTTTCGGTCATCGCTTCTGGTTTTCAAGAGGATGTGATCAGCCTCTTGTTCTCGCCCGAAGGCGAGGACGTCGGCACGTACATCATGCCGAGAAAAAAGCTCTCCGCTCGGCGGCAATGGATCGGTTTTTCATCCGGAGTGGAGGGCTCCCTGACAATCAATCAAGGAGCCCAGCAGGCGCTCGAAGAGAGCATGGCGAGCTTGCTGTCTGTCGGCATCATGGAAGCCAGGGGACAGTTTTCCGCCGGCCAAGTGGTCAGCATTCAGAATGAGGCTGGCATCGAAATCGGACGCGGCATCGTAAGTTATTCCAGTGAAGAGATCGGCAAAGTCACGGGACGGAAGAGTTCCGAAATGGCGAAGCTTCTGCAACGCCCGGGTCCGCAGGAGATCGTGCACCGTGACCGGCTCATCGTCTTCAGGGAGAAGGTGTCTTGATGGTGCTCGCGGATACGTTGAAGGATATTCGGAGCGCTTTTCTCGGAATGAGCCTGCTGTCTGGCGAGCAGAAGAACCAGGCGCTGGAAACGTTTGCACGAATGCTCATCGAGAATAGAGCTCAGCTGCTGCAAGCCAATGCAAGGGATTTGCAAGAGCAACGCGGAAAGATCTCTGCGAGTTCCTACCAGCGTCTGCAACTCAGTGAAGGCAAGATCGAGGTCCTGGTTCAGGGGATAAGAGACCTGGAGCAACAGAGAGACCCCTGCGGGCAGGTGCAATGGCGGCGTGAACTGGATGCCGGATTGATCCTGGAGCGGCGAACGGTCCCGATCGGGGTCATCGGAATCATCTTCGAGTCGCGGCCCGATGCGGTCCCACAAATCCTCTCACTGATCTTGAAGAGTGGAAACGCCGCGATCCTCAAAGGCGGAAGAGAGGCGCTTCATTCCAATCGCGCCTTGATGGAAGTGGTCGAGGAGTTGAATGGGGCCCTTCCGTTCCTCCCCGCTGGCTGGGCGGTGCTGCTCGAGACTCGTGAAGAGACCCATGAAATGCTGAAGTTGCACCACCTGATTGACCTGGTCATTCCGCGCGGCTCCCAGGAACTGGTCAGGACCGTCATGGAAAACACCCGAATTCCCGTGCTGGGACATGCCGACGGAGTCTGTCATATCTTTCTCGAGAGATCCGCAGATTTGAATCAAGCGCTGAGGATCATAATCGATGCCAAAGTCGAATACCCTTCCGCTTGCAACGCGGTAGAGACACTGCTCATCGACGAGGCCGTGACGGATCTCTTCCTGCCGAAACTACACGATGCAGCTAACGAGACCGGCATGACGCTCAAAGGTTGTCCGAGAGTCAAGCAGAAGTATCCGGACATGGATTCGGTTCTCGACTGGTCCGTAGAGTACGGTAATCCGACTCTGTCGGTGAAGATCGTCGCCGGACTGGAGGAGGCCGTTTCGCACATCAATCGCTTCGGCTCGCACCATACCGATGCCATTCTCACCGCAGATCCGCAACAGGCAAACCGGTTCAGCGCGGCAGTCGACTCGGCCAGTGTGATGGTCAACACCTCGACGCGCTTCGCCGACGGCTATCGTTACGGCATGGGGGCCGAACTGGGCATCAGCACCTCGCGCATCCATGCGCGCGGCCCCGTAGGGGTGGAGGGGCTCATGACCTATAAGTACATCCTGCGGGGAGACGGGCAGATCGTGGGCGAATACGTCGGCCCCGAAGCTAAACCCTTTTCTCATCGCGATTTGTGAGCGTACCGGGCTGAAAATCCGTCGCTGACACGGCGTCAGTGAAGGACGGCGCGCCGGACCTCGTCCCCGACGAGGATCGCGTCGACCACGTCACCCCCGGAAACGACCCGGCCGAACGCGGTGTAGCGGCCGTCGAGGTGCGGCTGCATGCTGTGGGTGACGAAGTACTGGGACCCCTCTGTGTCCTTCCCCGCGCTCGCCATCCCCACCGTCCCGCGATCGTAGGGAACGCGGGTAAATTCGCTCCGGATCGCGAACCCGGGTCCCCCCCAGCCGTCGCCGCGCTCCACGTCGCCGCCCTGGATGACGAAGTTCGGCACGACGCGGTGGAACTCGACGCCGTCGTAGCGTCCCTCCTCGGCGAGCCGCAGCACGGTCTCGACGGTCTGCGGGGCCGAGCCGGGATCCAGCTCGAGATCGATCGTGCCGCGGACGGTCTCGAGGCGCAGGGTCGGACTCGCGCCGTGGGCGCGCAGGAACTCCCAGTCGATCGGGCGGGCGGGGCCGTGGCCGTCGGAGGCCGTGACCGGCTCCCCTGTCATCTCGGTCAATGCCGCGGCGGCGGCGCGGCGGACCACGGGCGTCGGGCTCGCGAGCGCCTCCTCGAGGAGGGATCGCGCCGCCGGGTCGCCGGTCTTCCCCAGCGCCTGGAGCACGGCGACCATCGCCTCGCCGTCGCCCGGGGCCGCGAGCCCCCGGTAGATCTCCGCCAGCAGCGTGGCCGACCCCAGCGCCACGAGCGCCGAGTCGGCGAGGACGGGGGCGACGGTGGCGACCGTCCCGACGTCCCCCCGCCGCAGACCGCGCTCGAACACGGCGAGGTACCGCTCGGTCGTCAGCTCCTCGGTGCGGACGCCGCGCTCCCACCACCGGGCCAGCGCCTCCAGCCCGGCCGTCGCGATCCGGATCTCCGGCCGCGTGGCCGCGTGCTGGAGGACCAGGTACGCCTCCCGGCCGTCGCCCCATCCGAGGGCGCGGAGCCCCGCGGTGTAGGCGGTGACGTCGCGCGGCGGGTTCCCGTCCAGCCACAGGAGCCACAGGAGGACCAGCCGGGAGTGGCCGCCCTTCGCGATCGCGGGCAGGAGCTCGACCGAGACCTGCCACGGTCGCGGCCCGGTCATCACCCGCCGCCCGAGAGCGGTCTCGATCTCGCTGTCGAGGGAGTCGGTCGCGGACAGGGTGCGGGCGGCCTCGACGGCGACGTGGAGGCGCGGGTCGTCGAGCGCCCGGACGAGCTCGGCGGTGACCAGAGGGTCGTCGGTCTGCCCGGCCAGCGCGCGCGCCGCGTTCACCCGCACCCGCCAGTCCGCCGCCTCGTCCAGCCACTGGAGGAGCCGCCCGGTGTCCTCCGGACGATCGAGCCGTCCCAGCGCGGCCAGGAGGTGCATGGCGGTCTCCACACCGCCGTCACTCCGCGGGTTCAGCCCGTCCAGCGTGGCTCGCAGCTCCGGGAGCGCGGACACCCAACCGGTCGTGTCGCGCGCGCGGGCGAACGCCCAGGCCGCGTCGGCCCCGACCAGCGGGTCGCCGTCCTCCAGGAAGCCGACGAGCCGGCGCACCGCCGCCGGGTCGTGAAGGCCACGGATCCCGTAGCGGCCGATCGCGAGCGCCAGCGACGCCCGCTCATCGCCTTCGGACCCGAGGGCGGCCAGCGCGGCCAGCGATCCACTGCCGCCAGTCCTCCCCAGGGCATCGAGGAGCTCGGCGCGCACGTCCGGATCGGCCTCGCTCCCGAGCGCCTCCAGGAGCGCGCGCTCGGCGGTCGAGTCCGCCGTCTGCCCGAGGGCGAAGGCCGCGTCGGCCCGGACCCGGGCGTCCGGGTCCCCGAGGGTCGCGAGGAGCGCCGGGACCGCCGCCACGTCCTGAACGGAGCCGAGGGCGAACGCCGCGCGCGCGCGCACGACCGGATCGGGATCCTCGAGCGCACGGATGAGCGGTCCCGGGTCGCGCGCCGTCTGGGCGTCGACCAGCCGCTGGAGATCCGGCCGCTCGAGCAGCCCGTCCGCGGGGCGCCCCGCGCGCGGCTGGCGCAGGTCCGCCTGCGCGCGCGCCGGCCCCACCGCCAGCGCGGCGAGGAGGAGGACGACCGTCGAGGCCAGGGTCAGGGTTCGGAGCGAGGCGCGATTCATGAGGGGCGACAGGATACCGGATCGCCGAGCGCGCATCCACCCGCCGGCGTCCCGTCTCTGGAGCGGAATCTCCGCGGACTCCGTGAATGGTAAGCGCGCTTACGGACCGCCTTCGCCCGACATGCCATCTTTCTTTCCGGCATTCAGGCGGAAAACCGCAGACTGGAGGGGTCCCATGCGCTCGATCTACCTTGCTCGCGCCGCGCTCGCGGCGATCATCGCCATCCTGTTCGCCTGCGTGGCCGAGGAGCCGCGGGAGGAGACGATCTCGCTCGCGGATACGGTCCGGGTCGAAGCCAGTCCCTACTGGAACAACGAGCCCGCGCTCTCGATGGAGGACCTCGAAGCGGGCCGCCACGACACGACCTGGCTCGGGGCTGCCGCCCGCGACACGACGCGGCTCCGCCTCGCCGGGATCGACACCCTCGAGAGCGAGCCGCTGACCGACGAGCTGCCGGGGACCTCCGACACGACGACCGCCACGGCCGCCTCGCAGGACACGGCCGTCGCGGCCTCCACACGATCCCCCCGCGTCGTCGTGACGTCCCGGTTCCCGGAGACCTACGACGACCTGGACCGGATCGGCGAGGCGGCGGCCGACTCGGCGCCCGTCGTCCATCTCCCGATCGGCGGTGACGCCCAGGGGCCGTCGGTCCTCTACGTTCAGACCCTCCTCGACCGCTCTCCCTTCTCGCCCGGCATCATGGACGGCAAGTGGGGGAAGAACTCCCGTAAGGCCGTCTACTGGCTGCAGCGGGCCGAGGGCCTGGAGGCGACGGGGGAGGTCGACTCGCTGACGTTCGCCCGCCTCGTGGAGATCGCCCGCAGGACATCCGGGACGCCCGACCGGTTCGTCCGTACCGTGCGGCTCACGGAAGCCGACGTCGAGGGGCCGTTCGTCGAGATTTCTTCCGACGTGTACGCGCAGGCGGAGCTCGAGTGCATGTGCTACGAGTCCGCGCTCGAGCAGGTCGCCGAGCGTTATCACGTCGCGCCCGAGCTGCTCGAGCGGCTCAACCCGGGCCGCGCGCTCGACTCGCTCGCCGTGGGCGACTCGCTCCGGGTGCCGGCGCTGGCGGAGCGGGAGCCCGTGCGGAACGTCGCGCGGATCGTGATCTCCGTCGAGGGGTTCTACCTCCACGCCCTCGACCGGGAGGGCGCCCTCCTGTACCACTTCCCCATCACGGTCGGCTCCCGCTACCAGCCCTCGCCGACCGGCGATTACGAGATCGCCTCGATCACGTTCGACCCCTGGTTCCACTGGCAGCCCGCGCTGTTCGACGAGGTGCCGGACACGGAGCCCGACGCGCGCATTCCCCCGGGCCCCAACAGCCCGGTCGGCGTCGTCTGGATGGCGCTGACGAAGGACCACTACGGGATCCACGGGACGAGCGCGCCGGCCACGATCGGCTACGCGACCTCGCACGGCTGCGTGCGGCTCACGAACTGGGACGCCCGCTTCCTCGCCGAGCGCGTGGAGCCGGGCGTGCCGGTCGAGTTCCGAGACGTCGGCGAGGAGCCGGTCGCCACGCGCTGACCCCGGCTGGAGTGGGCGCCGGGTGCTAGCTTCCCTCCATGTCCGCAGGCCCGCCTTTCCGGACCGCGCGTCTCGCGCCCGCTCTCCGCTACGGGTTCGCCGCGCTCCTCGTCGCGCTCGCCACCTCCTGCGAGCGTGACGCCCCGCAGGAGCCCGCCGCGGAGGAGGAGAGCGCCGACGTCCTGTGGGCGCCGGGCGACACGCTGACCGACGCCGAGCTCGAGGCGGGCCGCCTCGACGACTCCTGGCGCGAGGCGGTCAAGCTGGGGCCGCCGCCCCGGGCCCGCGAGTTCCCGCTCGACACGATCGCGATCCCCGAGGAGTGGCGCACCGTCCGCCGGCCGGAGGCCGCCGGCGGAGAGGTCTTCCGCGTCCAGACGCTTCTCGACCGGGCCGGCTTCTATCCCGGCGTCCTCGACGGCCGCTGGGGGAAGAACACCGAGAAGGCCGTGTGGTGGTTCCAGGTCAACGAGGGTCTCGAGCCGACCGGGGCGGTCGACTCGCTGACGTTCGAGCGGCTGGTCCAGGCCGCCGGCGAGCCGCCCGAGCCGGTCGTCCTCCACGTCCTCGACGAGGACGACGTGGCCGGCCCGTTCGTCCCGATCCCCGCCGACGTCTACCGCCAGGCCCGCCTGAAGTGTCTCTGCTACGAGACGCTCTCCGAGAAGCTCTCCGAACGGTTCCACGCCTCGGTCGGGATGCTGGAGGAGCTGAATCCCGGGCTCGATCTCGACGCGCTGAGGGCGGGGGACACGATCCGCGTGCCCGCCGTCGACCGGGCGGAGCCCGAGTCGCGCCCGATCGACCGGGTCGTCGTCTCCGGGGTCGGCTCCTACGTCCACGCCCTCGACGCCGAGGGGCGGATCGTCTACCACTTCCCGACCACCGTGGGATCGCAGTACGACCCCTCTCCGCTGGGCACCCTGACCGTCGTCGGCGTCTTCCACGATCCCTGGTTCCACTACCAGCCGGCGATCCTCAGCGGGGTCGACAAGTCGCAGCCTTCCACCCACCTGCCCCCGGGACCGAACAACCTCGTCGGCACGGTCTGGATCAAGCTGTCGGAGCCTCACTACGGGATCCACGGAACCCGCGATCCCGCGGCGATCGGCTACGCGAGCTCGTCGGGGTGCGTCCGGCTGACGAACTGGAACGCGCGGCTGCTGGCCGACCGGATCGGCGCCGGCCTGGCGGTCGAGTTCCGGGACACGCGTCCAGCCCCGGACACCGGCGGCTAATCGCCGGTCAGGAGCCTCGCCAGGGTGGCGGGGTCGACGTTCCCCCCCGAGAGGATCACGCCCACGCGATCGAGTCCGTCGGGCAGGCGCCCCTCCAGGGCCGCGGCGACGCCGAGCGCGCCGGTGGGCTCGACCAGGAGCTTCATCCGGGTCAGGAGGAGGCGCATGGCGCGGACCAGCGCCGCGTCGGGGACGCGGACGACCGCCTCGGCCAGCTCCATCAGGATCGGGAACGTCTTCTCCCCGGGGATTTCGACCCGTGCCCCGTCGGCGATCGTGTCGGGCGGGTCGATCCGCACCCGCTCCCCCCGCTCCAGCGAGCGCGCGGTGTCGTCCGCCAGCTCGGGCTCGGCGCCGAAGGCGAGCACCCGGGTGGCCGCGCCCTCCAGCGCGGCGGCGGTGCCGGCCAGCAGGCCACCCCCTCCGACCGGCGTCACGATCGCGTCCAGGTCGGGGACGTCCTCGAGCAGCTCGAGCGCGGCGGTCCCCTGGCCGGCCATGATCCAGGCGTCGTCGTAGGGCGGGACGAGCACCCGCCCCTCCTCCTCGGCGATGTCGAGGGCGATCCGATCGCGGTCCTCCGCACGGCGGTCGTACTCGACGATGGTCGCGCCGTAGCCGCGCGTCGCCTCGACCTTGGCACGCGGCGCGTCGGCCGGCATGACGATCGTGGCGTCGACGCCCAGCGTTCCCGCGGCCAGCGCGACGGCCTGCGCGTGGTTGCCGCTCGAGAACGCGACCACTCCCCGCTCGCGCTCCTTCTCGCTCAGGGACAGCAGCTTGTTGAAGGCGCCGCGGACCTTGAAGGCACCGGCGCGCTGCAGGTTCTCGCATTTGAAGGAGAGCTCGATCCCCGCCGCCTCGTCGACCAGGCGCGAGGTGAAGACCGGCGTCCGATGGACGTATGAGCGGATCCGCCGGCTCGCGGCGACGACGTCGTCGTACCCGATGGCGAGCTCGCTCAAGATGCCGCGAGCGTCTGGCCGGCGAGCCTCGATTCGACCTCGGCGACCCGGCGCTTGACCGTCACCACGCTGTCGGGGTTCAGGGACATCGAGTCGATCCCGCATTCGACCAGGAACTCGGCGAAGTCCGCGTGGTCGCTGGGGCCCTGGCCGCAGATCCCCACCTTCTTGCCGGTCGCCTTGGCGGCCTCGATGACGCTGCGGATCATCTCCTTGACGGCCTCGTTCCGCTCGTCGAACAGATGGGCCAGCTTGCCCGAGTCGCGATCCACTCCCAGGACCAGCTGGGTCAGGTCGTTCGATCCGATCGAGAACCCGTCGAACCGCTCCGCGAATTGCCGGGCCAGGATCACGTTGGAGGGGATCTCGCACATGACGTAGACCTCGAGGCCCTTCTTCCCCCGCTCGAGGCCGTGGTCGGACAGCACGTGGAGCACCTTGTCCGCCTCCTCCAGCGTCCGGCAGAACGGGATCATGATCAGCACGTTGTCCAGCCCGATCTCCTCGCGCACCATGCGGATCGCGCGGCACTCGAGAGCGAACCCTTCGCGATACTCGTCACTGTAATAGCGCGAGGCGCCACGGAAGCCGAGCATCGGGTTCTCCTCGTTGGGCTCGAACTGCCGGCCGCCGATCAGATCCGCGTACTCGTTGGTCTTGAAGTCGCTCATCCGCACGATCACCGGGGCCGGGTACTGAGAGGCCGCGATCTTCGCGATCCCGCGCGCCAGCCGCTCGACGAAGTACCCCGCCCGGTCGGCGAACCCGGCCGTCAGCCGGAGGATCTGCTCGCGCGCGCCATTGTCCGCGAGCTCGTGGAAGCGGAGCAGCGCGAGCGGGTGGATCTTGATCGAGTTGTTGATGATGAACTCCATCCGCGCGAGGCCGATCCCCTCGCACGGCAGGCGCCACCAGCGGAACGCCGCCCCCGGGCTGGCGATGTTGAGCATGATCTGGGTGCGCGTCTCGGGGACGTTCGCGACATCCAACTCCGACACCTCGAAGGCGAGCTCCCCATCGTACACGTATCCGTCGTCACCCTCGGCGCACGACATCGTGACCACCTGGCCGGTCTCGAGGACCCGGGTCGCCTCGATGGTCCCCACCACGGCCGGGATCCCGAGCTCGCGGCTGACGATCGCCGCGTGACAGGTCCGGCCCCCCTGGTCGGTCACGATCCCCGCCACGCGCTCCATGATCGGACCCCAGGCGGGATCGGTCATCTCGGTGACCAGGATGTCGCCGTCCTCGACCCGATCCGCCTCCTCCGGGCTGGTCAGCCGCACGACCTTGCCGACCGCGATCGCGTGACCCACGCTGATGCCGGAGAGGAGCCGAGGGCCGTCCTCCACCCGCTCATAGACCTTGAGCGCGGCCGCCGGCGCCCGCGAATGCACGGTCTCGGGCCGGGCCTGCACGATGAAGAGCTGCCCGCTATCCCCGTCCTTCGCCCACTCGATGTCCATCGGCCGCCGGTAGTGGTCCTCGATCGCACACGCCCAGCGGGCGAGCTGGAGGATTTCGTCATCGTCCAGCACGAAGGCGTTCCGCTCCGCGACCGTGGTCTCGATCGTCACCATCGGGCCTTCGGTGAGTCGGGCGTAGACCATCTTCTTCGCCTTCTCGCCGCGCGTCTTTTCGATGATCGGCATCCTCTGGGGCTGCTTGAGGAGGGGCTTGAAGACCGTGTACTGGTCGGGGATCACCGCGCCGGCCACGATCAGCTCGCCGATCCCCCACGAGGCGTTGATCAGCACCGAGTCTGGGAACCCACTCTCGGTATCGAGCGTGAACATCACCCCCGAGCCGGCCTTGTCGGAGCGGACCATCTTCTGGACGCCGATCGACAGCGCCATCTCGAGCTGGTCGAACCCCCGCTTCTCGCGGTAGGCGAGCGCCCGGTCGGTGAACAGCGAGGCATAGCAGTCGCGGCAGGCCTCGAGCAGCGCTTCCTCGCCCTGGATGTTGAGGAACGTGTCGAGCTGGCCGGCGAAGCTCGCGTCGGGCAGGTCCTCGGCCACCGCGCTCGAGCGCACGGCGACGTCGACGGTCTCGCAGTCGTAGTCGGAGGAGAGCGTGCGGTAGGCCACCCGGATCGCCTCGGCCAGGTCCTCCGGGAAGCTGGCCTCGCGGAACAGCGCGCGGATCGACCTCCCCGTCAGATCGCTCCCCTTGCCGTAGTCCTCCAGGTGGGCGCGAATCTCGGCGTCGATCTCGTTGTGCTCGACGAGCCGCCAGTAGGCGTCGGTCGTAATCGCGAATCCGCGCGGGACGCGGATCCCCGCCTCCTTCAACGTCCCGATCATCTCGCCGAGGGAGGCGTTCTTTCCCCCCACCGCGGCGATGTCCCCGGCCGAGAAGTCCTCGAACCAGCGGATGTACCCGTTCCCGCTCCGGCTCACGCTCGCCTCACCCATAGGGGGTCCATGTATACCGTCGCTCCACGACCTTGACAACACGGCAGATTACAAGGGTCCTTCGGCGTCTCGGACCCTTCAGGGTTCTCAGTTTGCCGACATTCGGCTATCTTTGCCTCTATGTCGACCGCCCCCTATTCCAACGTGCTGCTGGTGGAGGACAACCCCTCCGACGTGTACCTGACGCAGGAAGCGTTCCGCGGGCACGGGTCGGACCGCCGGATCCACGTCGTCGAGGACGGGATCCAGGCCCTGGCCTTCCTCCGGCGGGAGCCTCCCTACGAGGCCGCGCCCCGTCCTGACCTGGTCCTCCTCGACCTCAACCTGCCCCGAAAGGACGGCCACAAGGTCCTGGAGGAGATGAAGGCGGACCCGGGGCTGCGGAAGATCCCGGTCGTCATCCTCACCACGTCGACCGCCGAGGCCGACGTCGAGCGCTGCTACGAACGGTACGCGAACTGCTACATCGCCAAGCCCGTCGACTTCGACCAGTTCGAGCGCGTCATCCGTGAGATCGACACCTTCTGGTTCCGCTGCGTGACCCTCCCCCAGGATGCCTGATCTCCGGGGGCTGGCGGTCGCGTGCGCGCTCCTGGGCGCCCCGGCGGGGGCTCACGCCCAGGCCACCGCCCACGCCGCCCCACCCCCCGCACCCAGCCCGATCGACGAGTTGCGGGCGCGCGGGCTCGAGTTCCCCGTCGAAGGCGTGTCGACCACCGATCTGCGCGACAACTTCTCCGCCGCGCGCGGGCGCGGGAGAAAGCACCAGGCGCTCGACATCCTCGCCCCGCGCGGTACGCCCGTCGTCGCGGTCGAGGACGGCACGATCCGGCGCCTCTCGCTCGCCAACGGCGGCGGCGGGGTGGTCGTCTACCAGGCCGATCCCGATGACCGGTACGTGTATTACTACGCCCACCTGGAGCGGTGGGCGGAGGGGCTCGCGGAAGGCGACGCGGTCACGCGCGGGCAGGTGATCGGATACGTCGGGACCAGCGGGAACGCGCCTCCCGACACCCCCCATCTCCACTTCGCCATCTATCGGCTCGAGCCGGGCTCGCGCGGCTGGCATGGCTCGCCACTGAACCCGTACGAGGTGCTGCTCTGATGCTGACCGACCACACGATCGCGGTCATCGGGGCGGGCAACATCGGCCGCGCGCTGATCGGCGGGCTCCTCAGCGGCCACGACCTCGATCCGGTTCAGATCCGGGCCACGCGCCGGAGCCCGGGTCCGTTGCGGGAGCAATTCCCGGCGATCCGGACCGGCACCGACAACGTCGCGGCCGTCGCGGACGCCACGATCGTGGTCCTCGCCGTCAAGCCGCAGAACGCGGCCGGCGTCCTCGCCGAAGTCCGCGACCACGTCGCTCCCGCGGCGCTGCTCGTCAGCGTCCTCGCGGGGGTCACGACCGAGAGCCTTCGGCGGGCGCTCGGCCAGGACCTCGCGATCGTGCGCGCGATGCCCAACACCCCCATGATCGTCGACATGGGCGCCACCGCGATCGCGGGCGGGCAGTTCGCCACGCCGGACCACCTAGCTCTGGCGCGACGGATGTTCGAGGCGGTCGGCAAGGTGGAAGAGGTGCCGGAGAACCTGATGGACGCGGTCACCGGGCTCTCGGGCAGCGGTCCGGCCTACGTCTACATGTTCGTCGAGGCACTGACCGACGCGGGCGTCAAGCAGGGCATCCCTCGCCCGATCGCTTTCCGGCTCGCGGCGCAGACGATCTACGGCGCCGCCCGGCTGGTCATCGAGTCCGGAAAGCATCCCGCCATCCTGCGCGACGAGGTGACCACCCCCGGCGGGACCGCGATCGCGGCGGTCGCCGAGCTGGAGTCCCACGGCCTCCGCACCATGCTGATCAACGCGGTCGCGACCGCCACCGCGCGCTCGCGGGAGCTGAGCCAGCTCCAGGAGTAGCGAGCCCC
>DATKCO010000105.1:0-7999 GCA_035513155.1 Gemmatimonadota bacterium | reverse complement strand
CGCGAGCTCAGGTTCGAGCTGCCCAAGCGGATCGCCACCGCGGTCGCGATGGGCGACCTGCGCGAGAACGCGGAGTACAGCTCCGCGCTCGAACGGCAGGAGTTCGTGCGCGCGCGCCTCTCGCAGCTCACCCGCCGCCAGAGCGAGCTGTCCGGCATCAATCTGCGGGACGTCCCCCGGGACGTGGTGGGATTCGGCTCTCGGGTCGCGCTCGCCGACGACGACGGGGAGACGATGACGTTGCGGATCGTGTTCCCCGAGTTCGTCGAGCTCGACGACGAGATGATCTCGATCGCCTCGCCGCTGGGTCGGGCCCTGATCGGCGCGCGTCCCGGACAGCGGGTGGACCTCCAGGCGCCGGGCGGTGAGCGGAGCTACATGGTGCTCGAGATCGTCACCCTGCATGGCGAGACGCTGACCCACGAGGAGGGATCCTGATGGCCGACGTGACGTGCATCCGGTGCGGCGAAACCCGCGCGGGCCTCGACCGGCCGCCCTACCCCGACGCGCTCGGGCGGGAGATCGTCGAGCAGGTGTGCGCGGTCTGCTGGGACGAGTGCAAGGGGATGCAGGTCATGGTCATCAACGAATACCGCCTGGACCTCTCGGATCCACGCGCGCAGGAGATCCTCGAGAAGTCGATCCGCGAGTTCCTGGGCCTCGCCGGCGAGGAGCCCGCGAAGGACGTCGACCCCCGGATCGGGTAGACCGCTCCGCTCAAGGCTCCTCGACGGCATCCGCGATCCGGCGCGTGACCTCGGCGGTCGCGCCTTCGCCGATCCGGAAGGCCGCGACGGGTCGCTCCCCGCGCCAGCCGACCGCGAGCCCCGCCTCGCCGCGCAGCTCCTCCTCCTCCGTCCACCGCCCGGCCAGGTCCGGAGCTCCCACGACCGTGACCGGGACGTCGAACAGCCGGGTGTCGTAGGACGAGACGCGCGCGTAGATCGCGTCCCCACCGGTCATGTTCTCCCCGGCCAGGCGCCCCTGGTGCTGGGCGTGGAGCCAGTGCTCGACGTGATGCCGCGCGCCGAGGACGGGATCGTCGAAGGCGGCCACGTCCCCCGCGGCCCAGAGCCCGGGCGCGTCCGTCTCGAGCCGCGCGTTCGCCCGCACGCCCCGACCCGGCCCGACGAGGCCGCTGTCGGCCAGGAAGTCGACGTTGTACCGGACGCCGACCCCCACGACGATCAGGGGGGCGCGGGCTTCCTCGCCCTCCGACGTCCGGACCACGAGCCCGTCGGGCTCGGGGAGGATCTCCGCCACCGTCCGCCCCAGCCGGAGGTCGACGCCGCCGGCCGCGAGGATCCCCCCGATCACCCGGCCGACCCCCTCGGGTGCGAGGTGACCCCAGAACCAGGTCTCGCGCGCGAGCAGGGTGACGCCCAGACCCCGCGCCCGCAGCGCGCAGGCGACCTCGGCGCCGATCAGACCTCCGCCGACGACGATCGCGCGGTCGGCGGCGCGCGCGGCCGTCCGCAGCGCCACCGCGTCCTCGATCGTCCGCAGCGTGTGGACGCCCGGCGCATCGAACCCCGGCACCGGCAGCGTCAGCGGCCGCGAACCGGTCGCGACCAGCGCGCGCCCGTAGCCGATCCGGTCACCGTCCTCGAGGTCCACCGTCCGCGCGACCGGATCGAGCCGCACGATCCGCCGCCGGACGCGCAGGTCGATCCCCAGGCCCGCGAGCGCCTCTGGCGGAACCACGGTCGCACGCTCGGGCGGCAGGTCGTCGGACTTCAGAAACTCCTTCGAGAGGACGATCCGATTCGTGAAGGCGCGGGACTCTTCGGTCAGGAGGACGATCCGGCCGTCGGGGTCGCGCCGCCGGATCGCCTGGGCGGCCCGGGATCCCGCGGGGCCCGCGCCCAGGATCAGGTAGTCGGCCTCCTCCACCCGCCGCTCAGCGGTCGGTCAGAGGCCGCGCAGGGCGGCCGTGATCTCCCCGGGATCGGGGAACCGGCCGGTCGCCTTCTTCGAGTGGACGAGCTCGCCGTCGGCCACGACCTCGAACACCCCGCCGCCGCTCGGGATCAGCTCGATCTCCACGTCGTCCAGCTCCGCTTCCAGCTCGGCGGCCAGACCGGCCGCCTTCGGCTCGTAGTTTCAAGCCGTGCAGTATTCGATCGAGACCTTCATGCGTCCTCCTCGGTCATCTCCAGTCACAGGGACAGAGCCCGAAGAACCGATCCTCGCGTGCCTGGCGGTACGCGTCCTCCAGGGGTCGGCCCTGGCGATGGAGCCGCACCACGTCACGCAGCTTGTTCACGTCCTCGTCCGTCCACCAGCGCGGGTCGGCGCCCGCCGCGTGCCGCGCGGGCGTCACCCATCCCGCGGCCTCGATCCGGTCGAGCGTCTCCCGGTCGAGCCCTTCGATCCGGCGGAGGACCTGGTCGGTTCTCATGTCAGAGGGCAGGCTAGGACCCGGACGCCCCGGCGTCAACCGCCCTCGACGCGGATGATTTTCCCGCTCGCGCCGACTAGCTTGCTTCGCGATGGAACCCCACTTATCCAATCTCGACATCGCGATCCGGCTGTTCGCCGTCCTCTTCCTCGTCGCCGCCAACGGCTTCTTCGTCGCCAGCGAGTTCTCCCTGGTCTCGGTCCGGAAGACCCGGATCGAGGAGCTCGTCCGGGCGGGGAAACCCATGGCCCGAGGGGTGCAGTCGGCCATCGGGGATCTCGACGCCTACCTGGCGGCCACCCAGCTCGGGATCACCATGGCTTCGATCGGTCTGGGCTGGGTCGGGGAGCCTGCCCTGGCGGCGCTGCTGGACCCCCTCTTCGCCTGGCTGCCGGAGACCTGGCAGCTGATCAGCTCCCACGCGATGGCGGTGATCATCGCGTTCGCGATCATGACCTCGCTCCATATCGTGCTGGGCGAGCTGGCCCCCAAGTCGCTGGCGATCCAGCGTCCGGAGAGCACCGCCCTGGCGGTCGCCCTCCCGACCAAGTGGTTCCTCACGCTGTTCAAGCCGTTCATCATGTTCCTGAACAGCCTGGGGTGGCTCATCCTCAGGATGTTCGGCATCCAGCCCGTGGGAGGGGGTCACCACATCGCCCACACCGAAGAGGAGCTCAAGATGATCGTCTCGGCGAGCACGCAGGCCGGGCTCCTCGCCCCCGAGGAAGAGGAGATGATCCACAACATCTTCGAGTTCGCGGACCTCACGGCCAATCAGGTGATGGTTCCGCGCACCGAGATCGTGGGGCTTCCGGTGTCCGCCTCGCGCGATGAGATCGAGGCCACGCTGCGGCAGCACGGGTTCACGCGCTATCCGGTCTACGACGGCTCGCTCGACTCGATCGTGGGGATCGTCAACGTCAAGGACCTCCTGCCGATGCTGGACGGCCGGCAGCCGCTCGACCTGCGGCGGGTTCTCCAGACACCGGTCGTCCTGCCCGAGTCCGTGCGGGTGTTCCGCCTGCTGGCCGCGATGCAGGCCCACCGGCGCCACACGGTCGTGCTCATCGACGAGTTCGGCGGCACTGCCGGGATCGTGACGCTGCGGGACGCCCTGGAGCGGATCGTGGGAGACGTGCGGAGCGCGCAGGAGAGTGGCTGGCCCGACATCGAGCGAGTCTCGGATCAGGAGGCGCTGATCGATGGCCTGCTCCTCATTCAGGACGTCAACGAGGAGTTCGGTCTGCGGCTCGACGAGGAGGAGTACCATACGATCGGGGGGTACGTCTTCGGCGCCCTGGGCCGGCGCCCCGAGGTGGGCGACGTGATCGAGGGGCCGGGCTGCCGTCTCGTCGTCGAGGCGCTCGACGGGATGCGGGTCAGCCGCCTGCGGATCGTCCTCGAGCAGCCCGCGCCGGCGAGCGAGGGGGCCTCCGACCCGTGACCGCCTGGTCCGGGCTCAGTCCCCGGTGTAGCGGAAGACGAACAATCCGCGGTTCATGTCGCTGACGACGATCCGCCCGTCGTCGGTCCAGTGCACGCCCCACGCGCCTTCGTAGAGCTGTCCTTCCTTCTCGTGCGACAGGGAGAGCGACCCGTGCGGGTCGACGTCCGCCGCGGCGCCCGGGTGCGTGTCCCAGAACCCGACCAGGCGGGGGCGGGTCGGGTCCGAGACGTCGACGACCTCGACCCCGTGCTTGTAGTGGGCGAGATAGGCGTAGCGGCCGTCCCGCACCTGGAAGTTGTGAGGGACCGTTCCCAGCCGCGGCTGATAGGTCCCGAGCAGCGTCGGCCCCGCCGGGTCGGAGACGTCGAAGATCCGGATCGGGGCGTTGACGATCTCGTCGGCGACGTAGAGCGTGCGCCCGTCGGCGGCGAGCCAGGAGGAATGGGTCAGATGGGCGCCGGGATATCCCGCGCGGGCGGTCACGAGGGGACTCCCCGCGTCGGCCAGCGTGGCCACCAGGAGCTCGGCGATCTGCCCATCCTCGAGCGCCATGTAGGAGCCGTAGAGGCGGCCGTTCCGGACGTGGACGTCGTGGGCCACCGCGTCCAACGCGTGGATCGTGGCCCGCGCGACCGGTGCGGCCGGATCCGACACGTCGTAGAGGTGAATCGCCCGGGTCGCCTGGGAGGCCAGGGCGAGCAGATCGCCCTCGATCCAGAGGTTGTGGGCCACCCCTACGGCCCCGGACGGCACGCCCCCCAGCACCGTGGGCGCGGTGGGGTCGGAGACGTCGAGAAGCATGACCGCGTAGGGATACGCGTCGGTCTCGTTGCTGACGTAGGCGACCCCACCCGCGGCCTTGATGTCCTGCGTGAACAGGCCTGGCGCGGTGAAGCGCCCGATCTCGGCCATCCCCGCGAGATCGACGATCGAGATCCCCCCCGCGTTCCGGCGCGCCACGAACGCGAGATCGCCGACCACCCAGACGTCCGCCACCGTGCCGTCGGCATAGGGGATCATGCCCTCGAGCGTCACGCTCCACGCCTCTCGGTAGCGGACCGTGACCTGGGTCGTGGCTCGCTTCGCCACCGTCCCGCCGGAGACGATGCGCGCCTCGACGGTCGTCGTCCCCGGCCGCAGCGGGGCGGTCGTGGTCTGGGAGCCGGTCCCGAGCGTCACCGGCTGGCCCCGGTAGTGGTCGCTCAGCGAGCGCCACTCGACCGCCACCGGCTGGCCGTCGATCTCCGCGCGAAGGATCTCCGCAGCGGCCCAGTCGACCGTGCGTCCGTCCCACGCGATCGAGAGATCGCCGTCCGGAGCGCCCCCACCGTCGGGGTCCGGTGACGCCGGGCCGCCGCCATCGCAGGCGACGGCCAAGATCGCGATCAGAGCGAGCGCGCGCGGGAGGGTCGAGAGGGACGACATCCCCCTTGAAACCCCGCTCACCGCCTCGAAGTTGCGCGACCCCCGGCGTGGCCGGCGAGCGCCTCGTCGAGCGCGGCGAGGAACCCCGCGACCTGACGCGGCCGGATCGTGAGCGGCGGGGTGAGGACGATCACGTTCCCGTGCCGCCCGCCGGCGAGCGCGAGGTAGCCGCGGGCCGCAAGTCCGGTCGAGACCTCCCGGGCGGCCGCGGGATCCGGCCCGCGGGTCGCCGGGTCGGCCACCAGGTCGATCCCCCAGAGGCCGCCCGCGCCCCGCACGTCCCCGACGGCGTGGTGGCGGCCGCGGATCCGCTCGAGGCCGGCCCGCAGCGCCCGCCCGAGTGCCCGCGCCCGCCGCGGCAGGTCACGCCGGCGGATCTCGGCCAGCGCCGCCCGGGTCCCGGCGACGGACAGCGGATGGGCCATGAACGTCGTCGCGTGGCGGGCCTCGCCGGCGGTTTCCCATACCGCCATGACGTCCGGCCGGCCGACGACGGCCGCCAGCGGCAGCCCGCCCGTGATCCCTTTCCCCACGGCCACCAGGTCGGGCGCGAGCGGCGCGCTCGCCCACATCCGGCCCGTCCGGCCGCCCCCCGTCAGGATCTCGTCGGCGACGACGAGGAGCTTCCGCTCGCGCGCGGCGCGGCCGAGCGCGGCCAGCCAGCCCGGCGGCGGCGGCACCACGCCCTCCCGCCCGAGCACCGGCTCGACGATCACCGCCCCCAGCCGGGGCTTCGCGGGGTCGCCGATCCAGGCGTCGATCTCCGCCACCGCGGCGTCCAGGCAGGCGAGCCCGGAGGCGGGGTAGGAAAGGCGGTACGGGCAGCGGTAGCAGTCCGGGAACGGGACCCGCAGGGTAGCCGGGGCGAGCGCGTCCTCGAAGGGGGCCCGGAAGGCCGGCCGGGAGGTCGCGCGCAGCGCTCCCAGCGACGTGCCGTGGTACCCCCCCTCGAATGCGACCACCCCCGGCCGGCCGGTCACCAGCTGCGCGGTCTTCAGCGCCAGGTCGACCGCCTCGGCGCCCGAAGCCGCGAAGTACGACCGCCCCCCGGGGATCGGGCCGTGGGCGGAGAGCTCGGCCGCGAGCGCGACCCGTTCCGGATGGGGGGCGGCGTCGCCGAGACCGTGGAGAAGTCGTTCCGCCTGGCGCTGGACCGCCGCCACCACGCGAGCGTTCCGGTGTCCGACGAGCGCGGCGCCGAAGCCGCCGGTGAGGTCGACGTACCGGTTCCCGTCGACGTCGACGACGTTGGCGCCGCGGGCGGCCGCCCACGCGATCGGGGCCCGGCCGTCCAGCACGCCGACGGCGGGCGCGGTCTCCCGCGCCGCCGCGCGCGCCGCGAGCCCGCGGCTCTCGGGGCCCGGCGGCGGGACGACGATCCGGGGGAGCGCCGTGCCCGTCGGATCCGGCGCCCGGCCGGGCACCCTCACCGCCGGTCGGGTTCGAGGACCCGCGCGAGCGCGAGCAGCGCCAGCCGGTAGGAGTCGGGGCCGAACCCGTACACGCCGCCGACGCACGCGCCGGCCAGCACCGACCGGTGCCGCCACGCCTCGCGGGCGTGCACGTTCGAGAGATGGACCTCGACGACCGGATGCGGGAAGGCCCGGACCGCGTCGGCGAGCGCCAGACCGTAGTGCGTGAGCGCTCCGGCGTTGAGGAGCGCGCCGACGGCCCCGGAGGCCCCATCCTGGAGGGCCTCGATCAGGTCACCCTCGTGGCTCGACTGGATCCACTCGAGCTCGAGACCCAGGTCGGACGCCACCGGCGCCAGCGCGGCCTCGAGGTCGGCGAGCGTGGCGGAGCCGTAGATCTCCGGCTCCCGCCGGCCGAGGATCCCCAGGTTGGGGCCGTTGAGGACGAGGACCTTCACCGCGGTCCCCCCGCGCCGACCGCGTGCCCCAGGGTCTCCAGCGCCCACTGCGCGAGCGCGGCGTCGTCGAGGGCCCGGATCGTGGTCGCTCCCGGGCGGGCCAGGAGGACGGCATGCACGGCGCCGCCGCGCCGCTTCTTGTCGTGCCGGACGAGCGCCAGGAGCCGCTCCGGGTCGAGGCCCACCGGCGGGCGGACCGGGAGCCCCAGCGCCGCGAGCGCGGAGGCCACCCGGTCGGCGAGGCCGGCCGCCGCGATCCCCTCGCGCTCGGAGAGCCGCGCGGCCGCGACGAGCCCGATCGCCACCGCCTCCCCGTGGGTCACTCCGCCCCCGGCGGCCGACTCGACCGCATGGCCGAGCGTGTGGCCGAGGTTCAGCGCCCGCCGCGGGCCGGCTTCCCGCGGGTCGTCGGCGACCACCCGCAGCTTCACCCGGGCCGCCCGCTCGATCGCCGCCTCGACGACGTCGAGGCGCCGGTCGCGGATCGCCTCGACCTCGCGCTCGCACAGCTCGAAGAGCTCCGGGTCGCCGATCAGGCCGCTCTTGACGATCTCGGCCCAGCCGGAGCGCCAGTCCCGCTCGGGCTGGGTGAGCGGGGAGAGCGGATCGACGGCCACGAGCGCGGGGTCGTGGAACGTCCCGACGACGTTCTTGACGCCGCCCAGGTCGATCGCGTTCTTGCCGCCGATCGCGGCGTCGACCTGCGCCAGGAGGGTGGTCGGGAAGAGCGCGAGCGGGAGGCCGCGCTTGTAGGTGGCCGCGGCCAGACCGCCCACGTCGCCCAGCGCCCCGCCACCCAGGACCGCCAGCGGGGTGTCGCGATCGGCGCCCGCGGCGGCCAGCGCCTCCCAGATCC
>DATKCO010000104.1:0-2484 GCA_035513155.1 Gemmatimonadota bacterium | reverse complement strand
TGCTCGGTCTCCCGCTGCGCCAGCCAGCCGCGGCGCGCGAACCGCTCGATCGAATAGCTGGCGAACATGCCGAGGATCACCGCGGCGACGAGGAAGAACTGGCTGTTCAGGTACTCCCACCAGGCGACCACTTCCCGCCGGGCGGAGTGCACCCCCCAGGCGGCGGCCACCAGAAGTGACACCAGCATCGCGGTCTGGAACCGGAGCCGGAACATGGAGTGCGCGGCGAGGATGACGAGCAGGAGCCCGGCGAAGTACCGCACCGACACGACCGCGGTGGCGAGCTCCATCATCCTGAGGATGCCCGCCGCCGAGGCCAGGATGGCGAGGCAGACGAACACCTCGCGGGTCGTGATCCCGACGGGGGCGAACGTGATCGCCAGCGCCAGCCCGAACACGCCCGCCACCAGGATCCGGATCGTGATGAAGACCTCGGCGAGGTCCGGCGCGAGCCAGACATCGAGCCAGGCGAAGGAGCAGTACACGATCGTGGCCACAGCGAGCGCGAGGCGGACCTGCCAGCGCGAGTCATGGACGTGCGCCCGCCGGAACTCCGCCTCGAGGTCCGGGTCCTCGAAGCGGAGGCTGAAGGTGCCGATCCTCACGGGGTCCATACGTCGTCCGAGGGATCCACGTCCGCGTAAAGCCCGTCGGGATCCAGCTCGACCCTCGCGACCTCGCCATCCACCGTGCCCTCGACCGAGATCTCCCGCTGGCCGCCGAACCAGCGGCTCGCGGGCGCCTCGACGGTCGTCGTAGTACCATCGGCCGTGGTGATCCTCAGGACGACCGGGACGATCACCGTGCCGTCGTTCCGTACCGCCACGACGACGTGGTTCCTCCCCGCCATCGAGTGCACGTCGACGTCGGCGATCCCGAGGTCGCTGATCCCGGGGCCGTAGAACCACGGCACCCAGAACCAGTCGAGGTCCCGTCCCGCCACCGACTCGAAGGTGTGGAAGAAGTCCCACGGCGCGGGGTGCTTGTAGAGCCAGCGGCGCGTATACTCGGTGAGCGCGCGGTCGAATGTCTCCTCGCCGAGGGCCGACCGGAGCGCCAGCAGCGCGGCCGCCGGGTGGCGATAGCCGAGGACGCCCACGCTGCCGCCCGCGGCCGCGATCGCGTCGGGCGGCGTCATCGGCGAGATCCCCTGCACCGGCCCCTGGGTCGCGTACTGCCGGTAGGCGTCGCGGACCTGGGCGCGCTCGGTCGACTCCGGGTAGTAGCTCTCGGCGGCGAAGATCGTGATGAAGGTGTTGACGCCCTCGTCCATCCAGGCGAACGCCGTCTCGTCGGAACCCACCATCATGGGGAACCACATGTGGCCGAGCTCGTGCGCGATGACCCGCTGCGTCCGCTCCTCGGTGTCGAAGTCCCGCACGAACACGATCATCGGATACTCCATCCCGCCCACCAGCCCCTCGGTGCTCGTGATCTGGGGATAGGCGTAAGGGTACACGTTCCGGCTGAAAACCTCGATCGCGTCCTTCGTCATCTTCCCCGACTCGCGCCAGGTGCTGGCGCCCGGCCGGTAGAACGAGTGGACCACCGCGCGGCGCCCGGTCGCCGGATCGGCGACGGCGCTCGTCATGTCGACGAGATAGTGGTCCGAGAACGCGAACGCGGCGTCCCGCACGTCGTCGGCCTGGAACCGCCAGGTGAGGGTCTCGCCCAGCGCTCCCAGGGTCGCCTTCCCGGGCCCGAAGTCGGCCTCCGTCACGACCCGCACGATCTCGTCGCCGGCGGCCGCTCGGGAGGCGCGATCGAGGATCGCGGGCGGGAGGACCTCGGCGGCGTTCTGCAGCGTGCCGGTCGCGTACACGACCGTGCCGGCCGGGACCGTAATCGCGAGGTCGAACGTGCCGTACTCGAGGTAGAACTCGCCGTTGGCCAGGTGCGGCCGCGTGTCCCAGCCCCGCAGGTCGTCGTAGGTGGCGATCTGTGGATACCACTGGGCGATCTGGCCGGTCGTCGAGTCCACCATCCCCATCCGCGGGACCCCTTCGCCCTCGGGGATCGTGAAGCTCCAGCCGACATCGAACGTCGCCCGGCCCCCGCCGGGGACGAGCGGCTCCGGCAGGTGCACCGCCATCACCGTCCCCTGCTGGATCGTGTGCCGGTTGTCGGCCGGATCGACCTCGCGCGCCTCCCCGTCCACCGACAGCGAGGTCAGCTCGATCCCCCCGGTGATCGGCACGGCCCGGCCCCGGGGGGCGCCGGTCGCGAACAGGTTCTGGTAGAGGTGGAAGTAGACGACCCGGAGGGTGTCCGGCGAGTGGTTCGTATACGTGATCGTCTCGCGGCCCGTGAGCCGCCGCGCGCGCGGCTCGACCGTCACGTCGATCGCGTAGTCCACGCGCTGCTGCCAGTAGCGGGGACCCGGCTCGCCGGACAGGGTGCGGGTGCCCTGCTCGACCGCCGCGAGGAAGGCCGGGCTCGCCCGCACCTCGAGCGGTGCCAGCGCGCGCTCCTGGGCCCTGGCCG
>DATKCO010000103.1:0-11670 GCA_035513155.1 Gemmatimonadota bacterium | reverse complement strand
CAGATCGTCCGCGCGCTGCACCTGGAGGGGAGCCGGGTCGAAGAGCCCCAGGACCCGGCTCCTGAGCCGCATGGTCCACGTGTCGCCGCACCAGTCGGTGATCGCCACCCGGCCGCCGGGCCGGAGGATCCGCCGGATCTCCCCCAGCCCGGCCGCCGGATCGGGCCAGTGGTGGAGCGCGCTCAGCGAGAGGGCGAGGTCGAACGACCCCGTGCGGAAGGGCAGCCGGGCCGCATCGCCGCACACCCAGCCGGCTCCCGGTCCGACCTTGTCCCGGGCTCGCACGAGCATGGCCGGGCTCAGATCGAGTCCCGTCAGCCGCGCATCCTCGCGCTGCGGCGCGATCGTGGCGAACAGGGTCCCGGTCCCGCAGCCGACGTCGAGGACCGCCCCCACGCCTTCGAGGTCGACCCGGTCCAGCGTCTCCCGGACGGTCTGCTCCACCCAGTCCCTCCAGCGCCGGTCGTAGCTCCCGGCCAACCGGTCGAACCGGCTCCGAACCTTCGTCTTCCGCATCAGCGGAGAACTTCGATCCGGGTGATCCGCCCCTCGGGACCGACCGCCCTTTTAGCGGCCCGGTCCGTCACTCGAGCGGCAGGTCGCTGTTGAAGATGTCGGCGAAGATCCTCCACTCCCCGTCCTCCTCGAGCCACACGACCATGTACTTGCCGACGTCGGAGATCGTCGTTCCGCCCGGGAGCGGGATCTCGGCCCGATATTCGCCGATGTCGACAGCCTGCTCGCGGGAATCGGCGACCACGATCGTCACCGGCTCGAAGGTGAGGGAGGGGAGGTCGAGCAGGGGACGCCACGCCTCGCGGATCGCGTCCCGGCCGTACGCGGCCGGGGCGTTGGGGGGCATGAACCGCGCGTCCTCGGCGTACAATCCCACGATCCCCTCGAGGTCGTCGGCCTCCACCATTGCCACGAAGCGTGCGCCGAGCTCCTTGATCTCGTCCCATTCGTCCTGGCCGCTCACGACCGCGGTCTGGAGGAAAACGCCCACTGGTAAGAGGGCCATCGTGATCCAGCGCCCTGTTCTCAACAGTTCCCCTCCGATGCTGAGAGTTCTGCGGGAAGTTTGGGGGGAAGATCGCGAGCCGGAGCGGAGGATGGCAAACGGAGCGGCGAACCGCGCCGGGGAGAGCTACGGCAGGTTGACGGCCCGGTCCACGTTCCAGGGCGCGGGGGTCACCGACGCCGCCGGACGCAGGAGCGTCGCCGGGACGATCGAGACCCGCGAACCCTCGTTCCCGAGGCGGACGGGCTGGACCCATCCGTCGGCGGCGAACCCGTCCCGGGCCGAACGGCCGAGACCCTGCCGGAGAGCGCTCCGCTGCAGCTGCAGGAGCTCCCGCTCGACCGAGGTCCCGGTCTCCGCGCGCGCGAGGGCGAGGGCCGCGGGATCGGCGCCCGGCGCGACGACCTCCGGGGACCCTCCGGAGCGGCGGGGGGCCGACCGCGTGGATCGGGAGACCGTCGCGGGGGCCAATGCCGCCGGTCCCGCGGAGGGGACCTCCGGCACCGTCATCGCGACCGAGGCGCTCACGGTCCGCGGCCCGACGTCGCCGGGCGTCGATCCCGGGCCGAGGCCGCGGACGATCATGAACAGGCCGAGAACCGCGGCCGCCGCGAGCGAGACGGCCGGACCCGGCCAGCTCGTGCCGCGGCGCCGGGAGGGCGCGGCGGCTTTCCCGTCGACCACGGACAGCGCCGGGCCGACCCACAGGCGCTGTTCGAGGCGGGTCCAGAAGTCGACCGGCGCGGCCTCCTCCACCGAGCGGAGGACGGTGATGCCCCGGCGGTACGCCGCCAGGTGAGCCAGGCACGTCTGGCAGCAGTCCACGTGGGCCTGATACTCGCCGCGACGGGCGGCGGGCAGCTCGCCGTCGATGAAGGCGGAGAAGTCGTCGAGGAACGCACGACAGTCATGGGGCACGGGATTGGAGCTCATCGGAACCTCGAGTGGGCACGGATCACGGAGTCGGGCATTCCTGAATGGATACCGCGATCGCGGTGCAAGGTTCCCAACGAAATCGGGGACCGACCCCACTAGAGAGGCCGGTCCCCATCAAGCGAGCCGGGAGCGGACCGGCTCGTCTATGCCCGGCTCACTCGAGCCAGGGCGAAATGATCTGCGCGAACCGGTTGCGTGCCCGGTTGAGACGGGACTTCACGGTCCCCAGCTGGGTGTCGGTGATGTCGGCGATCTCCTCGTACGTCTTGCCCTCGATCTCGCGCAGGATGAACACCTCGCGATGGTGCTCGGGCAGCTCCTCCGCCGCGCGCTCGACCAGCTCCTGGAGGTGGCGCTTGCGGAACAGGTCGTCCGGGCGCATCGAGGAATCCTCGAACTGGAGCGGACGATGGTCGTCGTCCCACGACGACGTCAGCGTCTGGAACAGGACGAGTGGGTTCCGCGAGCGGTTCCGCAGCTCGTTCTTCGCCAGATTCGAAGCGATGGTGTAGATCCAGGTGGAGAACTTCTTGGAGGTGTCGAACCGGTCGATGTGTCGGTATACGCGCACGAACACCTCCTGCGCGAGGTCCTCGGCCCGGTCCCGGTCACCGATCGACCTCTGGATGAAATTGACCATGCGGCCCTGGTACCGCTCGACGAGCTCCTGGAACCGGCGGGACTCGCCCGCCCGGTACCGTATGACGAGCTCGTTGTCGCCGAGCTTCGCGACCGGAATCTGCTCGGCCTGCTTTCGGACGGTGTTCGCGCTCATCAGAATCCCTCGTCTCATGAGTATAAACGCCACGCTCGCCCCTTACGTTAAGCACGAGGCGTGCCGCCGTCCGTCAGCCATCGGACCGTATGTCCAGAAAATACCCAATATGATCATTTCCACCGGCCCGATCGGGAACCGCGCGTGGTCGCCAGAGGCCAGGGGCGTCCCCTGTGGGGGACAGGCGGGACGACGGCGGTGGGCGCTCAGCCGCTCCCGGCGGGGATTTCCTGCTCGTACATCGTGTCGATCAGATCGGAGTACTGCTCTTCGATCGTTCCGCGCTTGACCTTCAGCGTCGGGGTCAGCTCGCCGGCCTCGATCGTAAAATCCTGCGCGAGCAGCCGGAACCGCTTGATCGTCTCGTACGACGGGCGGTCGGCATTGTGCTTCGCGAGCACCTGCTCGTAGAGCTCACCGACCGGCTCCTCTTCGAACAGCTTCTCCAGGTCGTCCGTGGGAAGGCTCCGCTCGGCGGCCCACTGGCTGAGGTTGTCGAAGTTGGGAACGATCAGTACGGATGCGTACTTCCTTTTGTTCCCCACTACCACCGCTTGGCTCACGTAGCGCGATGTCTTGAGCTCGTTCTCGATCGGCTGGGGGGCGATGTACTTGCCTCCCGAGGTCTTGATGAGGTCCTTCTTCCGGTCCGTGATGGCCAGGAATCCGTCGCCGTCGACGATCCCGATGTCCCCGGTCCGGAACCATCCGTCGGCGGTCATGACCTCGGCCGTCTTCTCGGGCAGGTGGTAATAACCCTGCATGACGTTCGGCCCGCGGACCAGGATCTCGCCGTCGCCCTCCGGCCGCTCGGGGTCGGGTTCGATCCTGACCTCGACGTTCCGGATCGGCCGACCGACGGTGCCGAACCTCAGGTGATCGAACGTGTTGACCGACACGACCGGGCTCGTCTCGGTGAGGCCGTACCCCTCGAGGATCGGCAGGCCGGCGGCGTAGAAGAACTTCATGATCACCGGCGCCAGCGGCGCGCTTCCCGAGACGAGGAACCGGATGTTGCCGCCCACCCGGTCGCGGATCTTCGCGTACACCAGCCGGTCGGCGACGCGGTGCTTGAGCCGCAGCCAGGTTCCCGCGCCGTTCCCGTGGACCTCGGCGTCGGCGTACTCGATCCCCACCCGCCGGGCCCAGAACGCGATCACCTTCTTGAGGCCGCCCGCGTCGCTCGCCGACTGGAGCACCGCGGCGTACATCTTCTCGTAGAGCCGTGGCGCGCCGGTCGTCAGGGTCGGGCGCACTTCGCGCAGGTTGTCGGCCACCTTCTCGATCGATTCCGCGTACGCGATCGAAACCCCGGCGTGGATCATGATGTAGTAGCCGGCCAGGCGCTCGAAGCTGTGGGACAGCGGCAGCCACGACAGGTGCAGGTCGGTGGAGGTGATGGCCAGGGATTCGAGCGAGTCGAGCGCGTTGGATACGAGGTTGCGGTGGGACAGCATGACCCCTTTCGGGCGGCCCGTCGTCCCCGACGTGTAGAGGATCGTGGCCGTCGCCTCGGGATCGATCGCGTCGCGGCGGCGATCGACGGCTCCCGGGCTTTCCTTTCTGGCCTCCCGTCCTTTCTCGACCAGGCCGCGCGCCGTGTGGAGCCACGACTCCTCGCGCTCGCTCGGGTCCAGGACGATCACGCACCGCAGGTCCGGACAATCTTCCCGCACCTCCTCCACTTTCGCGAGCTGGGTCTCGTTCGAGACCACGCAGGCGCGCGCTCCGCTGTCGCGCAGGATGTACAGGACCTCCTCGGCGGTGAGCGACGTGTAGATCGGCACCGACCACGCGCCGACCGACAGGGTCGCCAGGTCCGCGAACGCCCAGCCGGGGCGGTTCTCCGAGAGCAGGGCCACGCGATCCCCCGCCTCGATCCCGAGCGTGATCAGGCCGTGAGCCGCGAGCTCGACCTCCTCGCGGAACTCCCGCGCGGGGATGTGCGCCCAGTCGCCTCCCGCCTTGTAGCGCATGAAGTCCGAGCGGTCGTGGCGCTGGACCGCCTGCAGGAAGAGCTCGGGGATCGTGCGCGGGCGCTGGGTCATGTGCCCATCGGGATCATCGGTTGCGCGGCCAGACCCAGAACTGGACGCCGCCCGACACCTCGAAGTGGTTGAGCAGCTCGTCTCCCCGGCACGGGGAGAACTCGCCCGCGGTGTCGGACGTCGAGCAGAAGTGGACGTGATCCCGCACTTCGCCGCGGAACGTGATCCAGTCGTTGATCGGATGGGTGAATCCCAGCGCGAGCGGGATCATGAAGTCGGCGTCTCCGTCCCCGACCTCCGGGTTGACGATCAGGAGGCCCAGCCCCGCCGACAGCAGGAGCCGGGTGGGGATGTCCTGGGTGCCGCCGATCATGTAGTCGATCGCCGCGTAGAGCGAGTGGACGTCGAGCTCGAACTGCTCCTCGACGTCGGGGAAGTCGACGAATTCGGACAGCTCGGTCTCCGGCTGTGCGTAGCCGTACCCGAAGTCGAGCTGCCAGTTGCGGCTCAGGCCGACGTTGAGGCGGGCACCGAGCATCGGCACCACGTTCGCCTCGCGGCCGATCTCCTGGAGCTCGCCGTCGTCGAAGATGAAGACGCCGAAGTAGGGGTTGATGCCGACCCGGGTTCCCGTCGGGTCCTGCGCGCGTACGTCCGCCGGGGACGAGAAGCCCGCGGCGGCGAGGAGAGCGACGAAGATCCAGCGGCCCGGTCTCATTCGTTTCCTCCTTGAAAGTGAAGGTGGGGTCCGCGCTAAGATATACCGTTTTACTAGCCGATTGGAAGCGCACGCCGTTCCCGCTATCGTTCCGGCCATGCGGAATGCCGACGTCGCCCGGGTGATGGAGGAGATCGCGGGGCTCCTGCGCTTCCGTGGCGACGACTACTTCAAGATCCGCGCCTACGAGAACGCCGCCGCCGCGATCCGCGCGCTCGAGGAGCCACTCGACCGGCTGCTCGCCGAGGGGCGGCTGCGGAGCGTCCCGGGGATCGGGGCGGCGATCGCGCAGAAGATCGCGGACTACGCCGCCACGGGCGCGGTGCCCCTCCACCAGCGGCTGATCGAGGAGATCCCGGTCGGGGCGCTGGAGCTGCTCGAGATCCCGGGACTGGGACCCAAGCGCGCCCGGGCCGCCTTCGCCGAAGCCGGGATCGACTCGCTCGACGCGCTCGAGGCGGCCGCGAGGGACGGCCGGCTGGCGTCGGTCTCGGGCTTCGGACCACGCAGCGTGGAGACCGTGCTGAAGGGGCTGTCGCAGGTCCGCCGCCACTCCGGCCGCCATCTCGGCGCGGACGCCCGCGCGCCCGCCGAGATCCTGGCCGCCTGGCTCGGCGCCCGCGGCGACGTCGCGCGCGCGCAGGTGGCCGGCGACCTCCGGCGGCGGATGGAGATCGTCGACGAGATCGTGCTGGTGGCGGCGGCGGCGGACGCGCCCCCCCTCATCGCGAAGTTCTGCGCCCATCCCATGGTGGCCGAGATCGTCGAGCGGGAGGGGGATGGAGTGACCGTGCGACTGGGCGGCGGGCTGCCGGCCCGCCTCGTCATCGTTCCGCCCGCGTCCTTCCCCACTGCGCTCCTCGTCCACACGGGCTCCGACTCCCACGTGGGCCGGCTCCGCCGTCTCGCCACCGAGCGGGGCTTCCGGTTCGAGGAGCGGGGGCTCTTCCGCGCGGACGGCACGGTCCTCGCCGCGGCGGACGAGGCCGACGCCTATTCGGCGCTGGGGCTCGCCTGGATCCCCCCCGAGCTGCGGGAGGACCGCGGGGAGGTGGAGGCCGCCGAAGCCGGCACGCTCCCCCCCCTGGTCGAGCGGAAGGATCTCCGCGGTCTCCTCCACGTCCACACGACCTGGAGCGACGGCCGGGCGTCCGTCGGCGAGATGGCGCGCGCGGCGCGCGATCGGGAGTTCGCCTACCTCCTCGTCTGTGACCACAGCCGGAGCACCTCGATCGCCGGCGGGCTGACGGTCGAGGACCTGCGTCGGCAGATCGACGAGATCCGCCGGGTCGACGCGGAGACCGAGGGGATCGAGGTGCTCGCCGGCTCCGAGGTCGACATTCTGGCGGATGGCTCGCTCGACTTCCCCGACGACGTCCTCTCCGCGCTCGACTGCGTGGTAGCGTCGGTCCACGCCCACTTCCGGCTCCCGCGTGCCGAGCAGACCGCGCGGCTCGTGGCCGCGCTCGCGAACCCGTGGCTCGACATCCTGGGCCATCCGACGGGTCGGGTCCTGCTCGCGCGCGACGGGATCGACGTCGACATGGAGGCCGTCCTCGAAGCGGCCGCCGCGCACGGCGTCGCCCTCGAGGTCAACGGGGACCCCCGCCGGCTCGATCTCGACTGGCGCTGGCACCGGGCCGCCACCGAGCGGGGGATCCGGCTCTCGATCGCCCCCGACGCCCACGGGGTCGAGACGATCGAGCCGCTGATCGAGAGCGGCGTGGGCGTGGCCCGGAAGGGAGGGGTCACGGCGGCGGACGTGCTGAACGCCCTCGACACGTCCGGGTTCCGCGCCGCACTCCGGCGGAACCGGGGCTGAGGGGAGGAATCAGCGGCCGAGGGAGGCGAGCAGGAGCCGCACGGTCTCGGCGTAGCGCGCCGGCTCCAGGTCGGGATCGAATGCCCGCTGCAACTCGAGTCCTGCGATCAACGAGACCACGGCGCGGGCCACCCCGTCCGGATCGACGTCTTCGCGCAACCGCCCCGCCTTCCGTTCGCGCCTCACATAGGTCGCGACGGGCTCGAGCAACGCTTCCAACCCGCCGGCAACGACCCGCGCGAGCGCCGGCTGCCCGAGCGCCTCGCCCCAGAGCCGGACATCGAGCCGGACCGCCGCCTGGGACCCCGGCCGCGCCAGGAGCGCCAGAACCTCCGCCACCATGCGGCCCAGGGCCTCCGCGCCGCCGCCGGGAGCGAGCGCCTCCAGGGCGCCGCTCTTCTGCTCGCGACCCCAGGCTGCCAGCGCCTCGATCAGCTCCTCCTTGCCCGTGAAGTAGCGATAGAGCGCCCCCACGCTGAGGCCGGCCTCCTCGGCGACCTCCTGCATCGTGGTGACGTGGAATCCCTGCTGGGCGAAGCGCCGGTGGGCCGCGGCCAGGATCTCGCGCTGCCGGGCCTCCAGATGGGCCTGTGGGACACGGGGCACGGGCAGCCTCTTGCAAAAGTGAATGGCGATTCAGTATACTGAATGAGGATTCAATTTGTCTCGCCGGAGCGCCTCCCGCAAGCGGGACGCGAACCTCAGCCTGGAGGTCGTGGTGCGGACCGCTATCGTCCTGCTCGCAGTCCTGCTCGCCGGGAACCTGGGGGCCCCTTCACCCGTGAGGGCCCAGGCCCCGGACCCCGAAGCGCTCGCCGCGCGGATCGATACCCTGCTCCAGACGTGGGGAATCCCCGGAGCGGCGGTCGCGATCGTGCGGAACGACACGGTCGTCCTGGCGCGCGGGTTCGGAGTGCGGCGGGTCGGCGAAGTCGAGCCCGTCGACGCGAGAACCCTTTTCGCCATCGGGTCGACCACGAAGGCGTTCACCGCGGTCGCCATCGCGATGCTGGTCGCCGATGGAGCCCTGGGGTGGGACGACCTTGTCGGCTCGCACCTCCCGGGCTTCCGGCTCGCCGACCCTTGGCGCACGAGCGCGCTGACGATCCGCGACGTCCTCGCCCACCGAAGCGGCCTTCCGATGGCGAACCTCATGTGGCTCTCCGGCCTGCATGACACCGACGAACTCATCCGCCGACTCCGCTTCCTCGAACCCGCGGCGGGCTTTCGCGATCAGCTCGCCTATCAGAACGTGCTGTACGCCGTCGCCGGCGCGATCGTGGAGCGTGGCGCCGGGGTCCCGTGGAGCGCCTTCGTGGAGAGCCGGATCCTCGCCCCGCTCCGGATGGACCGCACGCGGACCGGCGTGACGGGAATCGAGGAGGTCGCCGACGTCGCCACCCCCCACGCCGAAGTCGACGGGACCGCGCTTCCGGTCCCCTTCCGCGATATCGACGCGGTCGGTCCCGCGGGCTCGATCCTCTCTTCGGCGGAGGACATGGCGGCCTGGCTGCGGTTCCAGTTGGCCGACGGGCGCTTCGAGGGCGACTCGCTCCTGCCCGCCCATGTCCTGCTCGAGACCCGGCTGCCGCAGACCCTGATGCGCATCGAGGGACCCCTGAGCGCCTTCTATCCCGAGACCCGCCGGCTCGCCTACGGGATGGGTTGGGTCGTCTCCGAGTATCGCGGCCGGACCCTGCTCGATCACGGCGGGGGGATCGACGGGATGACCGCGCTGGTCGCGCTGGTCCCGGAGGAGCGTCTGGGCGTAGCGATCCTCACCAACCTCCAGACGGCGACCCCGCCCTACTGGATCCTGTATCCGCTCCTCGACTCCCTGCTGGGCGAGCCGCCCGTGGACCGCACCCCCGACTTCCGCGCGATCGCGCGACAGGTCGAGGAGGCGATCGAGGCGACTCCCCCGCGGGCCGTACGCGCCCCGTCCCTGCCGCTCCCGGCCTATGCGGGACGGTACGCCCACGCCGCCCTGGGCGAAGCGGACGTCGCGCACGAAGGCGGCCGGCTCGTGTTCCGCATGGGACGGCTCCAGGGCCCCCTTACCGCCTGGCACTACGACACCTTCCGCGCCGACTGGGAGGACCGGGCCTGGCGCGCGGCCGCGGGGCCGGGATGGATCACCTTCCGCCTCGACCGGCGGGGGGAGGTCGAGGCGCTGGAGCTGGAGGCGATCCCCGGTGAGACGTGGCGCTTCGAGCGACTCGAATCAGCCGGAGAAGTGCGTCAGCTGGGCGTGATGGCGAGCCCCCGGAGCCAGGGAGGCGCCGGGTCGAACGCCGCCACCCGCTCCCAGGACTCCCCCCCGTCCGCCGAGCGGTGGACCCCGCGCTCGTCCGCGGCCCAGAGCTCGCCCGGGGCGCGCCCCGCGGCCAGGAGCGGCGCGATCGTGGCCGGGGGATCCGGCCACCCGTGGGTCACCCGGCGCCAGGGACCCGACCCCTCCCGGCGGTAGAGCCGGCCGTCCGAGCGACCGGCCATGTAGGCGGCGTGGGCGTGGGAGGCCGCCGACGTCACGACCCCGTCGGGGTCGCCCGGGTCGATCGCCACGCTCCGCAGGTACGTGACGTCGAGACCCTCCTCGGGCGAGCGCCACGACGCGCCGCCGTCCTCGCTCTCCCAGTAGCCGTCCCCCGCCGCGACCCGCAGGACGTCGGGCCGGTCCGGATGGATCGCGAGCTCGTGGGTGTCGAAGGGAGCGACCTCGGGCCGATCGATCCAGGTCCGACCGCCGTCCGGCGTCGTGACCAGCGCCCCGGCCTCGATCGCGACGTACAGCCGGCCCGGCTCGGCCGGGTGGCAGGCGATCCAGCGCACGTGGTGGGTCTCGGGCTTCGGTGGGAAGCTCCAGGTCGGGGCGGACGGGAGATCGTCGAGCCCTTCCGAGCGCGTCCAATGGCCGCCACCGTCGGCGGTTCGCCAGAGGGCGCTCGGCTCGGTGCCGGCATAGACGACCGCGCTCACCTCCTCCGTCTCCTCCGCCTCGACCGGGCTCGCCGCGATCGCGGTCAGCGCCTCGCCTTCGAGCCCCGCCGGGCCCCACGACTCGCCGCCGTCCCGGCTCGTCAGCGCCCCGCCCTCGGTCCCGCACCACAGCAGGGCCGGGTCCAGGGGGTCCACGGACAGGCACGTCGGCCGCCGGCCGCCGGCCTCCGCCGCCCGGACCGCCCCGCTCCGGGGATCGACCAGGAGCAGCGCCTCGCGCGTGGCCACCACGATCCGCATGGGCGGATCATCCCGCCCCGGCGGCCTACCGTCAACCCCGGATCGGTTGTCGGTCCAACCCCCGAACCCTAACTTCGGTGCGATCTTGCGCGGCTTCGGGCCGCGCTTTTCGTCCCATTCTCCGATCCCGAGCCTACGGAGTCCGCGTGAAGATCGTCGTCTGCATCAAACAGGTCCCCGAACGCGACGGGCGGCTCAGGATCGCGTCCGACGGGAAGTCGATCGATCCGGCGGGTGTCGCGACCGAGATCAACGAGAGCGACCAGTACGCGCTCGAGGCCGCGCTCCGCCTCGCCGACGGCGCGGGCGGCGAGGTCGTCGTCCTCCTGCTCGGCCCCGACGCCGCCGAGGAGGCGATCCGCCGCGCGCTCGCGATGGGCGCCGTCCGGGCCATCCACCTGAACGACGCGGCCTTCCAGGACGGGGACGCCTCGGCGACCGCGAGGGCGCTCGCCGCCGCCGCCGCGGAGGAGTCACCCGACCTCGTCCTGACCGGCCTGCAGTCCGACGACGCCGGCTGGTCCCAGACCGGGGTGCTCGTGGCCGAGCGGCTCGGCTGGCCGAGCGCGACGCTGATCATGGAGATCGAGCCGCCCGCCGACGGCCGGATCAAGATCAAGCGAGAGCTCGAGAGCGGCTGGTTCCAGTGGATCACGCTGCCCCTCCCCGCGGTCCTGACGATCCAGTCCGGCATCTACCCGGTCCGCTACGCGACCCTCAAGGGGATCATGGGCGCCAAGAAGAAGGAGATGCGGAAGCTCGCGCCCGGCGATCTCGGGCTCGATCCGGGAGAGGTGGGCGCGGCCGGCCGACGGGTCGAGGTCCGCCGGCTCTACGTTCCCGAGAAGACCGCCGAGGCCGAGATCCTCGAGGGCGACGCCGCGACCGCCGCGGCGGCGCTGGTCGACCGTCTCCAGAAGGAAGCGAAGGTGCTGTGATGGCGGGCGCGATCTGGGCGGTCACGCAGACGGAGAAGGGGGAGCCCAAGGGAGTCTCGTACGAGACGATCGCGGCCGGGCAGAAGCTCGCGGCCGCGCTCGGCAAGCCGCTCGAGGCGGTCGTGCTGGGCGCCGGCGTCCGGGGCGCCGCCGAGAAGGTCGCCGCCCGCGAGGTCGAGCGGGTGCGGCTGATCGAGGACCCCAAGCTCGAGACCTACACGCCCGACCCCTA
>DATKCO010000102.1:0-4220 GCA_035513155.1 Gemmatimonadota bacterium | reverse complement strand
CGCTCCAGCCGCTCGACGACCTGGAGGATCTCCTCGTCGGTCGTGCGTGGGTTGAGGGTGCACAGCCTGAGCGCCGGGCGACCGCGCAGCACGGTCGAGCTGACGAAGGCCCAGCCGTCCAGGAGCGACGCCTCGGCGAGGCCGCGGGTGACCTCGTCCGCCGCGCGCTCGGCCAGGCCGGGCGGAGCCCAGCGGAACGCGACGACCCCGAGGCGGGCCGGGGCCACGACCCGCCAGCATCCCGATTCCCGCAGCCGGCTCTCGGCCCGCTCGGCCAGGTCGAGCGTCCGCTCGACCGCCGACCGGAAGGCCGCCAGCCCGAAGACCTGGAGCGACATCCAGAGCTTCAGCGCGCGAAAGCCGCGCGTGAGCTGGACACCGAGATCGGAGAAGTGGACCTCCTCCTCGGCGCGATGCACGTCCCGCAGGTACTCCGGACGCACGTGGAACGTCTCGGCCAGGAGCCCCGCCTCCCGGACCAGCACGCACCCGATCTCGAACGGCTGGAACAGCCACTTGTGCGGGTCGAGCGCCAGCGAGTCGGCGCGTCCGAGGCCCTCCAGGTCCCGGCGCCCGCGCTCGCTCAGCACCGCGCCACCGCCGTACGCCGCGTCGACGTGGAACCAGAGCTCCTCGGTGGCGCAGAGGTCGGCCAGCTCGGCCAGGGGATCGACGGCCCCGGTGTTCGTCGTGCCCGCGTTGGCGATCACGCAGAACGGTACCCGGCCGGCCGCTCGGTCGTCCGCCACCGCCCGCGCCAGCTCGTCGAGCGGGATCCGGAACTCCTCGTCTGCGGCCAGCAGCCGCAGCTGAGCGGGCGCGAACCCGAGGACCCGCAGCGCCCGCGAGACCGCGGAGTGGGTCTGGTCCGAGGCGTACGCGACCCCGTCCGCCAGCCTCCCGCCGAGCCTCGCGTCGCGCGCCACCGCCAGACCCGTCAGGTTGGCCATCGAGCCGCCGCTGACGAAGAGGCCACCGCTGCCCGCCGGCAGACCGCACAGCTCGCGCAGCCACTCGACGGTGACGAGCTCGACCATGGCGGGGCCCGACGCTCCCAGCCACGTGCCCGCGAAGACGTTGAACCCGGACGCCAGCGCGTCGGCCATCGCACCCACGTAGTTGCCGGGGCCCGGGACGAAGGCGAAGAAGCGGGGATGGTCGACGCGCGCCCGCCAGGGAAGGATGTCGCAGGCCACGCGATCCAGCACCGTCGCGAAGTCGGTCCCGGACTCGGGGATCGGCTCCCGCAACGCCGCCTCCAGCTCGGCTCGCGTGCCCCGGCGCACGGCCGGCTCCTCGCGGATCCGCGCCACGTGATCGACGATGAGGTCCACCACGCGGTAACCCAGCTCGCGCATCCGCTCTTCGGGCATCGTCAGGCCCGCGTCGGGGCCCGGCGGGTGCGGGTCGCTCAAGCGATCAGGGTGCCGAGCGCGCCATCAGCGCACGACGGGGATCCACGGCAGGGCCGCGAAGACCCGGCCGGACCCGGCGCGGAGCGCCGCGCCCCAACCCGCCACCCCACCGGCCAGCTCGCCGAGCGCGGCGACCGCCACCCGGTCCCGGGAGGCGAGAACGCCGGAGTCGGCGGCGCGGGCGGCCGGCAGGGCCTGCAGGTAGAGGGCGTCGCGCAGGCGATCGACGAGGCTCTGCCGAGGGGGATAGACATGGAGCCGCACCCGGGCGGCAGGGTCGATGCCCGCCACCTCCTTGGCGAGGGCCAGCGCGTCGGCCAAGCCTCCGACCCGGTCGACGAGCCCCATCTCGCTCGCGGCCGCCCCGGACCAGACCCGCCCCTGCGCCACCGCGTCCACCTCCGCCTCCGTCATGCCGCGCCCCTGGGACACGCGTCCGACGAAGCCGCGATACATGTGCTCGACGAGCTGGCGGAACGTCTCGCGCTCGGCGTCGGTGAGGGAGCGGATCGAGGTCGGGAAGTCGGCCGACGGGTTCGTCTTCACCGTGTCCCAGTCGATTCCGAGCTTGGTGTAGAGCTCGTCCGCGTTGAACAGCACCCCGAATACCCCGATCGAGCCGGTCAGCGTGGACGGCGAGGCGACGATGTACTCGGCGCCGGCGGCGATGTAGTAGCCTCCGGAGGCGGCCACGTCCCCCATCGAGACGACGACGGGAACGACCTCGCGCAACGCCTCGACCGCGCCCCATATCTCCTCTGAGGCGAGCGCGTCGCCGCCGGGGCTGTCGATCCGGATCACGACCGCGTCGAGCTCCTCGTCGCCGGCCACCTCCCGGAGCAGCCGGGTCATCGATTCGGCTCCGATCGTGCGGCCGAACACGGGATCGTAGCCACTACTGCCGCCCGTGATCGCGCCCACCGCGTAGACGAGTCCGATCGTCCCCACCGCGCCGCCCTCTTCCGGCAGCCGGGCCGCGTAGTCGCGGATGTCGATCACGTGGTCGTCCACGTCCTCGGGCCAGAGGCTGTCGGGATCGACCGCCATCGCCCGGGCCACGGCCCGGACACGGACGTCGCCCCCGTGGAGCTCGCCGTCAATCAGTCCCAGGGCCGCGAGATCGCGCGCCAGGTAGACGCCCTGGTCGAGGGCGGTCGTGAAGCGGGTCCGCTCCACCGCGCGACGATCGACGACGGAATCGACGAAGCGGACGTAGATGCCGTCCAGGATCGCCTGCGTGGCTTCCCGGTCGGGATCGCTCATGTTCGTCCGGCGGAACATGTCGGCGGCGCTCTTGTAGACCCCGATCGCCTCGACCTGGGGCTCCAGACCGACCTTCTCGAGCAGGCTCTGCACGAACGGCGTATGGATCCGGAAGCCGTTCAGCTCGAGGCCGGATCCGGGCAGGACGAACACGCTGTCGGCCTCCAGCGCGACGTAATATCCGAGCTCGTTGGTCAGGGAGGTGAACGCGTAGACGAACTTGCCGGCCTCCCGCACCGCGGCCAGCCGGGACTTGATCTCCTCCGCCATGGCCCAGCCGTAACCCGGTGCGCCGATCTTGAGATAGACCCCGGCGACCCGGTCGTCCCGCGCCGCGCGGTCGAGCGCGAGCGAGAGGTTCAGCAGCTCGTGTTGCGCGCCCTCGAACTCGGCCGACAGAAAATCCGGCGGGGCGCGTTCGACGACCAGCCCTTCCAGGTCGATTGCCAGCACCGCCGGCGCCCGGACCGCGACCCCGCGCTGGAAGCCCAGGAACGGGGCAAGGAGCAGGCCGCCGGCGACCACCAGCACCGCCACCCCGGCCAGGATCGCGAACGAGATGAGGAGAGCGCGCTTCACCGAGGGCCAAGAGTCGCCCGCCTTGGCCGTTACCGTCAAGACAAGGATCTCGCACGGGCCTCCCTTCCTCGATAGACTGGAGGGTCTTCATGAGCCCTCGATCGACCGAACGATCCGCGGTCGCCCCGCCCGGGAGCGCCGCGTGATGGAGTGGTTCCGCGGTCAGGATCCTCTGCTCCAGTCCCTCCTCGCGGGGGGGTTCACGTGGGGCGTGACGGCGCTCGGCGCCGCGCTCGTCTTCTTCACCCGCCGGATGGACCGCGCTTTGCTGGACGCGATGCTCGGATTCGCCGCCGGGGTCATGATCGCGGCCAGCTTCTGGTCGCTCCTGGTGCCGGCGATCGAGATGGCGGCCGCGGCGGGCACGGTGAAGTGGATGCCGGCCCTGGTCGGCTTCCTCCTCGGCGGAGCGTTCCTGCGGGTCGCGGATCACTTCCTGCCGCACCTGCACCCGCGGCTCCGCATGGAGCAGGCCGAGGGGCTCCCGACCGCCTGGCGGCGGGCCACCCTGCTCGTGCTCGCGATCACGCTCCACAACATTCCCGAGGGGCTGGCCGTCGGCGTCGCGTTCGCCGCCGCCGCGCAGAGCCTGGACGTCGCCGGGGGCGCGACCCTGGGAGGCGCGATCGCCCTGGCGCTCGGGATCGGCCTCCAGAACTTCCCCGAGGGCATCGCGGTCGCGATGCCGCTCCGCCGCGAGGGCGTGCGGCCGCTCAAGGCGTGGTGGTACGGCCAGCTCTCCGCCGCCGTCGAGCCGCTGGCCGCCGTGACCGGGGCCGCGGCCGTGCTGCTCATGGGGGCGATCCTCCCCTACGCGCTCGCGTTCGCCGCCGGCGCGATGATCTACGTCGTCATCGAGGAGCTGATCCCCGAGAGCCAGACCGGAGGGCACACAGACCTCGCCACCAGCGCCACGATGGTCGGCTTCGCGGTCATGATGGTGCTCGACGTGGCGCTGGGGTA
>DATKCO010000101.1:0-11073 GCA_035513155.1 Gemmatimonadota bacterium | reverse complement strand
GCGACGATCCTGTTCCGGCTGCCGTGCGGCGCGGACGGGGCCGACACCGTCAAGCGCTGACGTGTCGGTCCGCGTCAGCGTGGTCGTGCCCGCGTGGAACGAGGCCCCGCGGCTGCCCCGCCTCCTGGACGCCCTCGGACGTTGCGATCCGTCGCCCCACGAGGTGATCGTGGCCGACGGGGGATCGCGTGACGCGACTCCCGAGATCGCCGCCCGGCGCGCGACCCTGATCGAGGCCGACCGCGGGCGCGCCTCCCAGCAGAACGCGGGCGCACGAGCGGCCACCGGAGACGCCCTTTGGTTCGTCCACGCGGACTGCGTGCCTGGCCCGTCCGCCGTGGCGGAGATCGGATCCGCCCTCGCCGCCGGCGCGCCGGGAGGCTGCTTCCGGATCGCCTTTCCCCCGGTCGAGCGCGCCCTGCATCCGCTCGTCCCGGCCATCGAAGCGGGGATCAACCTCCGCACCCGACTGACGCGGAGAGGGACCGGCGATCAGGGGATCTTCACGCGAGTGGACGTCTTCCGCGCCGCCGGCGGCTTCCCCGCCTGGCCGCTGTTCGAGGACGTCGCGCTGGCCGACGCGCTCCGCCGCGCGGGTCGTCCGGCCGTCTGCAGCGGCCCGCTCGAGACGAGCGCCCGGCGCTGGCTCCGGCACGGGGTTGTGCGGACGATGGGGCTCATGTGGGGGCTTCGGATCGGGTACCGGGCCGGGGTTCCGCCGGCCCGGCTGGCGCGCCTCTGGCGCCCGGAGGCGTGACTCCTATCTTCGGTCTCCACCGGCGTGGAAGGGGAGACGGACGTGGAAGACCTGCTCTTCGAACGGCTCGACCGCATGGAATCGGACGTCGATCCCGAGGTCGTGCTGCAGGACCTCTACCTGATCGACCGCATCGTCCGGCCACAGACGGGTCCACGGGAGCCCGAGTACCGGGTCCCGTTCCTCCTCGAGGCGCTCGAGTCGCGCGAGTTCTTCTCCGACCAGCACGGTCGATGGGAGGCCATCGAGGTCTACGATGACCTCTGCGACCTCTGCGACATCCGCTCGTACGCGGGATTGTCCGCGGTTCTCGACCGGTTCCGGCGCTACCGCCATTCCCGCCGCTCCCCCGACCCCAGCGCGATCGGGGACCGCTGAGCGGTGGAGATGCTCCTCGCCTCCGAGATGTGGGTCAAGCTCATCCTCGCGGTGGTCTGCGGCGCCGCCATCGGGATCGAGCGCGAGCTCCACGACAAGCCGGCGGGCCTGCGGACGAACATCCTGATCTGCGTCGGCTCCGCGCTGATCACGATGGTGTCGCTCCACGTGGCCCTGACGTACGCCGAGCGGCAGGTCAACATCGCCGACCCCGGACGGATCGCGGCCCAGATCGTCTCGGGGGTCGGCTTCCTCGGCGCGGGCACGATCATCCAGGCCCGGGGGTCGGTGCATGGACTCACGACGGCGGCGACGATCTGGGTGATGGCGGGAGTCGGGCTGGCGATCGGCGCCGGGAGCTACGCGCCGGCGCTGGCCACCACCGTGATCCTGCTGGTGACCCTGGCCGCCCTCGGATGGCTGGAGACGCACCTCACCCCGCGCCGGCACTTCGTCTACTTCCACGTGACCGCGGACCGGAAGCCGGGCCTGATCGACGAGATGAACCGGCTCGCGGACCGCACGGGGGTGTCGCTCGACGACTTCCGGCTGTGGCACGAGGACGGCGGCCTCCGGTTCGACTTCGCGCTCAGCCTCTCGACGAAGAAGCGCGACGCGCTGCTCGATGGACTCCTCGCTCTCGAGCCGGTGCGCGAGGTCCGCGTCAACGAGTGAACCGCCGTTGACCGCGACGCTCACGGGCCTCCTGTGCCCGGTCCCCACTCCGTTCGATGCCGCCGGCGAGGTCGACCCCGACCGCCTGTCCGCGCAGCTCGAGGTCTACGGGCGCTGGCCCCTGGCCGGCGTGGTCCTGTTCGGGACCAGCGGGGAGGGGCCGTTGCTCGACGCCGACGAGGAGGAGCGGCTCGCCGCCGCGGCGCGCGCGGTGCTGCCCGGTCGGGCGCTCGTCGTCCAGATCGGGAAGGAGAGCGTCCGCGCGACCGCCGCCGCCGCGCGGCGCGCGGAGAGCGCAGGGGCGGACGCGCTGCTGTGCCTCCCGCCGCGCTACTATCCTCTGGAAGAGGCCGGCCTGGCCGCCTTCTATCGCGCGGTCGCGGCGGCCACGGACCTGCCCCTCCTCGCGTACCACATCCCGCAGCGGAGCAAGGTCGAGATGACCGCCGATCTCCTCGGCGAGCTGGCCGCGGACGGGACGCTGGACGGCATCAAGGAGTCGGCCGGCGATCTGGACCTCCAGCATTCGCTTCGCGCGGCGGGCGGGGAGGGCTTCCGGATCCTGAACGGGCGCGCGAGCCTCGCCCTGGCGGCGCTCAGGGGAGTCGCCGACGGCGCGATCCTGGCGGTGGCGAACGCCGCGCCGGAGACCGCGCTCGGGCTCCTCGACGCGCACGCGGCGGGGGACGCGGAGACGGCCGAGACCGCCCAGCGGGCGCTGGAGCCCCTGGCGGCCTGCTTCGGGCCGCGGTTCGGCGTCCCGGGCATCAAGGCGGCACTCGACCTCCGCGGCTGGCCGGGCGGGGGCGCGCCGCGGCCGCCCCTCCACCCGCTCGGGGAGACGGAGCGCGGCGAGGTGAGGGCCGCGTTGCGGGCGGCCGGGGTGGACCTAACTTGATCGCCCGATGATCTCCGCCGCCGACCGCGAGATCCGCCGCGAGATTCTGAAGCTGCTGAGCAGAATCGAGAGCGCCTGGACCCGGGGCCTGATCGACGAGCTCCGCGCCTGCTTCCGCGAGGACGCGGTCCTCGTCGGCCCGGATCTCGAGCAGCGGCTCGAGGGCCGCGACCCCATCGTGGACAGCTACGTGGAGTTCCTCCGGGAGGCGACCATGCTGGCCTTCAGTTCCGAACCCCCCTCCGTCGACGTCTACGGCGACACGGCCGTGACCGTCACCCCGTGGACGGCCCGGTACGAGCTCGAGGGGACCGTGCACAGCGATGCGGGGAACGACCTGCTCGTGCTGATCCGCGGGGAGGAAGGGTGGCAAGTCGCCTGGCGCACGCTCGTGGTGACCGGAGGAGGGGAGTGAGCGGTCCGCGGTGGACCCGAAGGGCGCTGGTCGTGTCCCTGGCGGCCCTCGCCTGCGGCGACGGGAGCCGGGAAGCCGAACCCGTCCCGCAGCCGCTGACCGACGCACGGGCCCCCGCGGCGGAGACCCCGCCGCTCCCCGAAGCGGCGTCCGCGCCGTCTCCCGGAGAGCAGGCCCGCGCGATCGCGGGGAACCCGCGGCTCCTCCTGTTCGACCTGCAGACGGCTCTCGAGGGCGTCCACCAGACCCGCGGCTCCTATCCTTCCGTGGACGAGCTCCAGGCGACCGACTCGTGGGCGCTCCAGCGCGCGGCGCTCGACGCCGCGTTCGACGAGTGGACGTACGAGTCGGACGGTCGATCCTACACATTGAGCGGCGCGGCCGGCGGCCGGACGTTCGAGATCCACTCTCCCTAGTGGGTCGGGACGCGGATCGCGACGCGCTCGTCGCCTACCTCGACGAGTACCTGGAGGTCGGAAGCTGGAGCGACAAGTCGCTCAACGGGCTCCAGGTGGCGGGGGTGGAGCGCGTGGAGCGGGTCGCGGTCGCCACCGACACGGCGCTCGCCACGATCGAGCTGGCCGCCGCGGCGCGGGCACAGCTGCTGATCGCCCATCACGGGCTCTTCTGGGGCCGGGTCGAGCCCGTGGTCGGCCCCGTGCGCGCGCGGCTCGCGGCACTGTTCGACGCCGGTCTCAGCCTCTACGCCTCCCACCTGCCGCTCGACGGCCACCCCGAGGTCGGCAACAACGCCGTGCTGGCGCGCCTGCTCGAGCTCGAGGACCGGAAGCCCTTCGGCTGGTGGGGCGACCGCGCGATCGGGGTGCGGGGGCGCCTGCCCCACGCGGTCGACCGCGCCGGCCTGGCCGCCCGGCTCGAGGCGCTCCTGGGGGCGCGACCGGACGTGCTCCCGTTCGGACGCGACGAGATCCACTCGCTCGCCGTGGTGTCGGGTGCGGCCGCGGAGTTGATCCCCGAGGCCGCCGCGGCAGGCGTCGACGCGTTCGTGACGGGCGAGACCAGCCATACCGCGTTCCACCAGGCCCGTGAGCGGGGGATGAACGTGGTGTTCGCGGGCCACTACGCGACCGAGACGCTGGGCGTGCGCGCGCTCGGCGACCACCTGGCGGAGCGGTTCGGGATCGAGACGGTGTTCCTCGACGTCCCCACGGGCTACTAGCTACCTGGCGCGCTCAGACGCCCTCCGGCAGGAAGTAGAAGAGGATCCCGAGGATGAGATAGACGGCGAGGAGCTGGACGCCCTCCAGCCAGTTCGACTCGCCGTCCTCGGCCACCATCGAGACGATGAACACCGAGAGCACGACGGCGAGCACCTCGGCCGGCGTGAAGACGAGGTCCATCGGGGCGGGGCCGATCACGTAGCTCAGGAACACGAGGAGCGGAGCCGCGAACAGGGCGATCTGGGTGCTGGAGCCGATCGCGATCCCGAGCGAGAGGTCCATTCGGTCTTCGAGCGCCATGAGGATGGCGGTCGAATGCTCGGCGGCGTTTCCGACTACCGCGACGATCATGACGCCGATGAAGACCTCGGTCATGCCGAGCTGGGCGGCGGTGGGCTCCACGACGCCGACGAGCACATGGGCCATCCACGAGACGAGCGCGGTGGCGCCGGCCAGGATCCCCAGTGACTTCCTCGCGCTCCAGCTGCCGCCGTGCTCGGGATCCACCTGGGCCGCCTCGCTCGCGGCGCGGGTGAAGTAGCCGGGGTGGGTCTTAAGGGAGAAGAGGAGCGACAGCCCGTAGGTCGCGATCAGGACGACCGCGATGGCCAGGCTCAGCTGCCCCTCGCTCGCCGCCGCGCGCGACCCGGCCAGGTGGTGGTAGGCGGCCGGCGCGACCAGCGCGATCCCCGCCAGCGTCAGCGTGGTCGCCCGGGTTCGCGCTCCGGCCGGGTTGTACTTCTGGAGGTCGAACTTGAGGCCGCCGCCCAGAATCGACACGCCCAGCACGAGCAGCACGTTGCCGATGATCGATCCCGTCAGCGAGGCCTTGACGATCTCGGTCAGGCCGGCGCGCAGCGCCATGATCGCGATGACGATCTCGGCCAGGTTCCCGAACGTCGCGTTCAGCAGCCCGCCGATTCCCTCACCGGTCTTGTCCGCGAGGTGCTCGGTGGCCTTGCCCATCCATCCCGCGAGCGGGATGATCGCGACCCCCGCGAGGAAGAAGACCAGCGTGTGGCGCTCGGGAGCCAGCCAGTCGAGCAGGATCGTGACCGGCACGAGCGGCAGGAGCCAGTTGAGCGATGGTTTCGGCATGTCGCGGACCCCTCCGGGCTTCGGCCGGCCGGGATTTGACGCGGCACCCGGCGCGGGTCCAATTTTAGGCGAAGGACGCGCCGCACCCGGTTCCCGGACGGCGCTTTTTCTTTGATCCCGGCACGGGGCTCGATCCGCGCCGCGAGAGGGTAGCATGGCGAAACAACGCGGGACATGCCAGGTCATCGTCGGGGCCCAGTGGGGCGACGAGGGAAAGGGGAAGATCGTCGACGTGCTGGCCGAGCGCGCCGACGTCGTCGCCCGCTACCAGGGCGGGGCCAACGCCGGCCACACCGTGGTCGTCGACGGCGAGGAGTTCGTCCTCCATCAGGTGCCGACGGGCGTGCTGCACGCGGACAAGGAGTGCCTGCTCGGGAACGGGGTCGTGCTGGACGCCGCCGAGCTGTTCCACGAGATCGACCTCCTCGAGGAGCGCGGCGTCGACGCGGAGTCCCGGGTGTGGGTCTCGAACCGGGCGCAGCTGCTGCTGCCGTGGCACAAGGCGCTGGACTCGGCCAAGGAGGGGAGCCGCGGCGCGAAGGCGATCGGGACCACCGGCCGGGGGATCGGGCCGGCGTACGAGGACAAGGTGGGCCGGATCGGCATCCGGGTCGCCGACTGTCTCGATCCGGGACGGCTGCGCGCGCTGGTCGAGGAGAACGCGGAGATCAAGCGCGCGGCGCTGGCCACGCTCGGGTCCGACACCGAGATCTCGGTCGCGGCAACGCTCGCCGAGATCGAGGGTTGGCGGGAGCGGCTCCTGGCGCGGGCTACCGACGTCTCCCAGCGCGTGACCGACCACCTGGCCGCCGGGCGGCGGATCCTGCTCGAAGGCGCGCAGGGCTCCCTGCTCGACATCGACCACGGCACCTATCCGTACGTGACGTCCTCCTCCACGACGGCCGGCGGGGCGGCCATCGGCGTCGGTCTCGGCCCCAAGTACATCGACGATGTGATAGGGGTCGTGAAGGCGTACACCACGCGGGTGGGGAACGGCCCCCTGCCGACCGAGGTCGAGAGTCCGCTACAGGAGCGGTTGCGCGAGGCGGGCGGGGAGTACGGCGCGACGACCGGCCGGCCCCGCCGCTGCGGCTGGTTCGACGCGGTGGTCCTGCGGTACGCCGCGCGCATCAACAGCCTGACCGAGCTCGCGGTGACGAAGCTCGACGTGCTGGACGGGTTCGAGACGATCCGGCTCTGCACGGGGTATCGCGCGGCCGAAGCGGACGGGGGCGGTGAGCTGAAGGAGTTTCCCGCGAACCTCGGACTGCTCGAGCGGTGCGAGCCGGTCTACGAGGATCACCCGGGGTGGGGGACCCCCACCTCGGGCGCACGCGCGTGGAGCGACCTGCCCGCGGCCGCCCGGCGATACCTGGAGCGCGTCGAGGAGCTCGTGGCCGTGCCGATCCGGCGCGTGTCGGTCGGGCAGGACCGCGACCAGATCCTGGAGCATCGCGGGTGAGGATCGCTGCTGACCTGATCGCGAGCGACATCCGCTATTTCGAGCTGGGAGCGCGGATCGAGTCGATCTCCGGGGCGCGACTCGCATGGATGCCGGGTCTCACGGACGTGATGGCCGGATGCGTGGTCCTCGGGACGGAGGCGTGGCGTGATCGGTCGACCGCGGACTCGGCGCTCGTCGCGGTGGAGAGACGGGTCGCCGGATTGGGAGGAGCCCGCGTGCGTCTCTACCTGGAGCCCTCGGAAACGGGGCTGGCGGAGGACCTGGTGGAGCGGGGGTACACCTCGCGCGAGGAGACCGGCTTCATCCTGGAGGGACCCCTCGAGGTCGCGGCGCTGGTATCGATCCACGGGATCGTGTCCGAGGCCGGATGGGACCTCAAGCTGGCGCTCCACCGCGAATCCCCGGACGGCATCGACGGCCATCCGACGGCGCCGGAGCGGTGGGTCGAGCTCGAGCGGCGGAAGGCGGGCTCCGGCGAGCTCACGCCCTGGCTTATCCAGGTCGGCGGCCGGGTGGCGGGAGCCGCAGGCACGATCGAGCAGGGCCCGCTGCTACGGCTGAAGAATCTGCTCATCCACCGGGACCTCCGCCGCCGGGGTGCGGCCACGGCTGCCGTAGGGGCTTTCGGAGCCATGGCCCAGAAGAGCGGCCGGACGCTGGGCCTGTTAGCCGTGACGGACTCCCCGAGCGTGTCCGTCTATCGGGGTTGCCGGATGACCCCGGTGACCCGCTGGGTGGAATGGCTCGGACCACCGATCGGAGCACGATGACCGAGCAGACGACATTCGAAGAGGGAGAGCTGGACCGGATCGCCCGCGACTACCGCGCGGACGGCTATGTGGTGGTCCCCTCCCCGTTCGAGGCCGCCGAAGTGAGTGCCTTCGGGGTGGAGTGCGAGCGCCTGGCCGAGGGTCTGGCTCGGGCGGATGTGGAGGATCCCCGCATCCAGTCCCGCGGTCATCGCGAGCGCGGCGTGGTGCGCGACCGCTACGATCCGGTGACCGACTTCTCGCCGCTGTTCCGGGATCTGGTCGCCGATCCCCGTGTGCGCGCGATCGCCGCTGCAGCGGTGGGCGCGGAGCCCGTTCCGTTCAAGGACCGGCTGATCCTGAAGTCCGCCGGCACCGAGGGGTACGACCTGCACCTCGACTGGCCCTACTGGGAGTGGATGGGAATCCCGCCGGACGAGATGGTGACGCTCATGGTCAGCGTGGATGCCACCGACGCCTCGAACGGAGCCGTCGAGGTGTTTCCCGGGCTGCACCGGAGCTCGCTCCCCCCCTCGCCGGACGAGCCGCGCGACCTGGACCCGAGAGCGGTGGATGGACTGACCGGACGGATGGCCGCGACCGGAGCCGGGGACATCCTGCTGCTCCATCCCATGGCGCCCCATCGCAGCGGTCCCAACCTGTCGGGCGGCAGCCGGCGGATCGCGGCGTTCGTCTACGCATCGGACCGCCATCCCGGCGCGCGCGAGCGATACTACGCGGGGTACGCGGACCACCGCTGAGCGCTACTCCGCTCGCGGGCCCGCCTTCGCGATTTCCCCCGACACGTCGCCGAACTTCTGGAAGTTCTCCCGGAACAGTGTGGCGAGATGCCGGGCCTTGGCATCGTAGGCGTCCGCATCGTCCCACGTCGCGCGCGGGTCGAGGACCCGGTCGGGCACCTCGGGAACGTGGTCGGGGACGTCCACCCGGAAGACCGGGTGCTCCGTGTACGAGGCCTCGTCGAGCTGCCCGGCCAGCGCGGCGGACACCATCGCCCGGGTGTGCCTGAGCTCCATCCGGTGTCCCTGGCCGTACGGTCCACCCGTCCAGCCCGTGTTGACGAGCCAGACCGTGGTGTCGTGCTCGTCCAGGCGCTCGCCGAGCATCTCGGCGTAGCGGGTGGGGTGGAGCGGCAGGAACGGGGAGCCGAAGCAGGCCGAGAACGTCGCCTTCGGCTCGGTCACGCCGGCCTCGGTCCCGGCGACCTTGGCGGTGTAGCCCGAGATGAAGTGGTACATCGCCTGCTCGTGGCTCAGCCGCGAGATCGGCGGCAGCACGCCGAACGCGTCGGCGGTGAGGAACACGACCGCGCGCGGGTGGCCGCCGATCCCCGGGATCACCGCCCCCGGGATGTAGTCCACCGGATAGCCCGCGCGGGTGTTCTCGGTGATCGAGTCGTCATCGTAGTCGACCGCCCGCATCGCCTCGTCGACGACGACGTTCTCGAGGACCGAGCCGAACCGGATCGCTGCCCAGATCTCGGGCTCCTTCTCCTGCGAGAGGTGGATGCACTTGGCGTAGCAGCCGCCCTCGAAGTTGAACACGCCCGCGTCCGACCAGCCGTGCTCGTCATCGCCGATGAGCCGACGCTCGGAATCGGCGGAAAGCGTGGTCTTGCCGGTCCCCGACAGGCCGAAGAAGAGCGCCGTGTCGCCGTCGCGCCCGATGTTGGCCGAGCAGTGCATGGGCAGCACCGAGCGCCGGGGCATGAGCCAGTTCATGACCGTGAAGATCGATTTCTTCATCTCGCCGGCGTAGTGCGTCCCGCCGATCAGGATGAGCCCGCGGGTCAGCGAGAGCAGGACGAAGGCGCTCGACCCGGTACCGTCCTCCCCGGGGTCGGCCGCCAGATCGGGCGCGTGGAGGATCGTGAACTCGGGCTCGTGGCTCGCCAGCTCGGAGCGATCAGGCCGCAGGAAGAGCTGGTGGGCGAAGAGATTGTGCCACGCCTTTTCGTTGACCACCCGGACCTGCAGACGGTACTCGGGGTCGGCCCCCGCGAACCCGTCGAAGACGTAGAGCTCGCGGTCCGACAGGTAGTCGGCGACTCTCCGCTGGAGTCGATCGAACGCTTCGGACGAGATCGGCCGGTTGACCGGACCCCACCAGACCTCGTCGTGGACTTCCGGCTCGTCGACCGTGAACTTCGCGTCCGGTGAGCGCCCGGTCCGCTCCCCGGTCGTCGTCGCCAGGGCGCCCGAGCGGACCAGGATGCCCTCCTTCCCCTGAATGGCGCGTTCCACCAGGGAAGCGACGGGAAGGTTGTGATGGACGGCTCGCCGCGGCTCGAGGCCGAGCTCCTCCAGACCGATCGCCTTGGTCGTCACCTGCGCTCCTGTCGGATGTCGTCGATGCCGTGCCAGTCCCTCGACGCGAAGCGGTCACGATAAGGGCCGGGCCCGCCGCCGGCCACCGCCGCGAGGGGCGGCCGCGGCCGGGGGGGACGAAGGGTATTGACAGCCCGACGGGTTCGGTGGTAATCACTTAGGACCCCAACACGGACGTCACCCCGGATTCGAGAAAGGAGACGCCAGTGCGTCGCCATCTGAGAAAGGTCCTCTTCGGCGCGAGCTTCATCTTCCTGATCTCGCCCGAGACCTGTCTGTTCAACTACTGCCACCGCCACAACTTCATCCCGCCGATCTGCGAAGGGTTCTTCTCCTCCTTCGACTAGGCGGAGCTCATGAACGCGAAGGCCCGGCGGGCGCTCGCCGGGCCTTCTTCGCTTCCGCTGGCATCGTTGCAGAGGCCCTGGCCCGGGTACCTTCCTCTTACGGGGCGGATATGTACCTAACGGACCGTCGGGGAGTGGATCGATTGTCGGATGTCGAACAGATAGAGGACGAAGCGTAAGCCAGACTCTTACAGGCTGCGGAAACCGCGAAGCAAAGGGAGAGACGCATGCGCGCACTTTCGAGTGCTCATGTCATCCTGTCCGTCGCGCTGGCCGCAACGCTGTCGCTCGGGACGGCCTGTGACGACGACAATGATCCCATCGGTCCTGGCGAGGAGGCTGCCTTCGACGCCACCCTGACCGGGGCGGCCGAACGGCCCGATCCCGTCACCACCGACGCCTCGGGCAGCGCCTCCGTCGAGGTCGACGGGGAGACGGTCAGCTTCGAAATTGAGGTCGAGGACATCGACGAGGTGACGATGGCGCACATCCACGTCGGCGGGACGGCAATCGCTGGTCCGGTCGTCGTCACGCTGTTCAATACCAGCACTCCCGAATCGTTCACCGACCGGGAGACGCTGGCCGAGGGCACGTTCACGGAGGACGACATCGAGCCGGCAGGCGGGATCGTCACGCTGGACGACCTGGTCGCCGCGATGGAGGCCGGAAACACATATATCAACGTCCACACCACCGCGAACCCCGCGGGGGAGATTCGAGGCCAGCTCATCGAGCGCTGAGGAACGCAGAGGTCGTGTCCGG
>DATKCO010000100.1:0-8565 GCA_035513155.1 Gemmatimonadota bacterium | reverse complement strand
CGCCACCACCAGGCCCTCCTCTCCCTCGCACGCCGGCGCGTCAACGTGCTCTGGGCCATGCTTCGCGACCGCACCCCCTACCAGCTCAGGGAGCCCAGAACCATGGCAGCCTGAAATCCTTGACCGGCGCATTAGGCTGCCTCCCCGGCCAGCTCCGGCCGGCCCTCGACGAAGGCGCGCACGACCTGGTCGGTCGTGGCCGCCAACTCGTCCGGCGTGCCGACCCAGCGGATCGTCCCCTCGTACAGCATCGCGATGCGGTCGGCCACGCGCCGGGCGCTCGTCATGTCGTGCGTGATCACCACGCTCGTCACCCGGAGCTCCTGGTCCATCTTGCGAATCAGGTTGTCGATCACGGCGGTGGTCACCGGGTCGAGTCCGGTCGTGGGCTCGTCGTACAGCAGGTACTTCGGGCGGGTCGCGATGGCGCGCGCCAGCCCGGCGCGCTTCTTCTGTCCACCCGAGAGCTCGGACGGGAGTCGCGGGCCGTAGCCCTCCAGCTCGACCGCCGCCAGCGAGCTCCGCACGCGCTCGTCGATCTCCTCGTCGCTCATGTCGCCCATCCTCACGAGCCCCATGGCCACGTTCTCGGCGATGGTCATCGAATCGAACAGGGCCGCGAACTGGAACACGTAGCCGATCGTGCGGCGCATCACGTTCAACTGCCTCCGGTCCATGTCCGCCACCCTCTGGCCGTCCACATCGACGGTCCCGCGGTCGGGCTCGAGCAGTCCCACGACCGACTTGAGCAGCACCGATTTTCCCGAGCCGGAGTAGCCGATGACGGCCATCGTCTCGCCCTCCAGAACGTCCAGGGTCACGCCCATCAGCACGCGCTTCGGGCCGAATGCCTTGTGCACGTCCCGAATCTCGATGCTCATCGCCCTGCCGCAGGGGGCATCACAGGAGGGCGGCCGCCCAGAAGGCGTCCAGCACGAGGATCACCATGCTCGATATCACCACCGCGCTCGTCGTCGCCCTTCCGACCCCCTCGGCCCCGCCGCGGGTGTGGAACCCGTAGTAGCAGCCGATCGCGGTTACCGCGAATCCGAAGGACGACGCCTTCAGCAACGAGAAGCGGACGTCGAACGGCTCGAAGAACAGCCGCAGCCCCTTGATGAACTCCGTCGACGTCATGTCGAGCAGGTTCAGCGCGGTGATCCAGCCCGCGATGATTCCCGTGGCATCGGCGAAGGCGACCACGACCGGAAACATCAGCGTGCCCGCGATGATCCGCGGAACGACGAGGTAGGCGTACGGATTGTAGGCCAGCGTCTCGAGCGCGTCGATCTGCTCGGTCACCCTCATCGTGCCGAGCTCGGCGGCGATGTTGGCGCCGATCCGTCCGGCCAGGGCCAGGCCGACCAGAACCGGGCCAAGCTCCATGATCATGGTCTTCTGGACCAGCGCCCCGACGAAGTACAGGGGCACGGCTCCCGTGAAGGTGTAGGACGCCTGGAGCGCGAGCACCATGCCCGTGAACACCGCGATGAAGACCCCGATGGGGATGGAATCGACGCCGATCCGCGTCATCTGCTCGACCAGCAGCCTCAGCCAGGTGCCGGTGTCGGAAAGAGAGCGTCCGGCCCGGGCCGCGAAGGCCCCGAAGCGGCCGAAACCGCCCGCGGCGTCCGTGGCGAATCGACCGACCCCGGCCGTCGAGTCCAGCAGAAAACGCATCATGGTCCCATCATAGCCGGAGCCGGAAATCGTTGTCCACCCCCGGCGACGCCCTCGCGTTCCAAGCCTGGCGGGCCTTCGCGTGCGGCGGGTACGTTCCGTAGGAACCAGCATCATCCCGGAGGCGAATGGCCCACGATCGCAATCGAGACATCCCGTGGGGCGGTTTCCTGCTGATCGCCGCGCTCGCGACGATCGGGGCGTCGATCTTCTTCCTCAGGGAGATCGAGCGGGCCTTCCGGGGCAGCTACATCGTCCTGGCCGCCTTCCCCGAGGGCGGCAGCGTACGGCCCGGGGCGCCCGTATGGGTGGCGGGGCGGGAGAGCGGCGAGGTCGTCCGCGTGGTCATGCTGCGGCCAACGGCGGAGGCCACGGGGGGCATCGTGGTGGAGGTGGAATTTCCGCGGGCCCTCCGGCAGATCCTTCGGTCCGGGAGCCGGGTGCGGATGACGGCGGGCAGCCCCACCGCCGGCGACATCGTCGAATTCTTTCCCGGCGCGGGGACCGAGCTGACGCCCGTGGACACGATCTGGGGGTCCGAGCCCGTGAATCGAGCCGAACACGTGGTGGCCGGCCTGGGGGTCCTCGCTCGGGACATGCGCGCCCTTTTCGATACCGTGCAGGCGGTCGCGGACGCCGGGGAGATCCGCGTCGAGAGGCTGGACGAGCTCGGCGAGCAGGTCGTCGCGATCAACGAAATGCTGGAGGAATTCGCGGACGCGGTCGGTCGCTCTTCGGCGCGGCGCGGCGACATCCTCGCCGACCTCGACCGGCTCGGCGCCGGCATCGCGCGCCTCGGCGCCCTCCTCGGGGACGCCCGGGCCGCCTTGCGTGGCCCAGAAAGCCGCCGCGCGGAAGCGCGCGCCGTGAGGCAGAGCCTGCCCGCCACGATCGCCGAGTTGAGCGGCCGTCTCGCCGGCCTCCAGGCCGCGCTCGACGACCCGAACGGTTCGCTGTCGCGCCTCCAGTCCGACAGCGCCCTGTGGCGCGCGGTGGGGGCGGCTCGCGCGGAGGCCGACTCGCTCATCGCCGAGCTGGCCGCCAACCCCGCACGCATGTTCTGAACGGGGCGGCCGCGCCCGCCGGGATGGTGCGCGCTCAGCCCTCCGCCAGGGGGATCAGCAGGGTCACCGTCGTTCCCTGTCCGACGCGCGAGCGGAGGTCGAACTTGCCGCCGTGCGCCTCCACGATGTCGCGCGCCACGGGAATCCCCAGGCCCATCCCGGTTGCCTTGCTGGTCACGAACGGCTCGAGCACGCGTCGAATCCGGTCCGCGGGAATGCCGGGCCCCTCGTCGGCGATGGTCACCGCCGCGTCCGACCCCCTCCGCGCGACACCGACCCGCAGCCGTCCCGTCCCGGCCATCGCCTCGAGCGCGTTCCCGACGACGTTGTCCAGCGCCTGACGCAGCATGTGGACGTCCGCGAGCACCGTCAGCGCGTCGCCCAGGTCGAGCGACGGGGGCTCGGAGTCGGGATGCGCCGCGAGCGCGGCGCGCACGGTGTCTTCCAGCAGCGGGGCGAGCTCGATGGCGATCGGCGTGATCTGCCTCGACTGGCCCGACGCGTACGCCGAGAGCTCGTGCAGCAGGGTCGAGACCCGGCCGGCCGCCGCCGCGATCTCGTGCGCGGCCTCGCGCCGTTCCGCCGGTCCTTCCAGCGTGCCCTCCTCCAGCAGCTCCCCCTGAATGAGGATCGTGGCGACCGGATTCTTGACCTGGTGGAGGATTCGGGCCGACGCGACACCCATGGCGGCGAGCCGTTCCGACGCCACCCTGTCCCGGACCGCCCGGCGCACGAGCAGGTAGGCGACCGCGGCCGCGCCGCCCACGACCATCAACACCACGAGGACGTTGACGATCAGCAGCATCTGCGTGCGTGCCAGGTCAGCGGCCATGAGGACCGGGACCGCTGGGGTTCAAACGGTGCCGGAGGCGGGCCGCGCCAGGGCTCTTCCCACCGCGCCGCCGCCCTGGAGCGTTCGGATCAGGAGGGCGACTATGCCGATCTGCAGGAGGTATCGGACGGACTGCATCACCAGCAGCGTGTTCCAGACCGCGGCGGCGTTTTCGCGTCCGACGAGCAGGAGGACGGCCTCGTTGATGGGCGTGAGCATCACGAAGATCGCGGCGACTCCGAGGAAGGCCGCGAGGTAGCCGTCGACCCTGGGGAGGAACCCGAGGAAGTACGCCACGAAGAACGCGGTCCATCCCGCCAGTCCGAGCAACTGCAGCGAGGGGGTCGTCGAGAGGAGCACCTCCCAGTCGTCGTGGCTCCCCCGCAGGATCCCCGACAGCGCGATGGCCAGGGCGAGGTAGAGCGTACCCAACGCGGCCCAGCCGGCCTTCGTGCGCATCAGGAGGAGGGCCAGCAGCGCCGCGGGAAGCATCGCCGCGAGGGACGCGTTTATGAGGTATCCGGCGCTGTACACGGGATAGTAGAAGCGCCGTCTTGGAGCGTCCGGCGGCAGGTCGGAAAGCCCCACGCCGAGCGCCTCGAGCCACACTCCGTTGACGGCGGCGAAAGCGACGGCCAGCAGGATGATCATCCAGCACTTGGTCACCACCGCCGGCAGGCCGCGCCGATGCCGAAGCACGAGCCAGCCGACGAGAACGGCCAGCACTGCCCGCAACGCCATCGGCGCGACCCTCAGCAGCATGATTCAGCGCGACCCGTTCAACCTCCTCCACCCCCGGGTCCCTCCGGCGGCGGCGGCGGCTGGTCCTCCTGGACGGTGTAGGTCACCACCTCCTCGTCGTCATCGCCGTTGGCGCTGACCGCGCCGAGGACGCTCCTGTCGGCGGGCACGGCGTACGCCACCATGATCGATTTGACCTTCTTGTCGGGGTCATCGACGTCGATCGTGAAATCGACGTGGCCGTCGGCCGACTTCACCCTGGTCTTCACCTTTTTTGGTTTCTTTCCCTTCGCGTGCGGCTCGGGGTTGCCGAAGATGGTGGCGGTGGATTCCTGGCCGCCGGAGTCCTTGCGGGTGACGCGCAGGGCCTTGAACCAGTCGGGTTGGTAGGAGACTTCGTATTCGAAGCCCTTCTGGTCCCGGCCCCTGCCGGTCTGGTTGTCGCGAGCCATGACGTGCTCCTTGGGAGGATGTGGATGGGAAGCGCCAAGTTCTCCGGTCCCCGGAGACCGTGTCAAGGAACCGATCGGCGAGACGACGTACGGGAGGCGCGCATCGCCGGCCTCGGGCCGGACATCGGGACCCTTGACGCACTTCGACGAGTGCCACTACACTAGCACCATCATCCACAACAGGCAGCCTACCGAAACCAGGTGAGGGTCCCGCCGGCCCCCGTTTCCGGTCTGTCTCTACATGAACAACGCCCACGGAATTCGGGCTTCCAGGTGCCGCGCTTCGAGCGGTCCCCCCGATTCGGCACCCAACCTCCAAGGAGTTCTGGAGTGGACATCTCTGAGTTGAAAAGCAAGTCGGTCGCCGAGCTGCACGAAATGGCCGAGGAGTTGAAGATTTCAAACTACTCGGGCCTTCGTAAGCAGGACCTCATCTTCCGGATCGAGCAGAACCTCCTGGATGGCGAGATCGTCCTGCGCGCCGAGGGCGTGCTCGAGATCCTCCCCGAAGGCTACGGGTTCCTCCGCTCGCAGGACTGGAACTACCTCTACGGCCCCGACGACATCTACGTGAGCCCGTCGCAGATCAAGCGCTTCGATCTCCGTACGGGAGACACGATCAAGGGACAGGTCAGGCCGCCGAAGGATGGCGAGCGCTATCTCGCGCTGTTGAAGGTGGAAGCGGTCAACGGAGACGATCCGGACCTCGCCAAGCACCGTATCGCCTTCGACAACCTGCGGCCGAGGTACCCGGAAAACCGGCTCCTGCTGGAAACCCGGACCGGCGACATATCCATGCGTCTCATGGACCTCATGTCGCCGATAGGAATGGGGCAACGCGGCCTGATCGTGTCCCCTCCCAAGGCCGGCAAGACGATGCTCCTCCAGAAGATCGCCAACTCCATCATCGCGAACCATCCGGACGTCCACCTGATCGTCCTGCTCATCGACGAGCGGCCGGAGGAGGTGACGGACATGGAGGAGCACGTCCCCGCCGAGGTGATCTCCTCGACGTTCGACGAGCCCGCCGACCGGCACACGCAGGTCGCCGAGATGGTGCTGGAGAAGGCCAAGCGCCTGGTGGAGCACGGCAAGGACGTCGTGATCCTGCTGGACTCGATCACCCGCCTGGCGCGCGCCTACAACGTCACCGTCCCGCATTCCGGGAAGATCCTGTCCGGTGGCGTGGACGCGCACGCGCTGCACAAGCCGAAGCGCTTCTTCGGCGCCGCGCGCAACATCGACGAAGGCGGGTCGCTCACCATCATCGCGACCGCCCTCATCGAGACCGGGTCGCGCATGGACGAAGTGATCTTCGAGGAGTTCAAGGGCACGGGGAACATGGAGGTCGTGCTCGATCGCCACATCGCCGACAAGCGCATCTTTCCGGCGATCGACATCAACCGCTCCGGAACCCGCAAGGAAGAGTTGCTGCTCGACGAATCCGAGCTCAACAGGGTCTACCTGCTGCGCAACTTCCTCGGCGACATGCCGGCGGCGGAGGCGTTGGAGTTCCTGCTCGAGCGGATGCGGCGCGTGGACACCAACCAGGAGTTCCTGGACAGCATGGCCAAGGCCGGCTGACAGCGAGCTAGGCGAGCCGCGTTCGCCCCTCCACCAGCAGGGCAAGGGTGGCCAGCTGCGCGGGCGACGGGTCCGCCGGCGCGCGCAGCGGGGTGACCGGCGCGCCCCGCTCCTCCGGCACGTGGAGCAGGAGCGACGCGGGGTCGGCCACCTCCGCGCCGTCCCGGCCCTCGACGTCGACCGCCACTTCGCGGCCCGGGGCCGCGCCCGCGATCAGGCGCGCGTACTCCAGCCACGCGGCGAGCGGGTCCAGCGTCCCGTTCGCCACCCCCGGCAGGAGCGCCTCCTGGTAGTGCGCGACCGCGCGGTCGAAGTGCGACGTGCCTCGCAGCGCGCGCAGCCGGGTGCGGAGCGGCTCGCGGGGGTCGGCGATCCGCTCCCGCTCGAGCGCCTCCTCCAGCCTGCGGTCGGCGTCTTCCTGCATCGAACCGGCCCCGTCTGATGAGTGCCGCGCGGGTGGCGGCGCCCGGCCCACGTGGGGCCGGGGCCCGGAGCCTGCATCCCGTACTGGACGCGGTCAAGGTCGGGCGCCATCTTGGGAGTCCTTCTTCCGCTTCTCTGGACAGCAGATGCGCATGCCTCCGCCGTTCTCGATCCCCGGCGACTCGGCCGCTCACCCCGATGGCGCGCTGGAGCTGTCGTGGGAGATGTTCGGAGAGCTCTGCCGCGCCCTCGCGCTCAAGGTGGCGAGCGCCGACTACCGCCCGGAGATCGTGGTCGGCATCGCCAAGGCGGGCGTCATCCCCGGCGCGGTGATCGCCTCCATCCTGCGCGCGGACTTCTTCTCGCTGAAGGTGAGCCGCAACCCGGGGCTGGACCTGGAGCGCATGGACCGCCCCGAGATCCTTTCGGAGGCGCCGCTGCAGGCGCGTGGCCGGTCGGTCCTGCTGGTGGATGAGATCTGCACCAGCGGGGAGACCCTGCGAGTGGCCGGAAACGCGCTCCGGAACGTGGCCCCCGGGGAGGTCCGCACCGCCACGAGCATCGTCAAGGTGAACGGCCACCGGCCGGACTACTTCGCGCTGGAAACCAACGCCGAGGTCGTCTTCCCCTGGGACCGGCACATCGTGAACCCCGACGGCGCCCTCGTCGTGAACCCGGCCTACCGGGACCTCATCGATTAGCGGGGCGGGTGCGCCTGCCGCCGGAATCGATCGCGCTCATTGACCAAGTTGGTCAATTCAATTAACCTCGTCGCATGACTCGTCGTCGCCCCGTCGTTCGAGAAACCGTCGGCCTCTACGAGGCCAAGACCCATCTCTCCGCCCTCGTGGAACGCGCCGCGGACGGGGAGGAGATCGTCATCACCAAGTCGGGCAAGCCGAAGGCGCGGCTGGTGCCGCTCGAAGACACGCGGCCGCTCCGGAAGGCGGGTCTAGGCCGGGGCCGGTGGAAGGTGAGCGATGATTTCGATGAGCCGCTCCCGGACGAGGTCCTGGAGACCTTCGACGGAGCAGAATCCTGAGGCTCCTGCTCGACACGCACGTCCTGATCTGGTGGGATGCCGGTCGTAACTTCGCGGCGAAGGCGATGGCTGCGATCCGCGACGCGGACCAGGTCTACGTGAGCGCGGCGAGCGCTTGGGAGATCGCGATCAAGGCGTCCCTCGGGCGGATCGAGACGGACCGCCGCCTCGAAGAGGTCGTGACCCGGTCGGGCTTCGAGGAGCTACCGATCCGGATCCGGCACGCACAGGCGGTGGCGACCCTGCCCCCGCATCACCGCGACCCGTTCGACCGGATGCTCGCTGCGCAGGCGACGGTCGAAGGTCTGGTGCTGGTGACTCACGACGGGGCCTTCCGTCGTTACGATGTCGAGGTGCTCGACGCCTGACTGGCGGGGCGCGGCCGGGGAGAGCCCGCCGCGGAGGCGCGAGCGCGGCGTGCGGACGCGGGCAGCCCGAGGTCCCGTGACGGGCTGAGACCTGTCCCAACAAAACTATTGACAGGATTTCGGCCCCGGATTCGATCCAGGCCAACACCTCCCGTTCGATCCGATCCTCGCACCCTCGCAGCGGCCGTGCCGGCCTGCCCGACCCTCATTGGAGTCGCGCCGACCCACCACCCCCGGTTCGCGCCGCAGGGCGCGCCCCAGAGCCTCGGCAAACCGCCTCGTATATTGAATATGCGACCGGTGTGTACTGGCTTGAGCTCATCTGTGGAGGAGGGGTGGGGATGGTTCGCGTGGCCGATGGTGTGATGCGCCCGCAAGG
>DATKCO010000099.1:0-14293 GCA_035513155.1 Gemmatimonadota bacterium | reverse complement strand
GAGGAGACCGCGCTGTCCGACCGGCTGGGCGACGCGCGTGACGAGCTGCTCGAGGAGCTGGCGGGGATCAAGACCCTGCGCGGCATCGTTGCCTGGATCGAGGAGCGGACGGCGGAGGTCGAGGCGGCGCCGCCAGCGCTCGAAGAGGCGGGCGGCGGCCCGGCGGCCGGATGGCCCGCCGCGGCGGATGGCCGGACCCCCTCACCCGCCCAGGTCGACGCGGCGCGCTCGCTGCGGCGTTTCCGCTTCGAGGTGCGCGCGTCCGGGCCCGCGCCGCGCAACGGATCGCGGCTCGAAGGACGGACGTTCGCGGTGACCGACGACGGTCTCGGCGTGGCGGCCGCGCTGGTCGATCTGCTCGACGAGCGAGGCGCGCGCGCGCGCGTCCTGGCGGCGGACGAGCCGCTGGAGGGAGTCGATGGTCTCGTCCACCTCGCCCCGCTCGCCCCCGACAGCGGGCCCCAGGTGGTGAAGGACCTGTTCCGGCTCTCCAAGGAGGCGCTCGGCGCCGAGGCCGGCGCGATCATCGCGGCGACCGGCATGGGCGGCGGGTTCGGCTACGGAGCCAACGGGTACAGCCGGCCGGGGCAGGGCGGCGTGGCCGGCTTCCTCAGGAGCCTCGCGAAGGAGCGGCCCGACCTCCACGTGCGCGCGGTCGATCTCGATCCCGCCGGCGACCCGCGGCGCCTGGCGCGGCAGCTCCTCGAGGAGATCCTCTCGAGCGGCGGCCCGGTCGAGGTCGGCTACGATGGGGAGGAGCGCCGCGTCCTCGACATCGTGCCCGCGCCCATCCAGCGGAACGGCGGCGGGGGCGCGGGCATCGACGGGTCGTCGGTCGTGCTCGTCACCGGAGGCGCCCGCGGCATCGCCGCCCATCTCTCGATCGAGCTCGCCCGGCGTCACGGCTGCGCGCTCGAGCTGGTCGGCCGGTCGCCCCGGCCGGATGAGCCCGAGCCGCCCGATTTCGCCGGCATCGCCGATCCCCTGGCGCTCAAGCGGCGGCTCATCGATCTCGTCCCGGGCGCCCGGCCGGCCGAGGTCGAGCGGCGGCTCAAGGAGATCCTCGCCGCCCGCGAGATCCGCTCCACCCTGGCCGCGATCCACGCCGCCGGCGGGCGCGCGCGCTATCACTCGGTCGATGTCCGCCGCGCGTCCGCGTTCGGCGCGACGATCGACGAGATCTACGCGCTCCATGGCCGGCTGGACGTGGCGATCCACGCGGCCGGGCTCATCGAGGACAAGCTGCTCGTGCACAAGTCGTCCGCTTCGTTCGAGCGGGTCTTCGACACCAAGGTGAACGGCGCGCTGACGCTGGTCGGCAAGCTGCGCGACGACACGCGCCTCGTCGTCTTCTTCTCCAGCGCGGCGGGGATCTACGGCAACGCCGGCCAGACAGACTACGCCGCCGCCAACGACGTGCTCGACCGGTTGGCCCTCCACCTCGCGGAGCGGGGCCCGATGCGGGCGATCTCGGTGGCGTGGGGGCCATGGGACTCGGCGGGCATGGTCTCGCCCGAGCTGCGCCGGGAGTACGAGCGTCGTGGCATCGGCCTGATCCCGCTCGACGCGGGCGTCGCCAGCCTTCTCGACGAGATCGACCAGCCCCGCCCGGACGTGGCGCGTGTGGTGCTGATGGGGGCCGCGGACGCGCGGCTCCCGGCCCCGTCGGCGTCCTGATCCCGCGCTGACCCCCAGCCGCCGAGCGACCCCCTGATCGTGAGATCCCCACCTTCCAGCGACGTCGCCATCATCGGGATGGCGTGCGTCTTCCCCGGCGCGCGGGACCTCGACGCCTTCTGGGACAACCTCGTCGCCGGGCGCGACGCCATCAGCGACGCCCCCCCGCAGCGGATCGATCCCGTGTTCTTCGATCCGGAGGCGAGCGAGCTCGACCGGCTCTACTGCCGCCGCGGCGGATTCGTCGACGACCTGGTGGAGTTCGACGCCCTGAAGTGGGGGCTCATGCCGGTGGCGGTCCGGGGGAGCGAGCCCGACCAGCTGCTCTCGCTGGACGCCGCCGACGCGGCGCTCGACGACGCCGGCTACCGCGACCGCGAGCCGCCGCGCGAGCGGACCGGCGTGATCCTGGGTCGCGGGGGGTACGTCAATCCCGTCGCGATGAGCCTGGTCCAGGCGGTCCGCACGGCCGAGGAGCTGGCCCGCTCCGCGCGCGCGCTGATCCCCGGGCTCACCGACGAGCAGGCGGCGGAGCTCAAGCTGCGCTACCGGCGGCAGGTCGAGGGCCTCGGCCCCGACGCGATCATCGGCGTGGTCCCTAACCTGGCCGCCTCGCGGATCGCCAACCGCCTCGACCTCCAGGGACCGGCCTACGTGATCGACGCGGCCTGCGCGAGCTCGCTCCTCGCCGTCGACCAGGCGTGCGCGGAGCTCGCGGGCGGGCGCTGCGACCTCGTGCTGGCCGGCGGCGTACACCTGGTCCAGGACGCCGCCTTCTGGGCCGTCTTCACCCAGCTGGGAGCGCTCTCCCGCAGCCAGCGGATCCGCCCCTTCCACCGGGAATCGGACGGCCTGCTGATCGGGGAGGGCACGGGCATGGTCGTCCTCAAGCGGCTGGCCGACGCCGAGCGGGACGAGGACCGGATCTACGCGGTGATCCGCGGAACCGGCGTGTCGAGCGACGGGCGGGGATCGAGCGTCCTCAACCCGAGCCCCTCCAGCCAGGTCCTGTCGCTCGAGCGCGCGTGGACCCGGGTGGGAATCGATCCGCGGGCGCGCGGCTCGGTCGGGCTCGTCGAGGCCCACGGCACCGCCACGCCGAACGGCGACGCGGCCGAGCTCGAGACGCTGGCGCGGGTCTTCGGCCCACCGGACGACTACCCCCGGGCCGGCCTGGGGTCGGTCAAGTCGATGATCGGCCACGCGATGCCGGCCGCCGGGATAGCCGGCCTCATCAAGGCGGCGCTCGCGGTCCATCACGGCGTTCAGCCGCCGACGCTCCATTGCGAGGACCCGCATCCCGGGGTCGAGCGGACGCGCTTCCGGCTCGTCCACGAGACGGCCCCGTGGGAGTCCGAAGGCCCGCGGCGGGCGGCGGTCAACGCCTTCGGCTTTGGGGGCATCAACGCTCACGTGGTGCTGGAGCAACATCACGCGATGAGGCTCCCGCGGGTGCGCGCCCGCCGCCACGCCGCGCCGGGCTCGTGGCTGCGGCTGGCGGCGCGGACGCCGGAGGAGCTGGCCGGGGCGCTCGAGCGGCCGGACCCGCCCGCGGGGGAGGGGCCGTGCCGGCTGGCGCTCCTCGACCCGACGCCGGAGCGGATCGACCGCGCGCGGCGGATCGTGCTGGCGGGCGCTACGTTCCGGGACCGCGGCGGGGCGATGGCGTTCACGCCGCATGCCCTGGCCGCGAAGGGCGGCCGGCTGGCGCTCGTCTTCCCCGGAGTGGAGAGCACGTTCGATCCCCAGGTCGACGACGTGGCCCGCTGGTTCGGGCTGCCCCCGCTTCCGCCGGCGCTGGACGGGGACCTCGAGCGGCGGGGGGCGCGGGTCGTGCTCGCCGGCCGACTCCTGCATCACGTCCTGGTCGGGCTCGGGGCCGCGCCAGACGTCGTGGCCGGGCACTCGATCGGCGAGTGGTCCGCCCTCCTGGCCGCGGGGGTGATCCCACCCCGCGCGCTCGAGCAGGTGCTGCCGGCGCTGCGGCCGGGCACGCTGGTCGTTCCCGCCGTCTCCTACGCGGCCGTCGGCTGCGGGACGGAGCGGCTGGCCCCCGCCCTGACGGGCGCTCCGGACGTGCACGTCGCGCTCGACAACTGCCCGCATCAGACCGTCCTCTGCGGTCCAGCCGCGAGCCTCGCTCCCGTCCTCGAACGGCTGCGGGGGGACGGGGTCCTATGTCAGGTGCTGGCCTTCGAGTCGGGCTTCCATTCGCCGGCCTTCGAGGCGTACGTGGGCCCGATCCGGGAGCGCATCGGGGAGATCGAGATCGTCTCCCCGACCGTGCCCGTCTGGTCCGCGACGACCTGCGGCCCGTATCCGAGAGCGCCGGAGGCGGTGCGCGAGCTGTTCATCGAGCACCTGGTCCGGCCGGTGCGGTTCCGCCGCTTGACCGAGACCTTGTACGAGGACGGCGTCCGGATCTTCGTCCAGGTCGGTGCCGGCAGCGTGGCCGCGTTCATCGAGGACGGACTGCGCGGCCGGCCCCACCTCTCGATGGCGGCGAGCTCCCATCGGCGCGAGGGGATCGAGCAGCTCCGCCGGCTGGTCGCCACGCTGTGGGTCGAAGGCGTCGCGGTGGAGGCCGACGGCCTGCTGGGGCCGGCGGGGCCGCCCGCGCGACCGAAGAGTCGGCCGATTCCGCTGCGGCTCGGCTCCCCGCTCCTGTCGCTGGACGGCGACCCGCCCGACGGGAGGTCCCCGGTGGGGTCCGCGATCTCCACCCCTGTCCTGCTCGACGGCGCGGACCCCGTCGCGCGCGAGCTCCAGGCCACGCTGCGCGCGCTGGAAGAGAGCCAGCGCGCCGTGCTCGCCGCCTGGCAGGAGCGTCCGCGCGGCCCCGACCCGCCGGCGGCGGGCCCGGAGGCACAGCGTGAGGCCGCCTGGGAGGAGACGTTCTCGCTGGAGCGGTTCCCATTCCTGCTCGACCACTCGTTCTTCAGCATCCCGCCCGGCTGGCCGGATCCCGCCGACGGGTTCCCGCTCGTGCCGTTCACGATGACGATCTCCCGCATGCTCGCGGCGGCGGAGCGGATGGCGCCTGGGCGGCTCGCGGTGGGGGTCGAGCGGGTCCGGGCGTACCGCTGGATCGCGGTCGGCCAGCCGAAGACGGTTCGCGTCGAGGCCCGCTACGACGGGGAGAGCCGGATCGCGGTCAGGGTGGGGGAGTACGCCGAGGGGACGGTGGTCGTGGCCGACGCCTGGCCCGATCCGCCCGCCTCCGACCAGGGCGCGCTCGCCGGTGCCCGCCCGCTCGAGGAGGAGCCCGCGGACATGTACGCGAGCCGGCTCATGTTCCACGGTCCCCGCTACCACTCGGTCGTCGGGCTCGAGGAGATCGGGGAGGACGGTATCCGGGGGTCGGTGGTCGAGCTGCCCGCCACCGGCGCGCTCCTCGACGGAGCCGGCCAGCTCCTGGGATACTGGATCAAGGCCTCGTCGGACCGGGACCGCGTCGCGGTGCCGGTCATGCTCGAGCGCGCGCGCTTCTTCGGCCCCGCTCCCGGGACCGGCCAGCGGTTCGACTGCACGGTCCGCGTCCGACACTTCGGTGCCCAGCAGGTACGGGCCGACATCGAGCTGTCGTCCGGCGGCCGGGTCTGGGCCCGCCTCGAGGGATGGGAGGACCGCCGGCGCCCGAACGAGCCGTGGATGTGGCCGGTGATCCAGGAGCCGGAGCGGAGTACGCTCGCGCAGCCGATACCGGACGGGCCCGGATGCGTGCGGCTCGACCGCGCGTTCGCGGACCGGATCACGCGCGACTACTTCGCGCGACGCTACCTGACCTCCCGGGAGTGGGAGGGGTACCAGGATCTCCCCGAGCGCCGGAAGGAGGACTGGCTGGCCGGGCGCGTGGCGGCCAAGGACGCCGTGCGGCTGCTGCTCTGGGATCGGGGCGCCGGGCCGCTGTGGCCGATCGAGGTCGAGATCCCCACGGCGGCCGACGGGGCACCCGAGGTGCTCGCGCCCGGGGATCTCGACCTGAGGGTGTCGATCGCCCACAAGCGGGGTAGAGCGGTGGCCAGGGTAGCCGTGGGGTACGATCCGGGCGTCGACATCGAGAGCGTGGAGCCGCGAACGGGAGAGCTCGACCGGGCAGCGTTCACCGACGGCGAGCGGCGCTGGCTCGATGGACGGCCCGCGGCGGAGCGTGACGCCTGGCGGGCGCGCATGTGGGCCGCCAAGGAGGCCGCGGCCAAGCGGAGCCGCGCCGGCCTGCGCGACCCGCGGAAGCTGGAGATCGAGGAACCGGGGGAGGAGTGGATGAGGGTGGGAGAAACCCGAGTGGCGACGCGGATCGAGGACGGTTTCGCGATCGCCTGGACGCAGGAGGAGGCGAGATGAGCGCGACACTCGACGTGGTGCGCGGAGTGATCGACGAGGTGCTGGGCCCGGAGTGGTCCGCCGATCGGGAGATCGGCATGGAGACGTCGTTCGGAAACGATCTGGAGCTCGAGAGCATCGAGTTCGTGGCTCTCGCCGAGAAGCTCCAGGCCCGCTACGAAAAGGTCGACTTCGTACGCTGGCTGAGCGAGAAGGAGCTGGAGGAGATCATCGAGCTGAAGGTGGGCGACCTGGTGACGTACATCGACACATGCCGCTGATCTCCGCCGCCGGCCGGACGTTCCACGTCCAGCGCCTGGGTGAAGGCCCGCCGGTGGTGCTCGTCCACGGGCTGGTGATCGGCAATCTCGCGACCTGGTTCTTCGGCGTGGCCCCGCTGCTCGCCCGGCGGCGCTCGGTGCTGCTGTACGACCAGCGCGGGCACGGCTTGAGCGCGCCGGCGGAGAGCGGCTTCGACCTGGCGACGTCGAGCGCGGACCTGGGCGCGGTCCTGGACGCGGTCGACGAGGGGTTCGACGGGCCGGTCGACGTCGTCGGACACAGCTATGGGGGCGCGACGTCTCTGCGCTTCGCGCTCGACGCGCCCGAGCGGGTGCGCAAGGTCGTGGTCCTCGACGCGCCGCTGCCGCCGTTCGATCCGGCGGAGGTCGCGGCGATGATGGACGACGTCGACGCCGAGCAGCTCCAGGGCATGCTGTCGATGGATCGCAGCCGGTTCTCCCAGCTCGCGGCCCGGCTCGCCGAGGGGCGCGGCCGCCGCGGGGCGCGGCGCGCCGATCGCGCCCGTCACCTGCGCGACGACACCACCGTGAGCCGGGACCTCATGTCCGAGCCACCCCTCGACGCGGCGGAGCTCGGCGGGCTCGCCCGGCCGGTCCTGTGTCTCTATGGATCCACCTCGCCGTTCCGGCACCGGGCCGACGAGCTGGAGGCGGTGCTGCCGGATGCGCGCGTCGTGGAGCTCGAGGGCGGACACCTGTTGCCGCTCCAGCGCCCGGCCCAGGTCGGGCGGGTGGTCGAGGAGTTCCTCGGTGCCTGACGTCGTCGTGCGCGGCGTGCGCTTCAACACGGTGCGACTCGGCGACGGCGAGCCGACCGTCCTGTTCCTGCACGGGCTCGTGATGGACAACCTGTCGAGCTGGTACTTCACGGTCGCCAACCCCGTCGCCCGGGTCGCCGACGTCGTGCTCTTCGACCTGCGCGGCCACGGCCAGACCGAGCGGCCCCCCGAGGGGTACACGGTGGAGAGCCTGGTCGCCGACATCGACGCGCTGATCGACGAGCTGGTGCCCGACGGCCGGCCAGTCGAGCTGGTGGGGAACAGCTTCGGCGGCCTGCTCGCGCTCGCCTACGCCCTGACCCATCCCGAGCGCACCCGCGGCCTGGTGCTGGTCGACGCCAACATGAGCGACGGCGCGTGGGGCGACGAGATCACGCGGGCCTTCGCGCTCAAGGGCGAGGAGCGGGACGCGATGATCCTCAAGTACGCCTACCGCTGGGCGGGACGTCACAGCGAACGGAAGGTGAACCGGCTGATCAGCAACGCCTACCGCCTGGTCCGCAAGACCACGCTGGTCGACGACCTCGCCGCTTCCGCCCCCGTGACCGACGAGGATCTCGCGAGGATCGAGTGCCCGGTGCTGGCTCTCTACGGCGAGGACTCGGAGCTCCTCGACCGGGGCGAGCGGATCGGCCGCACGCTGCCCAATTGCGAGGTGCGGCTGTTCCCGGGATGCACCCACCTGCTCCTGTGGGAGGCGACCGAGGAGCTCAAGCGACAGGTCGTGGAGTGGGTCCGGCGACCCGATGCGGGAGCGGTGGGCTAGGGAGCCGCGGGCGCGGTCGGCTCGGCCGGAGCCGCGGTGTCCGCCGGGGCCCCGGCCGGGGTCGCGACCCCTTCGCTCTCCGCCGGCTGGACCGCGGTGGCGGTCAGGACGAACAGCGCGCTGTCGCCGCCGCCCCGCGGCGTCGAGCTGATGCGCCCGAACGCGCTGAGCGGCGCGCCGGTCTCGGTGGCCCAGGCGACCTCGAGGGAGTCGAGCGAGCTCAGCCCCTCGATGCCCTGAAGCCGGACGCGACTCGGCTCGGCGACGAGGTAGACCGCGCCGTCGGCGCGGGCCGCGGTCCCCGTCACGCTGACCGGGGTGCCTTCCTCCTGGAAGAGCCCCCAGTCATTGGGCCCCCCCGCGCCGTAGTCCGAGGGGCTCAACGCGCTCAGGTCGATGGATCGATAGTCGTCGGGATTGACGCCGGTCAGCGGGTTGACGACCGGCTCGATCACGTAGGGGAGCGAGTCGGAGGCCTCGAGCGACCAGAAGAACGCCCCTTCCGGTGCCGGTGCCGGATTGCCGGCCAGGTCGTACTCCAGCGGGCGCACGAATGTGGTCGCGGGGCCCATCTCCACCTGGCCGACGCCCTCCACGTAGTTCAGCCGCTGGCCCTGGGCGAACACGGCCTGGTTGCTGGCCTGGCCCACGTAGCGGCCGAGCACGACCTCCTCGAACTTCGGGCGCGCGGCCTCCTCGGCCAGACGCGCCCGCTCGCGGATACCGAAGACCACGATGACGAGCAGGATCGCCGCGGTCACTCCTCCGATGACGAGGAACAGGTTGCGGGTCCCGCGCCGATTCTCGATCTCGGCGATCTCCTGCTCGAACTTCGTGGCGCCAGGTTCCCCGGCCATCGTTCCTCCTTCGGCACGAAACGGTCGTTCGGGAGACAACGGAGAGAGCGTGTCGCAGGGGAGGAGTATGCCTGCGGGGATTGTCCCCGTCAAGCGCCCGCGGCAGGGCTCCTTTTGACGCCGGGGGCCGGTCCCGGTACCTTCCTTGCGGCGAGAGGCGGTCCAACCGTCCTTCACGATTCCCGCCGTCACGAGGGAGCGCGTGGGCAAGTGGAAGAAAGTGGTATGGGGCATGGTCGGAGCCGCCTCGGCGGTGGTCGCGGGGACGTTCGCCCGGCGCAAGTACGAGGAGAGCGTCCTCGAGATCGGTCACGAGTTCCGCACCGGGGAGATCGTGGCGCGGGAGGGCGGATACCAGTGCGAGCAGTGCGGCTACGTGCTGTCGCTCGCGGCGGGCAAGCGCCTTCCTCCCTGCCCGAAGTGCGCCCACAGCCGATTCCTGAAGATCTCCTAGCCAGACAACCGACGGGGCTCTCCGCACGCCGTAGCTCCAGGGCCCGGCGCGGTGTCGCCCTCGCCTCGCTCACGCTCGCGCTGCTCGCTCCCGCGGCCGCGGCGCCCGCGTCGCAGCAGCCGCTCGTCCCTCCGCGGATCGAGGTCGTGCTCGACGCTTCGGCCGACATGCGGTCGCGGATGGGTGGGGTGGAGCGGATCGAGGTCGCGCGTGCGTTTCTCGGCGCGTTGCGGAGCGGGCTGGCGGCGGGGGAGGCGCCCGAGCTCGCGCTTCGCGTCTACGGCTCCGGGAGCGCCCGTCAGGAGTGCTCGGACACCCGGCTCCTGGTCGCGCCGGCGCAGGCCGGGGCCCGCTGGGACGAGGCGCTGGCCTCGCTTCAGCCGCGGGGGATGGCCCCACTGGCGCTCGCGCTGGAGCGGGCCGCGGCCGACTCCACCGCTACCCACGTTCTGGTCACCGCCGGCGGGGACGACTGCCATCCCGACCCCTGCGCGGCCTGGCTGGACGTCGTCGGAGGCGGACCCAACCGCCACTCGCGTCTCCACGTCGTCGCGCTCGCGCCCACGGACGAGGAGCTCGAGGAGCTGCGTTGCCTGAGCCGCGCCGGGTCGGGCTCGCTCACCGTGATCGACGGGCTGGGTCAGGCCGCGCCGGCAGGCGGCCGGCTGGCTCTCATCCTGCGGAACCAGGGCCTCGTCGACGTCCGTGCGACGCTGGGGCCGGGGGGCGAGAGCGTCCCGCTGCCGGTCCGTGTGGTGCTGCCCGTGGCCGGTGAGCTCGTGGCCGCCTTCACGGCCCGGGGGCCGCGCCCGGTCCCCGCGGGGGTGTATCGGGTCGTCGTCGAGTCGGCGCCGCCGCTCTCGTTCGAGCGCGTGATGATCCTCCCCGGAGAGACGACGACCCTCGAGGCCACCGACCTCGGGCGCCTGCGCGTCGAGCTGCTCGACGAGGAGGGGCGCCGGGCGCGCGCGCCGGTTTCGATCCGCTCGTCGGATGGCCGCCGCGAGCTGCGGTACCTCCCGACCGGGGAGGACGCGATCCTGCGCGCGGGGAGCTACGATCTCAGCGTCGATCTGGGCGACTCGGTGGTCCTGCGCGACGACGTCGTCGTGCCGGCGGGGAGGACCACACGGATCACCGTGGGAGGCGGCGGGAGCCTGCTCGTCCTCGCGCCGGAGTTCGCCGAGCCCCCCCCCACCCGGGTGCTCGCTTACCGCGCGGCCGCGGTCGACACGCTGACCGTGGGGGTCGCGCATCCGCTGGCCGCCGGCCGCTACCGGTTGGTCGTGCAGACCCTGCCCATCTACGTCACCGAGGACGTGACGATCGAGGCCCAGGGCCAGACGGTGATCAGGCTGCCGGAGACCGGAGTGCTCGGCGTGGAGCTCGCCGACGCCGATGGCGGGGTCGACGACGTGCGCGTGGACGTGCGCGAGTCCCTGACCGGGGAGATGTACGGGACGATCCGGAGCGGCGAGCGCCGGCTCGCGATGCCCGGCCGCTACGAGCTGGACGTCCGGACCGTGCCGCCCGCGGCGATCGGCGGCGTGGACGTCCACCCGGCTCAGGAGCGGATCGTCCGGCGCCAGGGGCTGTCGCGGGTGAGCGTGTTCCCGCCGGCGGGCGTGACCGGCTCCTACCGGCTCGAAGTGCTGACCCTCGCGGGGGACCGCCGCCTGGGCGAGTCCGTGGGGCCGCAGCCGGTGCTCGCCGTCTGGCCGGGGACCTACCTGGCGCGCGTATGGCGCGGGCGGGAGCTCGCGTGGGAGGGACGCGTCGTGGTTGCGTCGGACAAAACGGCCCGGATAGATTTAGCCGGCCCGTAGCCCCAGTTCCCACCTCCGAGGGGAGATCGTATGACTCTGATGGGCTTTCTCGTGTTGCTCCTCGTCGCCGCTGTCGCGGGGGCGCTCGGGCAGGCGATCGTCGGGTATTCGGCGGGTGGTTGTCTGGTTTCCATCGCGCTCGGCTTCGTCGGCGCCTTGATCGGCGTCTGGCTCAAGAGCCAGCTCGGCCTGCCCGAGCCGTTCCCGATCGAGATCCAGGGTCAGTCGTTCCCCCTCATCTGGTCGATCATCGGCGCGGCCCTGTTCGTGGCCGTGATCTCGTTGATCTCAGGCAGACGGAGATAGCCCGGTCGCGGCGCCTACCGCGACGTAGAGTGTGCCGGAGCCGAAGTCGCTTTTGCACCGCTCGAACTCCGGGCGCGCCGAGCCTCGAGACGCCAGCGATCGGTATCCCATGAACTCCCTGCGGCGCTGGCAGAGGCTCGTCTTCCGCTACGCCTCCTTCTATGCCCGGAACCTCTGGCACAAGGCGGCCCGCGACCAGATCTTCTTCCTCTCGTCCGGGATCACGTTCAACGTCCTGGTCACGATCGTACCGCTCCTCCTCATCACGATCTCGGTCCTCGGCATCCTGGTGGAGTCCTCGGCTTCCGCCCGGGAGCAGATCCTGACGTTCATCCAGCGGGTCATGCCGCTGGCCAGCGCCCAGGCGGAAAGCCTCCTGTTCTCGCTGGTGGACGACCGCGGCTGGTTCGGCGTGCTCGGCCTCGTGGGACTGATCTGGGCCTCGACGCGCCTGTTCGGCTCGCTTCGAACGGTCCTCGAGGTCATCTTCGAGATCCCGCCCGAGGAACGGTTGGGGATCGTGGAGGGGAAGATCCACGACATCAAGATGGTGGTCGTGGTGGGGTCGCTGTTCCTGCTGACCATTTCGCTGACCGCCGCCCTGCGTTGGGTGAAGAACTATGGCGTCGGGTTCCTCGGCCTCGACGCCTACAACATCTCCTGGATCTGGTCGTTGACGAGCCTGGCGATCGCCTTCGTGATCACGTTCCTGATGTTCTTCTTCGTCTACCGGTACGTGCCGGACCGCTGGATCCCGCGCCAGGACGCGGCCATCGCGGCCCTCTTTTGCAGCGTGCTGTTCGAGGTCGCCAAGCAGGTCTTCGTCTACTATCTCGCCGAGCTGGGGCGCTTCCTCGAGCTCTACGGCTCGTTCACGAACCTGGTCGCGGTGTCGTTCTGGGTCTACTACTCGAGCATCGTCTTCATCCTCGGCGGCGAGCTGGGGCGCATCGTCCAGGTGCACCGCGGACGGGGGGTCCGTCCCGGGTGGTCGTTCCGCGAGGTGTCTCCCGGCGAGGCTCCACCGGCCGAAGGGCCTCCCTGAACCGGCCGGCGCTCCTCGCGGCGGTGACGGTCCTCGCCTTCCCCTCGGCGGTGCGCGCCCAGGAGGTGTCGGCGGACGCGACCCTCGCCCTGCGCGACCGCGGCTGCTGCCTGTCGGAGGTCCGGGACGGCGCCGAGGTGAAGAAGTTCGAGGTCGAAGGCAACGCGGCTCTCTCCGGCAAGACGATCGAGCGGGCGCTCTACACGTCGGAGAGCGGCTTCTGGCCGTGGAGCGACGACCACCATCTCTCGAAGTCCGAGTTCCTCAAGGATCTCCAGCGGATCTACGTGCTGTATCAGCGGCACGGATACTTCGACGCCGACCTCGTGTCGTACGACGTGCGGTCCGAGGGCGACGGGGTGCGGGTGACCCTGACCGTGTCGGAAGGCGAGCCCGCGCTCGTCGACTCGCTCACCATCGAGGGACTGGAGCCGCTAGACGGCGCCGAGCTCGTGGGCGAGATGCGAGGCCGGATCCCGCTGCAGCAGGGCGAGATCTTCAACGAGGCGGATCTGCTCGCCTCGCGGGACATCCTGGAGACCGCCTTCAAGAACCGCGGGTACGCGTTCGCCCAGGTGCTGCTCGAGTACCGCATCGACAAGCAGGCACGCTCGGCCCGCGTCACCTACACGGTGGACCCCGGGGACCAGTACTACGTGGGGAACGTGGACGTGGAGGGGTACGATCCCGAAGACCGGGATCTCGTCCTCGACCAGCTGCGGTTCGGCCCGGGCGATCTCTACGATCTCCAGGAGATCGAGGACAGCCGTCGGAACCTCTACCAGCTGGGGCTGTTCCGGCTGGTGGAGGTCGAGCCGCAACTGGCGACGGTGCGGGGCGACACGCTGGACTTCCTGGTCCGGCTGGCCCCGGCGCCGACTCACGTCGTGCGCGTGGGAGTGGGGTACGGGACCGAGGACCTGTTCCGCGTGAACGCGTCGTGGCTCGACCGGAACTTCTTCGGCCAGGCGCGCCAGCTGGAAGTGCGGGGGGGATACTCCCGGCTCGAGCGGGAGGCCGCGGTGACGTATCGGCAGCCGACGTTCCTGGCCCCGAACCTGAACTTCGTGGCCACCGCGTTCCTGCGGTTCGAGATCGAGCCGAACTACACGGTGGAGCGGACGGGCGCCGTCACGCGGGTGGGGTACCGGGTGGGGCGTCGCTGGCAAGGGTGGGGCTCGCTGGCGGCCGAGCGCGACCAGTTCTCCGATTTCGACGAAGGCGTGCTGATCCCCGAGCTGGGGCGGGAGTTCGTCAATCCGAGCCGGCTCCTGTACGCGGAGACCGGCATCCGGTTCGACAGCACCGATTCGCTGTTCCAGCCGACGACCGGCTCGATCGCCAACGTCGTGTACCAGATCGGCATCCCGGCGCTTTCCGGCGACTACGCCTACCATCGCGCGACCTTCCTCGTCACCCGGTATCTGGAGGTCCGCGACGGCTGGGTGCTGGCGGGGAAGCTGCTGCCGGGCGTCATCATCGGCTACGGCGGCGAGAAGGACCGGGTTCCTCTGTTCCAGCGACTGTTCTCCGGCGGCGCGAGCAGCGTGCGCGGGTACGAGCGGCGGCAGCTCGGGCCCAAGGACGATCCGGAGGCGTTCGGGCAGGAGCGCGCGCCCGAGCCGGTGGGCGGGCGCGGCCTGCTCGAGGCGAGCGTCGAGCTGCGGTTCCCGATCCGCGGCAATCTCCGCGGCGCCGCCTTCGTGGACGCGGGAAACGTGTGGAGCGACCCCGACGAAATCTCGCTCTCGGACCTGCAGTACACGCCGGGAGCCGGGATCCGCTATCGCACCCCGGTCGGGCCGATCCGGTTCGACGTGGCGCGGAGGTTGTCGAGCGACGAACGGTTTTTGCCGCGGTGGGTATTCCATATATCGATCGGCAACGCTTTCTGAGGAGGGGGCGTTGAAAATGGCCGATTTCGGCGTTGCGCTCCTCGTGTCTTCCTGCGGCGCACT
>DATKCO010000098.1:0-5202 GCA_035513155.1 Gemmatimonadota bacterium | reverse complement strand
ACCGGCTATCGCGTGCAGCACTCGATCGCGCGCGGCCCGGCCAAGGGAGGCATCCGCTTCGCGCCCGACGTGACCCTGGACGAAGTCCGGGCGCTGGCCTCGTGGATGACCTGGAAGTGCGCGGTGGTGAACATCCCCTTCGGGGGCGCCAAGGGCGGGGTGGTCTGCAACCCGCACGAGATGTCCAAGCGCGAGCTCGAGCACGTCACCCGGCGATACACGGCCGAGATCATGCCCCTGCTGGGTCCCGAGATGGACGTCCCGGCCCCCGACATCAACACCAACGAGCAGGTGATGGCGTGGATCATGGACACCTACAGCCAGCACGCGCGCCACACCGTGACCCCGATCGTGACGGGCAAGCCGATCGAAATGGGAGGCTCGCTCGGCCGGCGTGACGCGACCGGCCGGGGCTGCATGCTGGTCACGCTCGAGGCGCTGCGCCACCTGGTGATTCCCGTCGAAGGCGCGCGGGTCGTCGTCCAGGGATTCGGCAACGTGGGCTCCACCGCGGCCCGCCTCTGCGCCCAGCGCGGGATGAAGATCATCGCGATCAGCGACCACATGACCGGCATCCACGACGAGAACGGCGTCGACCTCGTGGAGGCCGAAGCCCACGTGCGGGGTGGCGCCAACCTGGACACGTTCCGCGGAGGCGATGCCATCACCAACGCGGAGCTGCTCGAGCTCGAGTGCGAGGTGCTGATCCCGGCGGCGCTCGAGAACCAGATCACGCGGGCGAACGCGCCCCGGATCCAGGCGCGGATCATCTGCGAGGGGGCGAATGGCCCCACGACGGCGAACGCCGACGCGATCCTGGAGGACAAGGGGGTGTTCGTGATCCCCGACATCCTGGCGAACGCTGGCGGCGTGACGGTCAGCTACTTCGAGTGGGTCCAGAATCGCGAGGGGTACTACTGGAGCCTCGAGCGAGTGGAGAAGCGGCTCAGGAAGATCATGGTCAACTCCTTCAAGGACGTCATGCGATACACGGAGACCCACGACGTCAGCCCGCGGACCGCGTGCTACATGCTGGCGATCGACCGGGTCGCGTTCGTGCACCGGCTCCGCGGCATCTACGCGTGAGGGGGAGCTGAAGGGCGCGTGAAGATCGAGCTCCTGGCGGTCGATCGGCTGCGGTCGGCGTGGGCCCGGGAGGCGGTCGCGGAATACCTGGGCCGGGTCGCCCGCTACTGCCCGGTCGAGCGCCGGGACGTCAAGCGCGCGGGCGACGACGAGAGGGCGGTGGCCGACGAGGGGGAGCGGCTGCTGAAGGTCGCCGCGGCGGGCCCCGCGGACCGGCTCGTGGCCCTCGACCCCGCTGGGGAACCGCTCGACTCCGAGGGATGGGCGACACTCCTCTCGGGCTACGCGAGCGAGGGTGCCGGCCGGGTCGTGTTCCTGGTGGGCGGGGCGGGCGGCCTCTCGCCCGCGGTCCGGGGCGCCGCGCACCGGAGTGTGAGCCTGGGCGCCCAGACCCTGGCCCACGAGCTCGCCCAGGTCACCCTTGCCGAACAGCTCTACCGCGCCTGGACGATCATCCGGGGCGAGCCCTACCACAAGTGAGTCGGACCCCTTGTACATCAAGAATTCTTGATGTATCCTGGCGGGTAATGGCCACCGAGACCGACACCGGCCTGACGCGCGCCGCCGCCGTGTTCCAGGCCCTCTCCGACGAGAAGCGCCTCCGGGTCGTCTCCCTGCTGGGAACGGGGGAGCACTGCGTGTGCGAGCTGACCGAGGCCCTCGGAGTCGGCCAGTCCCTCCTGTCGTTCCACCTCAAGACGCTCAAGGACGCCGGCCTCGTGACCGACCGGCGCGCGGGGCGGTGGGTGTACTACTCGCTCGCGCCGGAGGCGCTCGCGCTCGCCGGGAGCCTGCTGGGCGATCTCGCGTCCCGCGTTCCAGCCGCCGCCACGAGGGAGCCGTGGTGCCCGTGAGCGCCTGGCGTTGCGCCCTGATCGCGGACGTCCACGGAAACCTTCCCGCCCTCGAGGCGACGCTCGAGGACGTCGAGGGCCGGGGGGTCGACGCCGTGTACCACCTCGGCGACCTGGTCGGCTACGGCCCGTGGCCGGACGAGGTGGTGTCCCTCCTGACCGAGCGGGGGATCCCCGGCGTGGCCGGCAACTACGACTCGACGATCGCCGTCGGGGCCGACCATTGCGGGTGCCGCGCCGAGAGCCCGGAGCAGGAGGCCGTCGCCCACGAGAGCTACGCCTGGACGCTCGCCCGGGTGAGCTCCGAGACGAAGGCGACGCTCCGCGCGCTCCCTTTCCGGATCGATCTTCGTCCCGGCGGCGGCCATCGCTCGGGACCGACGCTCTTCCTCGTCCACGGCGCGCCGACCCTGAATACCCTCTACTGGGACGAGGACCGCGACGACGACTTCGCCCGGAAGATGGCGGGGAAGCTGCGAGCGAAGGAAGGAGACGCGATCGTCTTCGGCCACACCCACGTGCCGTGGAAGCGCTCCCTGGACGGGATCCTGGTCGTCAACGCGGGCTCGGTGGGGCGGCCGAAGGACGGGGATCCGCGCGCCTCGTGGGCGCTCGCGACGTGGGACGGCGAGACGATCCGGATCGAGCGCGTCCGCACGGAGTACGACGTCGAGCGCGCCGCCCGCGCGATCCTCGAGAGCGAGCTTCCCGACGTCTTCGCGGACGAGCTCAGAGCCGGCCGGCCGATCGGCGCGAGAGCCGGGGCGTGATGGAGCCGGCCGGCGCCACGCCGCACCTTCCCGGTCGTCTCGCCTTCCTCGACCGCTACCTCACGCTCTGGATCTTCCTGGCGATGGCCGCCGGGGTCGCACTGGGGCGGCTCGTGCCCGGCCTCGAGTCCCTCCTCGACTCGATGTCGATCGGCACCACTTCCATCCCGATCGCCGTCGGGCTGATCCTCATGATGTATCCGCCGCTGGCCAAGGTTCACTACGAGCAGCTCCCGCGGGTCTTCCGCGACTGGAGGATCCTGGGCCTCTCGCTGGGTTTCAACTGGATCGTGGGCCCGGTCCTCATGTTCCTCCTCGCGATCGCGTTCCTGGCGAGCCGGCCAGAGTACATGGTAGGGGTGATCCTGATCGGGCTCGCGCGCTGCATCGCGATGGTGATCGTGTGGAACGACCTGGCCGAAGGAGATTCCGAGTATGCTGCCGGGCTGGTGGCCTTCAATTCGGTGTTCCAGGTGCTGTTCTTCGCCGCGTATGCGTGGTTCTTCCTCGGGTTCCTGCCGGAGTTCCTCGGCCTCCAGGGCGCGGCCGTGGACGTGACGATGAGCGAGATCGCCACCTCGGTCTTCATCTACCTCGGGATCCCCTTCCTGGCCGGGATGGCGACACGCTGGATCGGGATCCGCTCCAGGGGACGTGACTGGTACGAGTCCACCTTCGTTCCCCGGATCTCGCCGCTCACGCTCCTGGCGCTGCTGTTCACGATCGTCGTCATGTTCTCCCTGCAGGGAGAGGCGATCGTCGACCGGCCACTGGACGTCCTTTGGATCGCGGTGCCGCTGCTCATCTACTTCGTCGTCATGTTCTTCGCCGCGTTCTGGCTCTCCTGGAAGGCCGGCGCCGACTACGCGAAGACGACGACCCTGTCGTTCACGGCGGCATCCAACAACTTCGAGCTCGCCATCGCGGTGGCGATAGCCACGTTCGGGATCGGGCACGGGGCGGCGTTCGCGGCGGTGATCGGACCGTTGGTGGAGGTCCCGGTCCTGATCTCCCTGGTCGCCGTGGCGCTGCGGCTGCGGGACCGATGGTTCCCGGACGAAGCGGCGGAGCTCGCCAGGATCCGGACCTGCGCGATCGACGTGGAGACGGTCTAGCCCGGCCCCAGGCGGGGTGGGGCCGCGCCTGTCAGACCTCGCGGGAAACCTCGCGGCTCGCGGCACGCTCGGCGAGCAGGGCGTCGAGTGCCCGCAGCCCCCGCCTCAGGTGGGGGATCACGATCGAGCCGCCGACGACGAGCCCGACGTTGAACACCTCCAGGCACTCTTCGCGCGACATGCCCAGACCCACGCATCGCTCGAGGTGGTAGGTCACGCAGTCGTCGCAGCGGAGGACGAGGGAGGCGACCAGGCCCAGCATCTCCTTGGTCCGCTCGTCGAGCGCACCCCCGTGATACGCCTGGCCGTCGAGCGCCAGGAAGCGCTTGATCCCGAGATGGCCGGAGTCGACCAGCCGCTCGTTCATCTCGCTGCGGAAGGCGCGAAAGGCCTCCAGGCCGGCCATATCGCTGTGGTCGTGGCCTCCACTCATTGGGAATGAAGCTACCGTCCCGGTCGTCATGAGCACAGATTGACCACCGCCCAGCCGATCCATGGACCGTCATCGAGGAGAAGGCCATGACCGCACGCGTATTGCTCTGGAGCCTGGTACTCGCTCTGCTCCCGCTCGCTACCGCCGAAGCCCAGAATGTCAGCGTCGACCTCGACGCCGCCGGCCGCCCGGCCGCCGAGAAGGAGCGCGACGCGAGCTCGAAGCCCCTGGAGGTGCTCGAGTGGATCGGCCTGGAGGAGGGCGCCGTCGTCCTCGACATCCAGGCGGGAGGCGGGTACCACACCTGGATCTTCTCGGACGTGGTGGGACCGGAAGGGAAGGTCTACTCCCAGTCCGCGTACCGACCGGACAGCCTTCAGGCGCGGATCGCCAGGGGGGCCACGCCGGAGGCCAACGTCGAGTTCCTGTCGCAGATCTCCGAGGTTCCCGACGCCACCCTCGACCTGGCGTTCACCGACCGGAACTACCACGACTTCGATCCCGACCGCATCGGCGAGATCCTCGGCGCCATCAAGGACAACCTGAAGCCGGGCGGCCTGTTCGTCGTGATCGACGTGGAGGCGAAGGAGGGTCGCGACACCGAGGCGCACCGGATCGCCTCGGACGTCATCATCGAAGAGGTGACCGCGGCCGGGTTCGAGCTGGTGGATCAGAGCGATCTGTTCGCCAACCCCGCCGACGACCACGAGGGTCCCAAGTGGGACCAGCGCGACTCGTTGGACCGCAGCCTGCTCAAGTTCCAGAAGCCCGCGGAGGGTCACGAGAACCACATGTGAGCCCCCGCCCAGGGGGCGCCCACCGGTTGGTAGGCACGCCGGGCGGCGGGTATATTCGGGGGTGAGTGGGGCTGTAGCTCAGCTGGGAGAGCGCCTGAATCGCACTCAGGAGGTCGTCGGTTCGATCCCGATCAGCTCCACCAACCT
>DATKCO010000097.1:0-26788 GCA_035513155.1 Gemmatimonadota bacterium | reverse complement strand
GGTGCCGGAGGGCGAGGCTGGGCCGACGGCCTCCTAGGACGTCGCCCCGGCGGCGAACTCCTCCCGGCGATCGGCGGCGCCGTCCGGGTCGTTCAGCACGATTCCCACGACGTTCGCGCCAGCCGCGCGCAACTGCTCGATCACGTCGTCGACGGTGGCCGGATCCGAGCGTGCGGAGCGGACGACGAGCAGGACCCCGTCCACGATCGGGCTCAGGGCGATCGCGTCCTGGGAGACCAGGAGGGGCGAGGTGTCGAGGATCACGAGGTCGTACTCGCGGGTGATCTCCGACAGGAGGCGTTCCATCTCCGGCCCCCCGATCGAATCTCCCGCCTTCGGGAATGACTTCTCGCCGAGGAGGACGTAGAGGCCCGGCGTCCGGGTCAGCTGGAGGGCCAGCCGCCAGTCGCCGCCCTCGAAGAGGACGTCGACCAGGTCGAGCTGCTTCGAGATCTCGAAGTAGCGGCCGAGCGAGGGCCGCCTGAGGTCGCATTCCACGATGACGACCTTGAGGCCGCTCCGGGCGTAGACGGCGGCCAGATTCGTCGATGTCGTCGTCTTCCCCTCACCCGGGCTGGCGCTCGTCACGGCCAGGGTCTTGAGCCCCCACGAGCGGGCCTGGAGCGCGCTTCGGAGCTCGCCGTAGGCCTCGATGCCGGCGGACTGCCCGGGTGCGGGACGGAAGTCTCCGCCGGACCCCGGCGCCACCAGCGACGGGGTCACCTCGGGGATCACGGCCAGGATCGGCACGGGCGCAAGCGCCTCCGCGCCCACGGAGAGCGCGTCCGACGGATCCGCCGGGGCCCCTCTCGTCACCCGCTCCCGCACGAGGGCGGCCCCGACCCCGAGTGCGATCCCCGCCAGGAGCGCGATCGGCATCGCGGGCGGGATGCGGCCCCGGACGGGCTCGGCGCCGGACGAGACCTCGATCGCGACCGCCGGGGCCGGGTCCGGCTCCGCCAGGCGTTCCGCCAGCTCGGCCGCCCGCCCGCGCAGCGCCGCGAGCTCGCGGCTCACGGCGAGCGTGTCGCCGGCCGCCGCCGCCCCCGCCGCGGCCGGCCCGAACGACCCCAGGGACTCGATCCGGGTGCGCAGCGAGCGCATCCGCGCGCGGGTGGCGATGGCGAGGCGCTCTTCCGTCGACGCGATCAGCGCGCTCAGCCGCAGGACGTCGGGATGGGAGGCCCCGGGCGCGGAGGGCCGCGCGAGCAGGGTCTCGCGCTGGGCCATGTGGTCGGCCAGCCGGGCGTGGAGCGACCCGAGGAGGGGGTCGTCCCCCGCCGGGCCGGCGGGCAGATCCGCGGCCCGGCCCCGGTCCCCCGCCCGCTCGACGGCCTCGAGGTACCGCTCGAGCGCGCGGAGCTCCGCCTCCAGCCGGCCGCGTCGCTCGCGGCTCCGGAGGGCCTGGAGCTCCGCCTCCGCCAGCGCGGCGGACGAGTCCGCGGCGCGCAGCTCCCGCGCCAGGGACAGACGCTCTGACTCCGTCCCCCGGGCCGCCGCCAGCTCGACCGCCTGCCGGTACGCCTCGGCGACCGCGCCGGCGGTCCGCTCGGCGACTCGCGGATCCTCCCCGGTGAACCGCACCTCGATCGTCCCCGCCGCGGGATCCGGAACCCACTCGAGCCCCGACTCGACGTGGTCGATCGCGGCGGCCCGGGGCACCACCCGCAGCACGGTCGCGTCCTCCGGCGGCGGGACCAGGATGCGGAAGCGCACTCCGCTCAGCACGATCGGCTCGCCGTAGGCGGTGCTCAGGATACCGCCGGAGCCGTACGCGACGCCGCGTGGCTGGAACCGGAGCCGGATGTCCATCGAGTGGCTCGCCGGGAGCGAGACCCACGGATCCTCGACGATGCCAGCCGGTGCGCCCGTGGCCAGGGAGAAGATCCGCAGGCCCGCTAGATCGACAGCCGCGCCGAGCACGGCGCGGCCGGGCGCGCTGGCGCTCGCCTCGGGGGGGAGCCCCAGCCGGGCGATGGCCCGGTAGCGCGGCGTGTCCCCGCCCGCCCACCACGCCGTCGCCCCCAGGACGACGATGGCGACGGCCCCGATCAGGCCCGCGTTCCGGAGGAGGAGGCGGAGGTACATCGGCAACGGTCGCACGACCCCAAGTTAATCAGGCCCCGGCCCGGGGGTGTCGCCACGAGCCGGGTCGGTCCCCGATCGGCCTAGGTCACGGCGTCGGCCGTCTCCGCTTTCGCGGCGGCCGGCTCGGCGCCCGGCTCCATCAGCGCCGCCTCCAGCACGTCGTCGATCGTCTCGGCGTAGACGAACTCGAGCCCTTCGAGAAGCGTCGGCTCGATCTCCTCGACGTGCTCCCGGTTCCGGGCGGGAAGGATGACGGTCTTGATCTCGGAGCGCCGCGCCGCGACCAGCTTCTCCTTGATCCCGCCCACCGGCAGCACCAGCCCGGTCAGAGTGATCTCGCCGGTCATCCCGATGTCGGGCCGCACCTTCCGCCCCGTCAGGGCGGACGCCAGCGCGGTCGCCATCGTGACTCCCGCCGACGGGCCGTCCTTGGGAACCGCCCCGGCGGGCACGTGCATGTGGATGTCGCTGGTGGAGAAGAAGTCCTCGTCGATCCCGAGCCCGGCCGCGTGCGAGCGCACGTAGCCGAGGGCCGCGCGCGCCGACTCCTGCATGACGTCGCCCAGCTTGCCGGTCAGCGTAAACCCCTTGCTGCCCGGCATCCGGCTCGCCTCGACGAACAGGATCTCGCCCCCGCTGAGGGTCCACGCCAGGCCCGTCGCCACGCCCGGTCGCGCGACCCGGCTCGCGACCTCGTGGAACGCCTTGCGGGGCCCCAGGTACGCCGGCACGTCGTCCCCGCCCACGCTCACCCGCTCCACCTCGCCGGCGGCGATCCGCGCCGCCACCTTCCGCGCGACCTTCCCGATCTCCCGCTCGAGGTTGCGGACCCCCGCTTCGCGCGTGTAGCTGGCGATGATCACCCGCAGGGCGTCGTCGTCGATCTCGAGCTGGTCCTCGCCCAGGCCGTTCTCCTCCAGCTGCTTCGGCACCAGGTAGCGGCGCGCGATGTGCAGCTTCTCCTGATCGGTGTAGCCCGCGAGCCGGATGATCTCCATCCGGTCTAGGAGCGCCGGCTGGATCGTGTCGAGGATGTTGGCCGTGGCGATGAACAGCACATTGGACAGGTCGAACGGCAGGTCGAGGTAGTGATCCCGGAACGAGTCGTTCTGCTCCGGGTCGAGGACCTCTAGCAGCGCGCTCGAGGGATCGCCGCGGAAATCGGCCCCGATCTTGTCGATCTCGTCCAGCATGAACACCGGGTTGTTCGTGCCGACCCGCTTGAGCGACTGCACGATCCTGCCCGGCATGGCGCCGATGTACGTCCGCCGGTGGCCGCGGATCTCGGCCTCGTCCCGCATCCCTCCCAGCGACATGCGCACGAACTCGCGTCCCATCGCGCGCGCGATCGAGCGTCCGAGCGAGGTCTTCCCCACGCCCGGCGGTCCCACGAAGCACAGGATCGGGCCCTTCATGTCGGCCTTGAGCTTGCGGACCGCCAGGTACTCGAGGATCCGGTCCTTCACCTCCGCCAGGTCGTAGTGGTCGGCGTCGAGGATCTCGCGGGCGCGGTCGAGATCCAGGTGATCCTCGGTCGCCTTCGACCACGGGACCTGACACAACCAGTCCAGATAGCTCAGGATCACCGAGTACTCGGGGCTGGCCGACGGGATGTTCGCCAGCCGCTCCAGCTGCTCCTCGGCGGCCTCCATGACGTAGTCGGGAACCTGAGCCTCCTTCAGGCAGCCCCGCAGCCGGGTGATCTCCGCCTCCTCGTCGCCCCCCTCGCCGAGCTCGTCGCGGATCGCCTTCAGCTGTTCGCGCAGATAGTATTCACGCTGCTTCTTCTGGATACCCTCGTCGACCTGACTCTTGATCTCGCCCCCGATCGCCAGGACGTTCAGCTCGCGCCTGAGGCCGTCGAGGACGGTGGCGAGCTTCTCCTCGATGTCGTCGGTCTCGAGGATCGTCTGCCGGTCCCCGTGGTCGAGCTGGAGCATCGAGGCGACCATGTAGGCGAACTTCGTGGGATCGTCGAGCTGCCGGACCGCGCGCTGCAGCTCGTCGGGCAGGTAGGGGCTGGTGCGGATCACCTGGTCGGCCAGGTCGTACCCTTCCCGCAGGAGCGCCTCCACGCGCTCGCTCCGCTCGGCGTCCGACTCCGGCAGCACGAGGATCGACGCCTCGCTGTACGGCTCGGTGCGCACGAGCTCCACGATGCGGAACCGGCTCACGCCCTGCACGAGGAGGCGCATGCCGCCCTCCGGATGCTTCACCAGGCGATGGATGACGGCCACCGTGCCAACGTCGTGCAGGTCCTCGCGGCCGAGCTTCCCGTCGTCCTCCGGCCGTCCCGCGCGACGCGCCACCACGCCCACCATCCGCTCGCCGCGCATCGCTTCGTCCACGGCCGCGATCAGCGGCTCGTCGTCGAACGCGAGCGGGACGATCGTGAACGGGTAGAGGACCGCCGTCTCCATGGGAAGGAGCGGCAGGGTGGCGGGGATCGAGGCCGGATCGATCGCCGGCGGCAGGTCCCGGAAGGGCTCGGCCGCTTCCGCGGCGGCGGTCGGATCGGCGGCTCCGGCGTCCGGGGTCGTCTCCGCTGGGCTCTTCTCGGCCGTCACGTTTCTCCCCACCTTCTCCGTTCCGACTCCGCTCGCGACACCGTAGTTTGGCCCGAACGGGGCCGCCGCGCCAGCGGTGGGCGGCCCGTCGGGAGCCTTCAGCGCTCGGCCGAAACGTTCCGGAACGCCCGACTGCCGTAGGAGACGTAGGACGCCGCCAGCGCGCCGACGGCCAGGACGGTGAGCGGAAGCTGGGCGGCGCGCCACCCGAGGATGTGCGTCAGGATGAGGACGCTCAGGAAGAAGGTCGTCAGCTTGCCCGTCCAATCGGCCCCGAAGACCAGCCGCTCGCGGCGGAAGAAGAGCCACGCCCCGGCCATCAGCGCGACGTCGCGGGCGACGACGGCCAGGACGAGCCAGACGGGAAAGTCGCGCGCGACCGTGAGGTAGATCAGGAGGCCCCCGATCAGCACCTTGTCGGCCAGCGGATCGACGACTTTGCCAGACGGACTCACCGCCCCCCGGCGGCGCGCCAGCCAGCCGTCCATCAGGTCCGTGATCCCGGCCACGAAGAGGAGGAGGACCGCCCACTGGTCGCTCTCGGGATCGGGCCGCTCGAGCAGATAGAGGACGGGGGGCAGAAACGCCATCCGGAGGGCCGACAGCGCGTTGGGGAGCGTGGCGAGCCGGAGCCCGCCGTCGACCCGTTCGGGCCCGCGGGGCCGGGAGTGGCTCTCGGTCACGGCCGCCCCGCCAGGAGCTCCTCGGCGTGGTGCCGGGAGACGTCGCGATCGGGGTCCCCGCCCAGGAGCCGGCTCACCTCCCGGACCCGCTCGTCCCCGGCCACGACCCGCACCGTCGTCACCGTGCGCCCGTCGACGGGCGACTTCTCGACCAGCAGATGGCGGTCGGCGGCCGCGGCGATCTGCGCCAGGTGGGTGACGACGACGACCTGGTGATGCTCCGCCACCACCCGGAGCTGGCGCGCGACATGGTGGGCGACGACACCACCGATCCCCGCGTCGATCTCGTCGAAGACGAGGGTCGGCACGCGATCCACGGCCGCCAGAGCGGACTTGATCGCCAGCAGGACGCGGGACAGCTCGCCCCCGGACGCGATCTGGGACAGCGGCCGCGCGGACTCGCCCGGGTTCGGCGCGATCAGGAACGCGACTTCCTCGATCCCCGCCCTGGACCAGGCGTACCGCTCGCCGGACCACTCCACCCCTTCCGGATCGGACCGCCGGTCGAGCTGGACGACGAGCCGGCCGTCCCCCATGCCGAGCGCCGCCAGCCGCTCCCGCACGGCGGCCTCGAGCCGGTCGGCGCCGGCCTCGCGCGCGTCGGCGAGCCGGCCGGCGGCCTCGGAGAGCTCGGCCATGAGCGCCGCGCGCTCGGCCGCGAGCTCCGTCCCGCGGACGGCGGCCCGCTCCAGCCGATCGAGCTCGGCGGCCATCGACTCCCCCGTCCCGATCAGCTCCTCCAGCGTTCCGGCGGCGTGCTTCCGCTTCAGCCGGAACAGGAGCTCCCTTCGCTCCTCGGTCGCCGCCAGGCGCGCCGGGTCGTGGTCGACCGCCTCGGCGTAGCCGGCCAGCTCGCGCGCGAGGTCTCCGATCTCGAGGCGCGCCCCCGTCAGCCGCTCGGCGATGCCGGCCACGGCGGGATCGAGCTTCGCCAGCCGGTCGAGACGCCGCTGCAGCGTCGCGAGCACGGACACGAGCGCCTGGTCGGCGCCCTCGATCGCCTCGTATGCCTCGCCGGCGATCCGCATCCGCTCCTCCCCGTGGACCAGGAGCCGCGCCTCGGCCTCCAGCTCCTCCTCCTCGCCGGCGCGCAGGGCGGCGGCCTCGATCTCGTCGACCTGCGAGCGCAGGTAGTCGATCCGGGCGGTCCGCTCCGCCTCGGCGCGCTCCAGCTCCTCCGACTCGCGCTCCGCCGCGGCCACGCGGTCCGCCAGGGCAGCCACGCGATCGGCGATCCCGCTCGAGCCCGCGAAGGCGTCGAGGAGCTCCCGCTGGGCCGCCCGCTTCAGCAGGAGCTGGTCCTCGTGCTGCCCGTGCAGCTCCACCCACCGCTCGGTCCGCTCCTGGACCATGCGCGCGGTCGCCATCCCCCCGTCCAGGTAGCAGCGGTTGGTGCGGTCGCGGTGGATCTCCCGCCGGACCAGGGCCTCGCCGCCGTCGACCTCGAACAGGCCCTCGACCACGGCCCGCTCGGCCCCCTCGCGGATCGCGTCCCCGGACGCGCGCGCCCCGAGCAGGAGGGCGAGCGAGTCGACGAGGATCGACTTGCCCGCGCCCGTCTCGCCGGTCAGCACGTTGAGGCCCGGACCGAGCTCGACCTGGACGTCGTCGATCAACGCGTACTCGAGGATGTGGAGTCGCCGCAGCATCTCGATCCCCGGTCAGGTGCGCGAGGTGCCGCGCCCGCCCCACATGAGCGTCCCGCGGAGCCGCTCGAAGTAGATCCCCGTGTCGAGCCCGACCAGGACCACCTCGTGGTCCCCGCGCGCCACGCGGACCCGGTCCCCCGGGTCCAGGCGCTCCTCCACCTGGCCGTCGAGCACGAGGAAGGTCCCCTGGCCACCGGAGGCGAGCACCGCCTCGACCGGCCCCTCCGGCGGCAGGACGATCGGCCGGATGGCGAGCGTATGGGCGCAGATCGGGGTCGCCACGATGACGTGCAGGTGCGGCACGACCAGCGGCCCGTCAGCGGAGAGGTTGTAGCCGCTGGCCCCGGTGGGCGTGGAGAGGATGAGCCCGTCCGCCAGGTACGCCCCGATCTCGTGGCGCCCGATCGACAGGCGGAGCTCGAGGACCCGCAACGACCCGCCTTTGTGGATCACGGCGTCGTTGAGAGCGTGGTGGCGGGCGACCGTCTCGCCGTCCCGGATGATCTCGGCGGCTATCGTCATCCGCGCCTCCTTCGGCGCGGTCCCATCGATCACCGCCTCCAGCCCGCTCCACGTCCCCGCGGCCGAGGCGCAGGTCAGGAACCCGAGCCCCCCCATGTTGATGCCGAAGATCGGTATCGGCCGGCCTTCCAGGAGGCGGGCGGCGCGAAGTAGCGTGCCGTCGCCCCCCAGGGTGACGACGAGGTCGGCCTCGAGGTCACTCCAGTGGAGCGGATCAGCGGCGGCGAGAGAGAGGCGGTCGCGGAGGACGGGATCGACGGCCGACCGCCAGCCGCGGTCGGCCAGCCAGTCGACCAGGCGCGGCAGGATCGCGACGACTCCTTCCCGCGCCGGGTTGGCCACGATCGCCGCGCGCGACGTCAAGAGCGGCGGATCTAGCGGCCGGCGGGAGCGCCGGCGAGCGACTGGGCCGCCGCCCGGATCGCGGCGGGCGTGAGGCCGCACTCCTCGAGCTGGATCGTCCGCGCGGCGTGATCGATCACCCGGTCGGGCAGGCCGAGCGAGCGCATCTCCGGATGGACGCCGTGGTCGGCGAGGATCCTGCCCACATTGGCGCCGAAGCCGCTCCACAGCGCGCTCTCCTCCACCGTCAGGATCCTGCCGAATCGACGACCCAGCTCGACCAGCAGGTCGACGTCCATCGGCTTGAGATACCGGCAATTGACGACGTGGGCCTCGATCCCCGCCTCGGACAGCTCCCCGGCGGCCGCCAGAGCCGGACGGACCATCGTGCCCACCGCGAGGATGCAAACGTCGGACCCCTCGCGCAGGGTCTGCCACTTGCCGACCGGGAGGAAGCGGAAGTCCTTGCGATCGAGGTCGGCGCCTTCCGAGATCGAAGCGCGCGGGTAGCGGATCGCGAACGGGTGCTCGCGCTGGGTGACCGCGGTGTGGAGCAGGTCCTGGAGCTCGTGCTCGTCCATCGGCGCCGCGACGATCATGTGGGGCAGCACCGACAGATACGCGACGTCGTAGGCCCCCATGTGCGTGGGGCCGTCCTCGCCCACCAGCCCGGCGCGGTCGAGGACGAACACCACCGGCAGGTCCTGGATGCAGATGTCGTGGACGACGCCGTCGTAGCCTCGCTGCAGGAACGTCGAGTAGATCGCGCACACCGGCACGAACCCTTCGCGCGCCAGCCCCCCGGCGAACGTCACCGCGTGCTGCTCGGCGATCCCGACGTCGAAGCCGCGCTCGGGGAACGCCTCGAGGAACGCCTGGACCCCGGCGCCGTCCGGCATCGCGGCCGTGATCGCGCACACTTTCTCGTTCCGGCGCCCGATCTCGACCAGCGCGCTGGAGAACACCTTGGTCCACTTGGGCGGCGAGGGCGGGCCCTCGACCTTGCCGGACTCGAGGCTGATCTTGCCGACCCCGTGGTACTTCCACTGGTCCGCCTCGGCGTAGGGGTAGCCCTTCCCCTTGACGGTCAGGATGTGGAGGAGCCGCGGCCCGGGCAGCTGCTCGATCCGCTCCAGCGTGTCGATCAGCTCGTCCAGGTCGTGGCCGTCGATCGGCCCGAAGTAGCGGAAGCCCAGCTCCTCGAAGAGGATCCCGGGGGTCACCAGGCCCTTCAGGCTCTCCTCCATCCGCGCGGCGAAGCTGCGCACGTCGTCGGCCACCTTCGGGATGTGGCCCGTCAGGTCCCAGATCTGGCCCTTGATCCGGTTGTAGAGCGGGTTGGTGAGCATGCCGGTCAGGTAGTTGTGCATCGCGCCCAGGTTCGGCGCGATCGACATCTGGTTGTCGTTGAGGATTACGAGCAGGTCGCTCTCGGCCGCGCCGGCGTTGTTGAGCCCCTCGTACGCGAGGCCGGCCGTCATCGCGCCGTCTCCGGTGATGGACACGACCTTGAACTTCTCGCCCGCCAGGTCGCGCGCGGTCGCGATCCCGAATGCCGCGGAGATCGAGGTCGAGGCGTGGCCGGCGCCGAAGACATCGTACTCGCTCTCGACGATGCGGCAAAACCCCGACGGCCCCTCGTGCTGCCGCAGGTCGTCCATCTCGGCGTTGCGACCCGTCAGGATCTTGTGCGGGTAGCACTGGTGCCCGACGTCCCAGATGATCTTGTCGCGCGGAGCGTCGTAGACGTGGTGGAGCGCGACCGCGAGCTCGACCACGCCGAGCGGCGCGCCCAGGTGGCCGCCCCGCCTGGCGACGATCTCGAGCACGCGGTGGCGCACCTCGTCGGCGAGCTGGTGGAGCGCCTCGCGCGTGAGGCCCTTCAGGTCGTCCGGGCTCCGGACGCGGTCGAGTAGCTTCGTCATGGCCGGTGGAAGCTAACGCGGGGCCGAGGCCCCTGGCAAAAGGCGCTCACTGGATCCGGTCGACGACGTACTCGAGGGTTTCGAACAGGACGCCGGTCCCCTCCCGGCCGTCGAGGGGCTGGAGCGCGGCACGGGCGAGGTCGGCGGCCGTCTCGGCCTGCCGTCGCGCCCCGTCGATCCCGTGGACGGCGGGGTACGTCGCCTTCGCGCGCGCGGCGTCGGCGCCGGCCGCCTTGCCGGTCCGCTCCGGGTCGCCGGTCACGTCCAGCAGGTCGTCGACGATCTGGAACGCGAGGCCCAGGTAGGTGCCGAAATCGGCGAGGGCGTCGACCGCCTCAGGCTCCGCGCCCGCCGCCTCGCCTCCCAGAGCGCAGGCGGCGGACAGGAGCGCGGCCGTCTTTGCCCGGTGGATCGCCTCGAGGCCGGCGGCGTCGGGCGCGCGACCCTCGGCCAGGAGGTCGAGGAGCTGGCCGCCGACCATCCCCTCGGGTCCGGCGCCGGCCGCCAGCCGCCGGACCATCGCGGGCAGCCTCTCGGCAAGCCCGGGGTCGGTCGCCGCGGCCTCGGCCAGCGACAGGAACGCGAGGTGCTGGAGCGCAGCGCCCGCGGCCAGCGCCCCCCGCTCGCCGTAGATCCGATGCGTCGTCGGCAGTCCCCGCCGCAGCGGGTCGTCGTCCATGCACGGCAGGTCGTCGTGGAGGAGCGAGTAGGTGTGGACGAGCTCGACCGCGGCGGCGACGGGGTAGATCCCCTCGCCGGCGCCGGCGGCGGCGCGGTAGGCGGCCACGGTCAGGAGCGGCCGCACGCGCTTCCCGCCGGCGCGGACGGCGTAGAGCGCCGCGGCGCCGACCGGCGGCCCGAGCCGGCCGACCGCCCGCTCGAGGGCCGCCTCGATCCGCGGGCGCTCCTCCTCCGCGAACGCCTCGCGCGCGCTCCGCACGGTCAGCGGGGTCTCACTCGAGGTCGAAGTCTTCGAGCGAGAACAGCCCCTCGCTCTTCTCCACGATCTGCTTGATCCGCCCCTCGGAGACCTCGAGCCGCTTGCGGACGCCGACGGCCAGCTCCACGCCCTCCTCGAACAGCGCGATCGACTCGTCGAGCGAGACCGCCTCGCTCTCGAGCTTCTGGACGATCGCCTCGAGCCGCCGGAGCTGCTCCTCGACCGGCGTCTCCGCGTCCCTCGCTCCCCCGTCTTCGTGCACGCCTTCGTCGATCGGGATCTGGGTCATCGCTCCTCCTCGCTCTCGATGTCGGTCACCTCGGCTCCGAGGGCACCCCGGGCCAGTCGCACGCGCAGCCGCTCGCCCGTCGCCACGGCCGTCGCCTCCCTCAGCACCGCTCCGTCCGGCCCCGTGACCACCGCGTAGCCGCGCTCGAGGATCGCCAGCGGGCTCGCCGCCTGGAGCCGCTCGGCCGCGTGGGCGGAGCGGGTGCGGACCCGCTCCCGCCGGCGCCCGAGCTCGCGGGGGAGCGCCCGCGCGGCCGCGAGGCCGCGCTCGCCGTCGGCCAGCTTCCGCGCCGGCCCGTCGGGGAGAGCGGCGCGGGCCTCGGCGAGGCGCAGCCGCGCGTCGTCGACGCACGCCTCGAGCGGCGGCGCCAGCGCGTCCGCCCCCTCGCCCCACCGCTGGCGCGACTCCCGCAGCCGGTCGCGGACGCGGCGGAACCCGTAGCGCCTGATCGGGGCCAGCGTCTCCTCGAGCCGCCGCACCCGCTGCCGCTCGACCGCTCGCGCGAGCCGCTGGAAGCCGCCGACGACCGCGCGCGCGATCGCCCGCGTCTCCGGAACGACGCGCTCGCCCGCTGCCGAGGGAGTCGGCGCGCGCAGATCGGCCGCGTAGTCGGCGAGCGTGGTGTCGGTCTCGTGCCCGACCGCGCTGACGATCGGGATCGGGCTCTCGACGATCGCCCGCACCACGATCTCCTCGTTGAACGCCCACAGGTCCTCGAGCGAGCCGCCGCCGCGCCCGACGATCAGGATCTCGGCGACCGCGTTCCGCGCGAACCAGCGGATCGCGCGCGCGATCTCGGGCGCCGCCTCGCGCCCCTGGACCGGCACGGCCTTGAGCAGGAGCCGCGTCGCCGGGGCGCGCCGTCCGATCACGGTGCAGATGTCGCGCAGGGCCGCCCCGTCGGACGAGGTCACGACCCCCACCGCGCGCGGCCAGAAGGGGAGCGGCCGCTTCCGCTCCGCGGCGAAGAGCCCCTCGGCGGCGAGCTTCCGCTTCAGCTCCTCGAACCGGAGCCAGAGCGCGCCCCGCCCCTGCGGCAGGACATCCGAGACGACGAGCTGGAACCGCCCGCGCACGCGGTAGATCTGGGGCCGCCCGATCACGACGACCCGCTCGCCGTCCACCAGCCGGAACCGGAGCCGCTGATTGTCGCTCTTGAACATCGCGCACTCGACCTGGCTGGCCGCGTCCTTGAGCGTCCAGTACATGTGGCCCGACCGCTGCACCCAGTTGTAGGACGAGATCTCGCCCTCGACCGCCACCGTCCCGAACTCGGCCTCGAGCGCGTTCGAGGCCCGCATGAGGAGCTCGCTGACCGTGATCACCGTCGCCGGCGCGGGCTCGGCGAAGTCGAGCCGCGGGTCCGTTCCGCGGTCCCTCACGGCCGGGCCCCGGAGACCGGAGCCGCGAGACCCGCCGCCCGACGGGCGGCTTCGAGCGTGTTGGCGAGCAGCATCGCGATCGTCATCGGCCCCACGCCGCCCGGCACCGGCGTCACCCATCCCGCCACCTCGGCGACCCCGTCGAAGTCGACGTCCCCGACGAGGCGGCCGCGGCCGCCCGCGGGATCGGGCACGCGATTCGTCCCCACGTCGATCACGGCCGCGCCGGGCTTGACCATCTCCTTCCCCACCAGCCCCGCGCGGCCAACTGCGACGACGAGCACGTCGGCCCGCCGGGTGTGGGACGCCAGGTCCCGGGTCGCGCTGTGGCAGACGGTCACGGTCGCGTGACGCTGGAGGAGGAGGAGAGACACCGGCTTGCCGACGATCGCGCTGCGTCCGACGACGACCGCCTCGGACCCCGCCAGCTCGATCCCGGCCTCGTCCAGGAGCCGGACGATCCCCGCCGGGGTGGCGGGCACGAACGCCGCCTCGAGCTCTCCGAGCGCCACCCGTCCCACGTTCAGCGGATGGAAGCCGTCGACGTCCTTGGCCGGATCGACGGCCCGGACGATCGCCGCCTCGTCGATCTGGGGAGGGAGCGGGAGCTGGACCAGGATGCCGTGCACCTCGGCGTCGGCGTTCAGCTCGGCGACCAGGCAGGCGAGCTCGTCGTGCGCGGTGTCGGCCGGGAGCCGCTCGACCCGCGACCGGAGCCCGGCCTCCTGGCACGCCTTCTCCTTCATCCGGACGTAGGTCGCCGAGGCCGGGTCGTCGCCCACCAGGACGGCCGCCAGGCCCGGGACCACCCCGGTCGCCTCGGCGAGCGCCGCCGCGCCCTCGGCGACCTCGCCCCGGATCCGGCGCGCGATCGCGCGGCCGTCGATCACCACCGCGCTCACGACCCCGCCCTGCGCGCCCGCTCCTCGAGCGGCAACTCGGCCTGGGCCAGGCGCGGCTCGAAGCACTGGCGGCAGCGCGCCTCGTACGCGCTCGCACCGCCGACCACGATCCGCTCCTCGCTCGCCACCAGCCGCTGCGTCCGGCTGGCGGGGTTGCCGCAGCGCATGCAGATCGCCAGCGACTTCGTGATCTCCTCCGCCTGGGCCAGGAGGCGGGTCACGTGGTCGAACGGCTGACCCCGGTAGTCGAGATCGAGACCGGCGACGATCACCCGCTTGCCGAGGTTCGCCAGGCTCTCGACGACCGTCGGGATCTCGTCGTCGTAGAAGTGGGCCTCGTCGATCCCCACGACCTGGGTCCGCGGGTCCACTCCTTCCACGATCTCGCGGGCCGTGTGGACGTTCCGCGCCGGGATCCGCTGCTCGGAGTGGCTGACGATCTCCTCGCGCGCGTAGCGGTCGTCGATCACCGGCTTGAACACCTGCACGCGCTGGCGGGCGATCTGCGCCCGGCGGAGCCGCCGGATCAGCTCCTCCGACTTGCCGCTGAACATGGGGCCGCAGATGACCTCGACCCAGCCGACCGGTCCGCGCACGAAGGGGGTCATAGGGTCCCGTACTCCTTTCGCAGGTGGGCGCAGAGCTCGTCGAGCGTCTCGAAGGTCGCCGAGGCGCACCCCTGCACCCACGCGGAGATCTCCGCGCGCTCCAGGGCGCGGACCAGGAAGACGGGCTTCCCCCAGACCCGGGCCAGCGTCAGCTCTGAGGGGGTCCCGCCGGATCCCTGGGCGTGCTCGTCCCAGTAGCAGACGACGTAGTCGGAGCCCTCCAGGGCGGCGAGGTCGTAGTCGATGATCCGGCGCATGAGCGGGACGAACCGCTCGTGCCCCGACGCCTTCCACTCGCGGAAGCTCGCCCGCTCCTCCTCGCTGGCGACCAGGAGCTCTTCCTCGCAGGGGTTGAACCACCCGTGGCCCAGCTCCTCGAGGACCGGCAGGAGCCGCTCGCGCCAGGCGCGGCCGCGGTCGGGGGCGCGCTCCATGGCGCCCGCCAGATACGCCCGCGGCCGCCCGTCGGAAGGCCGACATCCGTCGCTGGGCCGACGCCCGTCAGCCGACCGGCTCATCGATCCTCTCGATCGACGTCGCGCGTCCGGACCCGTCGTCGACCTCGACGACGACCGCCTGGAAGCGGACGTCGTCCGACGCCACCGTGAACCGGTTCGGGGTCTGGCGCAGGAACCGCTCGATCGCCGCCTCGTGCTCGACCCCGATGACGCCGCCGTGGGGACCGGTCATGCCGGCGTCGGTCACGTACGCCGTCCCTCCGGGAAGGACGCGTGGGTCCGCCGATGGCACGTGGGTATGGGTTCCGATGACGGCCGCCACCCGGCCATCCGCGTAGCGCCCCATCGCGATCTTCTCCGCCGTCGCCTCGGCGTGGAAGTCGAGGATCACGACGCGCGCCGCGCGCGTCGCCGGATCGTCGAGCAGCGCGTCCAGCCGCCGGAACGGGCAGTCGATCTCCTTCATGAAGACCCGTCCCTGGAGGTTCAGGACCGCGCACGGGACGCCGCCCGCTTCCCCGGTCCACCGGCCGCGCCCCGGGTTCCCCGCCGGATAGTTGTCGGGCCGGAGGAGCCGGGGCTCCTGGTCGAGGAAGTCGTAGACCTCGCGCCGGTCCCAGACGTGGTTCCCGCTCGTGATCACGTCGGCGCCCAGCTCGAGGAACTCGCGCGCGATGTCGGGGGTGATGCCGAAGCCGCCGGCCGCGTTTTCGCCGTTGACGACCAGCAGGTCCGGCGCCGCGCGCTGCCGCTGCCTCTCCACCCCCCACTGCAGCGCCTTTCGTCCCGGTCGCCCGAACACGTCGGCGACGAACAGGACCCTCACCGCGTCTCGCCGGTTCCCGCGAGGAGCACCAGCGCCGGCTCGACGCCGACGGACGTCAGGGCCTCGACGCGCGCCGCGTGCAGGCCCCCGGCGGGGGGCTCGAAGACGACTTCGATCGCGCACCCGCGCGTCGGCACCAGGGAGCGTCGCTCGCAATTTCCCCCCACGATGCGGAACGCGCCGGCGGAGTCGCCCGCCAGCCGCAACGCCGTGATCACGACGCTCGCCGCGCTCTTGTTCTCCACCTGGACGAGGCGGGGTGCGCTGCTCGATCCGGTCGCCTGGACGCCGAACTCTAGCGCCCGCGGGCTGACCAGGAGGGGCACGGACCCCAGAGCCTCCAGCGCGACACCCGGCGGGGCTTCCGCGGCGCCGATCCCGGTGCCCGCGAGCGGCACGGTCTGGGTCGTCGTCCCGTTCAGGTCGCGCAGGACGAGCTCGGCCGAACGCATCCCCTCGCCCGCCGGCGCGAACAGGATCCGGATCGTGCAGGCGCGGCCCGGACGGAGGATCTCGTTCGAGCAGCGATCGAGGGCGATCCGGTACTCCGACGCCAGGCCTCCCCGCAGGCGCGCGGCGAACTGCACGGATCCGGAGCGCTGGTTGACGAGCCGCACCCCGAGCGGACCGCTCATGGCGCCGATCGGCTGCTCGCCGAAAGCCAACGTCTCGGGAACGGCGCGCACCAGGCCGGCGGCCTCGACCGGCGCCGCGGTGTCGGCGACTCCGTCCCCGCGGAGCGCCACGGCGGGTCCGGCGCCGAACGCCGTCACCGGCGTGATCGACGCCGCCCGGGAGCCCGGCTCCCTCGGACCGAAGAGCACGACGACGGTGCACGACGCGCCGGGAGGGAGCGACGCGCTCCCGCACAGGTCCTCCTCGACGACGAAGTCCGCGCGCCCTTCCCCCTCCACACGGACCTCGACGATCGCGACCGTGTCGGCGGCGGCGTTCGACCACTCGACGACCCGCGGCGGGCTCAGCCGCCCCACCGGGGTCGGCTCGAACGTCAGGCCCTCCGTCCGGCTCTCCAGAGCGGGCGCACTACCGCCGTCGCCGCAGGCTGCGGCCGCCAGCGCGGCGCACAGGACGAGTGTCCTTCGGATGGTTGGGATCGGGATCAAGCGGGTCAACCGGCTCGGGCGCGCGGCCGGCGACGCGGAAGACCCCGCCGTGGCGACCAGAAAGGATTTTTTGACGCCCTCATGAAACAGTGGGTACCCTGCCCACCCGTGTCTCACTTCCTCCGGAGAGGCGTGTGATCGACGAGCGGAGCGAGGATCCCTATCGGGACGTGTTGGCTCAAAAAATTGGTCTTCCTGGCGCCCCGGACGGGGTCTTCAGCGCGCCGCGGTCTCCTTCCCTTCGTCGGGTCTATACGCTCTAGTCCTCGCTCGGTTCCAGCGCTGCTCCGACCGCGTCGGCGAGGCGGGCGATGCGGTCTGCGATCTCGCCCTCGAGCTCGGCCTGCCGCTCCCGCAGCCGGAAGAGCTCGTCGGTGATCTCCATCGCGCCCAGCACCGCGGCCTGGAACGGCTCCATCGAGGGCATCTTCTCGCGGAGCTCGCGCAGCGACCGGTCCACGTGGCTCGCGACCCGCCGCGTATAGTCGGCGTCCGCCTCGGAGCGGATCGCGAACGGCTCGTCGAGGATCGTGACGCGTGTCGCCGGGGGGGTGGTCTCGCTCATCTCACGACTCGATCACGTAGCGAACCCGCGAGAGTAACCCCCGGATTCGATCCTCGAGGAAGGCGGCGTGTCGCTGCAGCCTCTCGGCCTCGGCCTCGAGCGCCTCCACGCGCTCCTGGAGCTCGACCGGATCGAGGCCCTTGCCGGTCCGGATGCGCTGCTCGGCGGCCGACCGGGCGGCGACGGCCTCCCCGTGCCGGGCGACGAGCAACTTAACGGATTCCTCGAGCGCGTCCAGCGAAGCGCGCAGCGGATCCGCTCCGCCGTCGTCCTTCACCGGTCGAGCGCGTCGAGCGCGACGCGCTGAGCGCGCGCGCCGCGGGGCCGGTTCCACCGTCTTCGTTTCGTCTTCGTCGTCGACCTCCTCGCCCAGCAGGCCTTCCAGGGTGCCCTGGACCTCGTCGCCTCTCCGCGCCTTCCCGCGCGCCTTGCGGGCCTCACCGGAGCTCATAGCCGCGCTCCTTCCGAAGCCGATCCAGCAGCCGGTTCACCTGGTCGTCCACCTCTTCGTCGGTCAGCGTGCGATCGGCCTCGAACGTGAGCCGGAGGCCGAGGCTGTGGTGTCCCCCGGGAACCTGAGCCCCCGAGTATCGGTCGAAGACCCGTGAGCGGACCAGGTGTTCGAGGCCGACGCCCTGCACAGCCGCCAGCACGTCGGCCGCGGCCGTCCCGTCCGGCACCACCAGCGCCAGGTCGCGCTCCATGGCGGGCTCGCGGCTCCAGGAGCGGATCCGCGGCTCCCCCGCCCGCGGTGCCAGCCCCGCGACGTCGATCTCGGCCACGTAGAGCCGGCCCTCCATCCCCCACGCCTCGGCGACCGCCGGGTGGAGCTCGCCGCAGAACCCCAGTGGCGTCCCGTCCTCCCGCGCGACCTCCGCCTGACGGCCCGGATGGAGCCAGCGCCGGCTGCCGGCGCGGAACGTGGGCGCCACGCCCGCCGTCGCGGCCAGCACGTCCTCCAGGTCGCCCTTCAGGTCGAACAGGTCGTAGTCCGGCGGGGCGGGCTGCGACCAGTCGAGCGGAAAGCGGGTCCCGGCGGCGGCCAGGGCGAGCCGCTCGACCTCCTCCACCTTGCCCTCTCGAAGCCGGAACGCGTGACCGATCTCGAACAGCTTGGCGCGCGCGGCGCCGCGCTTGCGGTTGTGGGCCACCGCCAGGGAGAGGGTCGTGACGATGAAGGGTCGCAAGAAGCGATCCGCTTTGGAGATAGGATTTCGTATCTCAACCAGATTGTCAATACTCGCCGCTCCCCCCTGGACCGTCTCGCCGACGAACGACGGCGTCCGTGCCTCGTCGAAGCCCGCCCCGCGCGCGGCCTCCGACAGCCGGCGGCGGAGCCGGCGCTCCGGCTCGACGGCGGGCGCCACGGGCGGCGCGGGCAGCGGCGCGGCCGGCACCGCGTCGTAGCCGACGAGGCGCGCCACCTCTTCGATCAGGTCGACCTCCCGCCCCACGTCGAAGCGCCAGGTCGGGACCGTGACCGGGACGGTCGCCCCCCCCTCGGGCCCGGCCGCGAACCCCAGGGTCTCCAGCGCGGCGCGCACCTCGTCCGCGCTCACCGCCCGTCCGACGAGAGTCTCGTAGCGCGCGAGGCGGAGCTCGATCCGGGGCCGCTCGTCTCGCGCGAGCCGGTCGTCGCCCACCCGCCCCGGCGCCACTGTCCCCCCGGTCACCCCGGCCATCATGGCGGCCGCGCGATCCAGCGCCGCCTCGGGCAGCGCCGGGTCCACGCCGCGGGCGAAGCGGGTCGACGCCTCGCTCGGAAGGCCCAGTCGCCGGGCTGCGCGGCCGATCCGCTGGGGGTCGAAGTGGGCGCTCTCGAGGAAGACGACCCGGGTGTCGGTGGACACCTCGGACTCGAGGCCGCCCATCACGCCGCCCACGGCCACCGGCCCTTCGGCGTCGCAGATCATCGTGATCTCGGGATCGAGGATCCGCTCCCGTCCGTCCAGCGTGACGAACCGCTCGCCCTCCCCCGCCCGGCGCACGACGATCCGGCCGCCGCGGATCCGGCCCCAGTCGAACGGATGGAGGGGCTGGCCCAGCTCGAGCATGACGTAGTTCGTCACGTCGACGACGTCGCTGACCGGCCGCTGTCCCACCGACACGAGCCGGGTCTGGAGCCAGGCCGGGCTGGCGCCCACCGCGACGCCCTCGACGAGCCGCCCGAAGTAGCGCGGACACCCCTCGGCGTCCTCGATCTCGACCCGCGCGCGCGCGGCGGCGGGCTCGCCCGCTTCCCGCAGCTCGACCTCGGGGAGCGACAGGCCCCGGCCGACGATCCACTGGACTTCGCGCGCGATCCCCAGGTGGGAGAGCGCGTCCCCGCGGTTCGAGGTGACGTCGATCTCGAGGACCGTGTCGTCGAGGTCCAGCACCTCGCGCAGGCTCCGGCCCAGGTCGGCCTCGCTCGCGCCCGCGACCTTCCAGATCCCCTCCGGGCCGCCGAGCGCGTCGAGACCGAGCTCCGGCGCCGAGCAGAGCATCCCCTGGGACTCGATCCCGCGGATCCGGGCGCGGCGGATGTGGCGGTCGCCCGGGAGGCGGGAGCCGACGGTGGCGTACCCGTAGAGGGCGCCCACCTCGACGTTGGGGGCGCCACACACGACCTGCCGCGTCCCGTCCCCCGCCTCGACCTCGCACAGGGTGAGCCGTTCGGCGTCGGGGTGGGGACCGGCGTCGACGACCCTGCCGAGCACGACGCCCTCGAAGGGGGCGAAGGCGGGGCGCACGTCGTCGACCGCCAGGCCTTGCGCGGTCAGCCGCCGGGCCAGCTCCTCGGGGGGCAGCTCGTCGAACGTCCCCGCCGCGAAGAACCGCGCCAGCCAGCGGTACGAGACCTTCATCGCCCCTCGAACTGGCGCAGGAAGTTCAGGTCGTTCTCGAAGAACGTCCGGATGTCGGGCACTCCATAGCGCAGCATGGCGACCCGCTCCACGCCCATGCCCCAGGCGAAGCCGGTGAACCGCTCGCTGTCGTAGCCGACCGCCTCGAGCACGGCGGGATGGACCATGCCGCAGCCGAGCAGCTCGAGCCAGCCAGTCCCCTTACAGGTCCGGCACCCTTCGCCGTGGCAGATCAGGCACTCCATGTCCAGCTCGCCCGACGGCTCCGTGAACGGGAAGTACGACGGGCGGAAGCGGACGTCGACGTCGGCGCCGTAGTACTGATGAACGAACTCGACCAGCGCCCATTTGAGGTGCGCCAGGGAGATCCCCTCGTCGACCCACAGCCCTTCGATCTGGTGGAAATACGGCGAGTGGGAGGCGTCGGGCGTGTCGCTGCGGAACACCCGTCCGGGGCAGACGATGCGGACCGGCGGGTCGTGCTCCTCCATCACGCGGATCTGGACCGGGGAGGTGTGGGTCCGGAGGAGGCGATCCACGCCCTCGACGTAGATCGTGTCCATTTCCTCGCGGGCGGGGTGGCCGGCGGGGATGTTGAGCGCCTCGAAGTTGTGCCAGGGGGTCTCGACCTCGGGCCCGGTCGCGACACGGAACCCCATCCGCCGGAACACGTCCAGCAGCTCCTCGGTGACGATCGACAGCGGATGGCGGGTTCCCTGGCCGCGGCGCCGGCCGGGCAGCGTGACATCGACGGTTTCCGCCGCGAGCCGCCGTGCGAGCGCGCCCTCGGCGAGATCCGCCTCGCGGGCGGCGATGGCGCCCTCGAGCGCGTCCTTGACCTGGTTGACGAGCTCGCCGGCTGCCGGCCGGTCGGCGGCCGGCAGCGCGCCGATCGCCTTCGCCTCGCCGGTCAGCGCGCCCTTCTTCCCCAGCGTGCGGACGCGGATCTCCTCGACGTCCGCGGGCTCGGAGGCCGCGCCGAGCTCTCGCTCCACCTCGCGGCGGAGGGTCTCCAGCCGCTCGCGGAGCGATTCCGTCATCGCGCGGGGCGGCGGCTCAGAGCTGGGCTTTGGCGGTCGCGGCCAGCTCGGCGAAGCCGTCGGGGTCGTTCACCGCGAGCTCCGCCAGCATCTTGCGGTCGATCTCCACGTCGGCGGTCTTGAGGCCGTGCATGAAGCGCGAGTACGACAGCCCGTGCTCGCGGGCGGCCGCGTTGATGCGGGTGATCCACAGCTTCCGGAACTCACGCTTCTTGACGCGCCGGTCGCGGTAGGCGTACTGGAGCGCCCGCTCCAGCGTCTCCTTCGCGGGGATGTACAGCTTCGAGCGCGAGCCGCGATATCCGCGGGCCTGCTTGAGGATCTTCTTCCGGCGCTTGGTGCGCTGGACGTTGTTCGATGCGCGGGGCATGAGGGTCCCTCCTATGTTCGGCTCGCTCTACGAGGAGAGGAGCCGCTTGATGCGGCCCTCGTCGGCCTTGTGCACGTAGTCGGGCTTGCGCAGCGCACGCTTCCGCTGGCTCGACTTCTTGGTCAGGATGTGGCGCAGGAACGCCTTCTTGCGCTTGATCTTCCCGTTCGCCGTCGTCTTGAATCGCTTCGCGGCGCCGCGGTTCGTCTTCTGCTTCGGCATGGTTCCTCCGTGTTCCGGGTCTTCCTACTTCTTCGAATTCGGCGCCAGGATCAGGAACATGTTCCGGCCCTCGAGCCGCACGTGCTGCTCGACGATCGCCAGGTCACCGATCTCCTCGACCACGTCGTCGAGCACTTCCCTGCCGTTCTCGGTATGCGCCATCTCCCGGCCGCGGAACATGATCGTCACCTTGACCTTGTCGCGCTCCTTGAGAAACCGCTTGATGTGCCGCGTCTTGAACTCGAAGTCGTGCTCTTCGATGTTCGGCCGCATCTTGATCTCCTTCATCTGCGTGACGTGCTGCTTCTTCTTGGCCTCACGCTCGGCCTTGGCCTGCTCGTACTTGTACCGGCCGTAATCCATGATGCGGCAGACGGGCGGCCGCGCGTTCGGTGCGACCTCGACGAGATCCAGTCCCTTCTCGCGTGCCGACGACATGGCCTCTTCCACGGGTACGACGCCGAGCTGCGCGCCGTCGGTATCGATCAGTCGGACCGGTGACAGGCGGATCTGCTCGTTGATCCGCGGCTCGTTGCTGGCGATGAACGACCTCCTCTTCCAGGGTTTCGGGGCCGCGGCGCGGCCCTGGTTACGCGCAGGCTCGCAAAAAAACGCGGACTGCCCGCCGATCGCAGGGAGCCCGCCGAATGCACGCCGCGTCGCCCCGCGTTCGAGATGGCGGACCGGGTCGCGTGTCGGTACCCGCGAACAGCCGCCGGATCCAGCAGCGACGGCGTCCATCAGGCGAGAAGCCGGGAGCCTCTGCTTATCTTTCCTCCGCCCGCGTCGCGGAACGGAGCCTGAAGAAGGTACCCCGCCCCCGAGGCCGGGTCAACGCGTCTCGATCAGCTCGATCTCGATCCCGTCGGGGTCCCGGATGAAGGCGATCGTCGAGCCGCCGGCGGAGACCTGATAGGGCCCGCGACTGAACTCGACGCCGTGCCCGGCGAGCTCGGCCCGCGCCGCCTCCAGGTCCGGCACCCCCAGGGCGAAGTGCCCGAACTGGGTCCCGAGATCGTAGTCCCGCCCGTCGTGGTTGTGCGTCAGCTCGATCGCGTGGTGGGCGGCGTCGTCTACCAGGAAGACAAGCGTGGCGTCGGCCTTCTCCAGCACCTTGCGGCGCTGCTCGCGGAGCCCGAGGACGCTGGTGTAGAAGTCCACGCTCCGCTCCAGGTCCTTGACGCGGATCATCGTGTGGAGCAGCCTCGACTTCATGTTCTACCTCACTTCAGGGTATGCAGGTGTTTACTCCTACTGTGATTCCGAACCATCGGCACGGGACTCCCGCCACTCCCGCACCACCTCGGCCACGTCCCGACCCCGGACCGCGACCTCGAAGTTGAGCTGCCGCATCCCCTCCGCGTCGAGCGCCCCCTCCAGCCCCAGGAGCGCGTCCCACACGGCCGGCGCCCGCTCGAGCGTCTCCCGCCGCACGACCGGCGCCGCTTCGTAGGGCGGGAAGTACTCCTGGTCGTCCCGCAGGACAACCAGGTCCAGGCCGGCGATCTGTCCGTCGGTCGAGTTGGCCACCGCCACGTCGATCTCGCCCTGCTCCAGCGCCCGGTACATGAGCCCCAGCTCCAGCTGGCGGACGCGGCCGAACTCGATCGGGTACGCGCGCCGGAGCCCTTGGTACCCGTCCTCGCGCGCCATGAACTCGGGTCCGAACCCGGCCGTCCAGTCGGCCGCCACCCGCGCCAGGTCGGAGATCGTCGTCAACCCGAGCGAGTCGGCGTCCCGCCGCCGCACGACCAGGGCGAACGTGTTCTCGAACCCCAGCGCCGGCGCCCACGCCAGGTCCCACCGCTCGGCGTACTCGTTCTCGACGGCCAGCAGGATCGCGTCGGGATCGGAGATCGGGGGGTGCTCGAGGATCGCCGTGTACGCGGTGCCAGTGTACTCGACGTAGACGTCGGCCTCTCCCCGGACGAGCGCGTTGTGGCAGACGAACGTGCCGCCCAGGTGGAGCCGGCGGTCCACCGGCACGCCCCGGGCCTCGATCTCCTGGGCGAGGAGCTCTCCCAGGATGTCCTGCTCGACGAAGTTCTTCGACGCCACCACGACCCGGCTCTCCCCGCCACAGCCCGCGAGCGCGACGGCCGCGAGCAGCGCCCAGAGCCCGCGGCCTCTGCCCTTCACGCCGGTCTCACGTCGGCCACGCCCCCCGGCGCCCCCGGCGGGGTGAGCCAGCGCGCCAGCCAGCCGAGAAGGCCGTCCGCGGCGAGCGCGAGGAGCGCCGCCGGCACGGCTCCGGCGAGGATCACGGTGTCGTCGACCATGGCGAGTCCCTGGAAGATGTAGACGCCGAGACCCCCGGCGCCAATCGCGGCCGCGATCGTGGCGATCCCCACCGAGATGACGGTCGCGACCCGGACGCCGGCCACGATGACGCCCGCGGCGAGCGGGAGCTCGACCCGCGCCAGGAGCTGCCGATCGGTCATCCCCATCCCGCGGCCGGCTTCGCGGAGCGCCGGGTCGACGCCGCGGATTCCCGCGTGGGTGTTCCGCACGATCGGCAGGAGGGCATAGAGCGTGAGCGCCACGATGGCCGTCCGGGCCCCGATCCCGCCGATGAACGGCACCGGGATCAGGAAGCCGAACAGCGCCAGGCTGGGGATCGTCTGGAGGACGTTCGCCACCCCGAGCACGGCGGTCTCGACGCGGCGGTCGCGCGTCGCCAGGATACCGAGCGGCACCCCCACCGACACCGCCACCCCGACCGCCACGGCGACGAGCGCTACGTGCTCGCCCAGGAGGTCCGCGACCTGGCCCCGATGGACGGAGAGGTACCGGAGGAGGTCACTCATCGCCCGCGCCGCTCGGAGACTCCAGGGTGGCGGCCAGCGCCCGCACCTCGGGATGGTCGGACTCGAGGAAGCGGCCCGCGGGCTCCAGCGCGGCCAGTCTTCCCCCGGCCATCACGCCCACCCGGTCTCCCAGGGCGAGCGCCTCGCGCAGGTCGTGCGTCACGAACAGGGCGGCCTTGCCAAGCCGCCGGACGAGCTCGCCGAACTCGCGCTGGAGCTCCGCGCGCGTGATCGGGTCGAGCGCGCCGAACGGCTCGTCGAGCAGGAGCAGCGGCGGGTCGGCGGCCAGGGCCCGCGCCACGCCGACCCGCTGGCGCTGGCCGCCCGAGAGCTCGTGGGGCAGCCGGGCGGCGAACTCGGCGGCCGGCATCCCCACCCGCTCCAGAAGCTCGTCGACGCGCCCATCGATCCGCGGGCGCTTCCATCCCAGGAGCTCCGGCACCAGGCCCACGTTCCGCCGCACGGTCAGGTGCGGGAAGAGGCCGACCTCCTGGATCACCCAGCCGATCCTCCGCCTCAGCTCGACCGGGTCCCACGCGCCGGTCGGCCGGCCGTCGACGACCACCCGGCCCCCGGTCGGATCGAGGAGCCGGTTGACGAGCTTCAGCGCGGTCGTCTTTCCCGCGCCCGAGCGACCCACCAGCACGAGGATCTCCCGCGGGCCCACGGCCAGCGACAGATCCCGCACGATCCATCGCCCGCCCGGAAGGGCGTATCCGGCCCCCTCGAACGCCACCACCGCGCGCCCGGGTCCGCTGTCATCGGAACGGTTCGCCATTTCGGTCGACCCACCTAATATAGGACCGATGGGGATCCGCACGAGAACGATCGTCACCGATCTCGCGCGACTCGACGACCTCGGCTTCGCGCGCGAGGGCGGCGAGCGATGGACCGTCCACGTCGACGAGAACCCGACCGCCGCCGACTCGTTCGCCCACTCGGTGGCCCGCGGGCTCTCGGACCATCCGCGCTGGCTGAGCTGCCGGTATCTCTACGACGAGGAAGGGAGCCGGATCTTCTCCGCCATCACGCGGCAGCCCGAGTACTACCTGACCGCGGCGGAGAGCGAGATCCTGGCGGCCCACTCGGCCGAGATCCGCGCGCTCGCGGGGCCCGGCCCGATCGTCGAGCTGGGCGCCGGGTCGGCGACCAAGACCCGCCATCTCCTCGACGCCTGGACACACGAGGCCGATGGCGGCGAGGTGAGGTACGTCCCGATCGACATCGACCCCTCGGTCGTGACGGCCGCCGCCCGCGAGCTGGCCGCCGACTACCCCGGGCTCCGTGTGACCGCGCTCGCCACCTCGTACGAGCGGGGCCTCGACGCGGTGGCCGGCCTCTCCCCGCTCTGCCTGGTCTTCCTCGGCTCCACGATCGGCAACTTCAACCCGGCCGAGACCGACGCCCTGCTCGCCCGCCTGGAGCGGTCGCTGGCTCCCGACGACTCCTTCCTCCTGGGGGTCGATCTCGTCAAGGACGTCGAGGCGCTCGAGGCCGCCTACGACGACGAAGCCGGCTGGAGCGGCCGCTTCACCCGCAACCTGTTCGCCCGCATGAACCGTGAGCTGGGAACGAAGGTCGACGTCGAGGCGGTCGATCACGTCGCGTACTGGAACGACCGGCTGGAGCGGATCGAGATCTACGCCGGCTTCCGCCGGTCGACGCGGATCGAGCTGCCCGGGATCGGACGCTCGTTCCGCATCGCCGCCGGCGAGACGATCCTCACCGAGATCAGCCGCAAGTTCCGGATCCCCACGATCGCGGCCGACCTGGCGCGCTTCGGGTTCGCCCTCGAGCGGAGCCTCACGGACCCGGCGGAGCAGTTCGCGCTGCTCCTGTTCCGCCGCATCGCCAAGCCGTCGGGGCCCGACCTCGAAAGCCGCCTGGCGGGCGAGCTGCAGAGCGCGCGGCTCGGGACGCTGGACATCGTCGAGTCGCTGACCGACGCGCAGCTCGAGAGCCAGGTGAGCCCGATCCTCTCGCCCATCGCCTGGGACCTCGGCCACATGGCGGAGTTCGAGGAGCTCTGGCTGGTGCGGGCGGTCGACGCGCTGGGCGCGGGCGGGTCCTCTCCCGACGCGCTGGAGGCGATCTACGACGCGACGCGCACCCCGCGGGAGGCACGCGGCGCGCTCGACCTCCCCGACCGGGTGGACCTGCTCCGGCGGCTGCGGGTCGTCCGTCGGGAAGCGCTCGATCGCCTGCGCGGAGCGGAGCTGGACGGCGGGCACCCGCTCCTCGCGGGCGGGTTCGTCTACCGCATGCTCTCGCAGCACGAGGCCCAGCACCAGGAGACGATGCTGCAGGCGGTCGCGCTCATGAACGAGGTTCCATTCGAGCCTGCCCATCGGATGGCCGCGCCTCGCGCGGAGCTCCCGCCCGACACCGGGATGGTCATCGTGCCCGCGGGGCCGTACCCCGCCGGCACGGACACTCATCCCGGTGCCTACGACAACGAGCGGCCCGCGCACTGGGTCGAGCTCGCGGCGTTTTGGATCGACACCGGCCCGGTGACGGTCGGCGACTGGGTCGCGTTCATGGAGGACGGCGGCTACGAGCGGACCGACCTGTGGTCGGCGGAAGGCCGGGCCTGGCTCGCCGAGGAGCCGCTCCACCACCCGCTGGGGTGGCGC